>CALWYQ010000095.1 GCA_944385815.1 uncultured Oscillospiraceae bacterium | reverse complement strand
CGGGGGAGGAGGAGCTGGTGAGCACGCGCTCGCCGGTGCCGGCCGCGCCGTACACCATGTTGATAGCGCCGACCTCGCTCTCGGCCTGCAGGAAGCAGCCGCCGATTTCGGGCATACGCTCGGACATGTACTCGGGGATCTCAGTCTGCGGGGTGATGGGGTAGCCAAAGAAATAGCGGCAGCCGCAGCGGATGGCGGCCTCGGCTATGGCTTCGCTGCCCTTCATAAGAGTCAATGCCATGTCAGTTCCCTCCTCATTCCTTCTCGATGCGGATTACCACATCGGGACACGTGCGGGCGCAGGACGCGCAGGCTATGCAGGCCGAGACGTCCGTTATCTCGGCCGGGTGGTAGCCCTTGGCGTTCAGCTTGGTCTTGGAGAGCTGCAGGAGCTTTTTCGGGCAGGCGCGTACGCACAGGCCGCAGCCCTTGCACAGCTCTTCATTGATAGTGAATTTAACCATGCTTCTACCTCGTTTCTGTGATGTAGTTTGCAGCAGCGGTCCGGTATGGGCCGCTCGGTCTACGGAATCAAAGGCCCTCGCGGGTGAAGGTCTCCCAATCGCGGTGCATATAGGTCTCGATCGGGAAGGGCTCGCCTATGAAGGCCGGGTCGCGCTCCTCGCTGAGGAACTCGGCAAGTATGTCCGGCCGGCCGGAGGTGTAGGCCACCGGGACGCCGGAGCGCTCGCTCGCGCGGCGGACGATCTCATACCCGTCGCGCAGGTCGTCCGCCGAGGCGAGGCGGGCGAGGTTGGTGTTGTTGATGAAGCCGGTGACCTTGAGCCGGGAGTGCCGCTCCATGCCCTCCATCAGGCTGAGGAGCTTTTCCGGCGTGCCGGCCATGGGCCGCCGCGTGTTCACGACGTTATAGACCCGGACGCTGCCCTCCGGCATGCTCTTGAAGTCGTTATGGTAGCGCCCGAGGGCCGTCGCGCCCGCGGGGTCGCCGCCCACGTCGAAAATGACGGTGTCCCAGTCGAGGGCGAAGGCGCTGGCAACCTCGGCGGGCAGGGAGAGCGTCTCCACGCTGGAGTGGACAAAGTTCGGGGAGACAAGGCGTATCTCCTTGCTCTTGATGAGGTTACCCCGGTCGGTGAGGCGGAAATAGGTGTTGACCATGTCGAGGTCAAGCAGCTCCACCTTCTTGCCCTGCTCCGCCGCCTGAAAGGCGAAGTTGAGCGCGAGCTCAGTTTTGCCCGAGCCGTAGTTGCCTATGAGAATTATGATCTCCTTCATGTGCTCCTCCGTGCCTTGACGCTCTCCCGCGCCGGGGACTCAGGCGTTGACGGCGCCGTTGGCCTCGCCGTACTGGTTGTCGTAGTTATCCTGCACGCAGCGGACGATGTCGCTCAGGACGTCGCAGGTCGGGGTGGGGACGTTGAACTGCTTGCCGTAGTCGCTTATCGTGCCGGTGAGGGTATCGACCTCGGTGCGCAGCTTTTTATAGAGCATATCCTGAGCCATGCTCGGGTAGTAGTCGGAAATATTGTCGATGATGTGCTGGTGGTCGACGGCGATGAACTCGTCCGGGTCGATGTGCACGCCCTTGTGCTCGGCGACGGCGCAGCACTCGCGGATGACGTTGTGGAAGAGCTTCTGGCCGTAGGGGTTGTTCTCAACGTAGCCTATCTTCAGGCGGGTGACGGCGCAGACGGTGTTGACGGTGCAGTTGACGATGACCTTCTTCCAGATAAAGGGCAGCACGTCCTCGCGGAACACGGCCTCGCAGTCGCCCTTGTTGAAGCACTCTTCCATGTATTTGCCGGCGGCCTGGGTGAGCTCGTTGTTCTCAAGCGCGCCGAAGTTCATTATAACGCCCTCGCTCGGGGTAGAGATGCAGCCCCCGGGGCCGTCGAGCGCGGTGCCGATGACGCCGGAGCCGACCATGCAGCGGGAGGCGGGGTAGTATTTGAGGAGCTTGTCGTCGTTGCCGAGGCCGTTTATGAGGCTGACAAGAACGGTGTTGGGGCCTATGCAGTGCTTCGCGCCGACTATGGCGTTCTCAAGCTGGTTCGCCTTGGTCATGAAGATGACTATGTCCATGGTCTCGACCTCGTCCGCGCTGTAGGCGGTGTGGAAGCCGGTGAGGACGGTGGTCTTGTCAGGATAGATGGTGAACTTCATGCCGTGGTCGCGGACGGCGTCCATATGGGCCTTGTAGGGGTCAATAAGGGTCATGTCCGCCCCGCCGGCGCGGAGATAGCTTGCGAACACACTGCCGGCAGCGCCGGAGCCTACCATTGCGATTTTCATACTTGTTGGTCTCCTCTCATTGATTGATGCTTCTCTTTATTATGCTGGGGTGCTGTGATTAACGCCGGCCGCGGCTCTCACCCCGCGGGCGGCGGAGAGAGCTTCAGCCGTTGGCCTCGCCGTACTGGTTGGCGTAGTTGGCCTGGATGCAGCGGATGAGGTCCGCAAGCACGCTGTTATACGGCGTCGGGACGCCGAGGCGCTCGCCGTACATGGCGATTGCGCCGTTGAGGACGTCTATCTCGGTCTGGCGGTGCTTGAGCACGGCGTCCTGGGCCATGGAAGGGTAGTAGTCGCCGAGATTCTGGCGCAGGTTCGCGATGTCGCCCTCTATGAGCGGCCAGATGTCCCCCACGCCGAGGGCCTTCGCAACGGCGCAGCCCTCGCGCCAGACGTTCATAAGGAGCTTCATGCCCCATTCGTTATCCATGCAGTAGTGCAGCCGCAGCCGCGTAACGGCGCAGACCGCGTTGTAGCCGCTGTTGGTGACGGCCTTTTTCCAGAGCAGGACGCGCACGTCGTCCTCAAAGCTGGTGTGGCAGCCGCCGCGCTCGAAGCACTCGGCGAGGTATCTGCCCGCCGCGTCGGTCTCCGGGCTCTTTTCGACTGCGCCGAAGAACATCTGCACCCCGTCCTCGGGCTTGGACACGCAGCAGCCCGGGCCGGCAAGCTCCGTGCCGATGACGCCCGCGCCGTACATTATGCGCGTGCCGGGGACGTATTTTTTAAGGATCTCGTCGTTGCCTATGCCGTTCTGCAGCGAGCAGAGCACGGTGCCCCCGCCCACGCAGTGCATGACCTCCGGCATGACCTCGTCCGTCTGCGTGGCCTTGACCATCAGGATGACGATGTCCATCTCCGGGAGCTCCGCCGCCGTTTCGGCCGTATGGAAGCCCGTCAGCACGCACTCCTCGCCCCTGCAGCGGAAGGTGAGGCCCTCGGCGGCAATCTTGTCCATGTGCGCCTTATACTTGTCTACAAGGTACATGTCCGCCCCGCCGCGGCGCAGATACGCGGCAAAAACGCTGCCGGCAGCGCCGGAGCCTATCATTGCAATCTTCATTTTGTCCTCCAGGGTTATCTTGATTTGTCCGGCGCGCGCTTGAAAATGGCGAAGGGGTCGTTCTTATCGTCGCTGTAGGCCACGAAGTTCAGGCTCGACTGGATATGGTCGGCCATGCACTGCCGCGCGAGCGCCGGGATATGAAGCTTTATTGCGGAGACTATCGCGACGTGCTGATGCACCACCTGGCTCGACCAGGGGTTGGTGCTGCCGGGGTTTATGAACTTTGTCCAGGAGCCCTGGTACATCTTGAGGTTCGGCAGCAGCTCGTTGTAGCTGCGAATCAGGTACTTGTTGCCGCAGGATTCCACTAAGAGCTTGTGGAAGGGCATGTCCGTCTCCTTCAGGCGGATGCCGTCCAGACGGGGCACGGCCTTTTTGAACTCGGCCGCCAGATTGTCCAGCTGCGAGACGGCGTCCGTGGAGGCGTTCTCCGCGCAGAGGGCCGCGGCCTCGCACTCGATGGCCGTGCGGGCGTTGTAGAGGTCTATCATGTCCCGCATGTTCATGTCCGTAACATAAAAGCCGCTCGAGCGCGGCCTCTGCTCCACGAAGCCGATGGCCTGCAGGCGGTTGATCGCCTCCACCACCGGGGTGCGGGAGATGCCTAAATCGGTCGCGATTTGATTTATATTCAGCTTTGAGGCGGGCGGGACGTCCAAAACGACAATTTCGTCATACAGTATCTGGGTGACGACGTCGCTGAGCTTGGCAAAAGGGTTTTTCTCAAGATAGCTCTCCAATTTTTCGCGGTTCATCAAAGTTATCACCTGAGAAGCAAATTTGATGCATTAGGGCTGCTTTTGCACCTGGGCTTACCCGCATTTCCACTACTAATTTACCACAACCGGGCCCGCAAAATCAAGATGTATGCAATATTTCTACAAATCACACAATAGCGCCCCTAAAGGAATGCATTTTGAAAATGCACGGCCGCGAAAAAATACTTCGACAAGTTTTTGGCAACGGAAGGCATTGACAGCAAAATCGGTGTGAAAAAACTGACAACTGGTTAAACCGGGCGCAGCTGAGCCGGACAGGTGTGAAAATGCACTTTATCAAGCGCAGAATTTACAATTTGTTAAAAGACTTGCATGTGAATTGCGGCATTTTGAATCATCCTTTATAATGCGCATATGCTGTGTTCACAGCTGTGAGAAGAGAGAGAGCAATCAAAAACGGGAAGGAGAGCCGAACATGACTGAAAACCCCAATGAGAAATCGGCAGTGACCAAGGGTACGCTGGCGGCTGGCTTCTCCGTGGCGAGCGTGTGGTTCGGAACACACGTCGGCGCGGGCTTCGCCACCGGCAACCAGGTGCTCAACTACTATGTCCAGTATGGCTGGACCGCAGTGCTGTACCCGCTCATATCCATGGGCGTGCTGGCCTACGTCATTTACGTTATAATGAAGTTCGCCCGCCTGCGCGGCCTGGACAACTACAACGACACCTTCCGTGAGCTGTGGAGCCCCTACCCCCAGCTGGCGATTACCTTTGAGATTTTCTACATTATAATTATCCTTGCAGCCGTTGCGGCCGCCATATCCGGCGCGGCGCTGCTGGTTGACGATGTGCTGGGCTTCGAGGGCGCCGGCGGCGCCGCTTCGCTGCCGAGCACGATAATAGTCGCAGCGCTGCTCATATTGCTGTGCCTCTTCGGCGTAAAGCTTATAATTGCGGCGAGCACGGTGCTGTCTGTCGGCATCCTTGTAACCGCGGGCCTTATGATAATCGTGGGCATCGCGAACCGTCCCGAGGCCGTTTTGGAGGCCTTCACCGCTGCCCCGAATAACCCGGACGGGCTTGAAGGCTTCTGGCGCGGCGCGGTTATCTACTGCGGCTTCCAGTGCGTCTCCATCCCGCCCATGATTGCCGCGGCCGTTACCCTCAACCAGAAGGGCGTCAAAAAGGCCGGCGTACTTGGCGGCATCATGAACGGCGGCATGCTGGCCCTCTCCGGCCTCATGCTCCTCGGCTGGCAGGACCTCATCTACGCCGCTCCGGAGAGTGACAAGGCCATCGACCTCCCGAACCTCTTCATCTGCCGCGAGATCGGCTGGGGCTGGCTTGAGATAGTCTACTCCATCCTGCTCTTCTGCGCCTTTGTCTCCACCTGCGTTACGCTCATCTACACGATGATCCTGCGCATAGACAAGAAGTTCTTTGTCGGCAAGGTTGACATCCACGAGAAGATCCGCATGGCCGTCATCGGCGTGGTCATGGTCGCCGTCTGCATGCTGCTCAGCACCTTCGGCCTCACCAAGATCATCACCTATGCCTACGGCTACGACGGCTACCTGGCGCTTGTCGCGATCGTTGTCCCGGTAATCATCATCGGCAACATCAAGAACAGGAAGTACGTGAAAGAGCATCCCGAATGCCTTGCAAAGCACGGGAACTTCTGATATAATCTGACCATCCCGCACCCGGAATGTGCTCTCAGCCGGGATGCGGAGAGGCGCCCGGCCAGTTTTCTGGCCGGGCGCAATTTTATTGCGCCGGCGGGCTATGCCCGGAGATGATACGAGACTTCGCGCTGGAAGTCTGGGCGGCTTGCCGCCCGGTGACCAAATGGGCGCAAGTGGCGCCCGGCATTTCGGGGGGCTTTCTTTTGTCTTGTCAAAAGAAAGCCCCCCGGACCCCGAAAGAAATACCGCTTTTT
>CALWYQ010000094.1 GCA_944385815.1 uncultured Oscillospiraceae bacterium | reverse complement strand
GGTATTGCCAATGTTCATCCCATACGACAGCAAGCTCAAAAAGAATGCGCGGGCTCTGCGCGGCAATATGACGCCGCAGGAGCGGCGGCTGTGGTATACATTTTTGCGCGCCTACCCGGTCAAGTTTTACCGTCAGCGGGTTGTGGGCCGGTATATTGTGGATTTTTACTGCCCGCTTGCCGCGCTGGTCGTTGAGCTGGACGGCTCGCAGCATTTTGAACCCTCAGGGGCCGGGCGCGATATGCGCCGTGACGCCGAGCTTGCGGCGCTTGGGCTCCTCGTGCTGCGTTTTTCAAACGAGGAGGTCAACCGAAACTTCAGCGCGGTCTGCGACGAGATCGACCGGAAGGTCAGAGCCTTGGCGCAAGACCGAAAATAGTGAGATGGCGCGGTATAACCGCCAAGCCCATGGCTCCCCTGTAAGGGGAGCTGGCACGGCCCTATGGGCCGTGACTGAGGGGTTGCGGCCAGGATAAAACCGGCGCGAGGGCTTTTGGCGCCTGACAAACCCCGCAGCAACCCCTCCGGCCTCGCTCCGCTCGGCCACCTCCCCTTGCAGGGGGAGGCAAGAGGGCGCGGTATAACCGCCAAGCCCCTGGCTCCCCTGTAAGGGGAACTGGCGCGGCCCGATGGGCCGCGGCTGAGGGGTTGAGGCTGGGGCGGGCGGAAGGCGAAGGCCCCGGCGGCGCACGGATTGAATTTAAATACATCGTCCTCAGAGAGGAGGCCATCGCATGAAAATCACCTTCCTCGGCGCGGCGCATGAGGTCACGGGGAGCTGCACCTACATAGAGTGCGGCGCGACCCGGTTCATCGTGGACTGCGGCATGGAGCAGGGGCGCGACATGTTCGTGAACCAGCGCCTGCCCGTCGCGCCCGGCACAGTCGATTTTGCCCTGCTGACCCACGCGCACATCGACCACAGCGGCCTGCTGCCCCTGCTCGCGAAAAACGGCTTTTCCGGCAGCGTATACGCCACGGCCGCGACCTGCGCGCTCGCGGACATAATGCTGCGCGACAGCGCCAACATACAGATGAGCGAGGCCGAGTACAAAACCCGCAAGGCAAAGCGCGCCGGCGGCGAAAAGGCCGAGCCGCTCTATGACATGGAGGACGTCGCCGCCCTGACCAGATGCCTGCGGCCCTGCTCCTATGGCGAGGTGATCCAGGTCGCCGAGGGCGTGGCGGTGCGCTTTACCGACGTCGGGCACCTGCTCGGCTCGGCCTGCATCGAGGTCTGGCTCAGCGAGGGCGGCGTGAGGCGCAAGATAGTCTTTTCCGGCGACGTGGGCAACACCAACCAGCCCCTGCTCCGCGACCCGGAGCGCGTCTCCGGCGCGGACTACGTCGTTGTGGAGAGCACCTATGGCGACCGCCTGCACGATAAGGCGCGCGCGGACTATGTGACGGAGCTCGCCGGGGTGATACAGCGCACCCTCGACCGGGGCGGCAACGTGGTGATACCCTCCTTCGCCGTGGGCCGCACGCAGGAGATGCTGTATTTCATCCGCGAGATAAAGGAGCGCGGCCTTGTCAGCGGGCACCCGGGCTTCCGGGTCTATGTGGACAGCCCGCTCGCAGTCGAGGCGACGAGCGTGTTTTTGCAGTGCGACACCTCCTTCCTCGACGACGATACCCGCGCCATCCTCGCGCGGGGCGTGAACCCGCTGACCTTCGACGGCCTCGAGCTCGCCGTCAGCGTGGACGAGTCGCGCGCCATAAACGAAAACCCGGAGCCCAAGGTAATTATCTCGGCCTCCGGCATGTGCGACGCCGGGCGCATACGCCACCACCTCAAGCACAACCTGTGGCGCAGGGAGTCGCTTATACTCTTTGTCGGCTACCAGGCTGAGGGCACGCTGGGCAGGCTGCTCCACGACGGCGTGGATGAGGTGCGGCTCTTCGGCGAGACCATAGCCGTGCGCGCGGAGATCTCCGTCCTGCCGGGCGTCAGCGGCCACGCGGACATGCGCGGGCTGCTGGACTGGATGCGCGGCTTTGCCGCGCAAAGCCCCATTCAGGTCTTTGTGAACCACGGCGACGACGGCGTGTGCGACAGCTTTGCCGCGGCGCTGAAGGCCGAGCTCGGCTTTGAGGCCATGGCCCCCTACAGCGGCACGGTCTATGACCTCGCCGCGGGCGCCTTTGTAAAAATAACCGCCGGCGTCCCGGTAGAGCGCGAGGAGCACGGAAAACGGAACAAGTTCTATGCCGCGCTCGTCAAAGCCGCGGAGAGGCTGCTCGAGGCAGCGCGCGGCTGCGAGGGCCGCCCGAACCGCGAGCTGCGCCGCTGGTGCGCGCGGATTGAGGAGCTTATTAAAGATATGACCACATAACCGGCCCCGGAGCCGGAAGGGAGCTTGAACATGGGAGTTTACAAGGGAGCGGGCGCGCGCCGTCCGTTGGGCGCGGGCATAGGCTCGCTGGGCCGGGAGGAGCTTATCTCCCTCGCGCGGGCCGTCTGCGGCCAGGCGGCGGCCTTTGCCCTCGGGCACGGGAACATACACCCGGAGAATATATTCATGTCCGCCGACGGCTCGCCCTACCTGGGCGGCCGCGCCGACCACGCCCCCGGGGAGTGGACGACGGATGAGCTTGAATATATGGCCCCGGAGCTTTTCTGGACCGGCCAGGGCGGCCTGCGCAGCGACGTGTACTCCATAGGGCTGCTGCTGTACGCCGGGGTGACCCGCGGAAGGCTGCCCTTTTTCGCCATGCCCGCCGCCGGGATGACGAACGAGCTGCGCGCGAGCGCGCTGCGCCGCCGCATGAACGGCGACGCCGTGCCCATCCCGACGATAGCCGGGGACAAGCTCGGCGCGGTGCTTAAAAAGGCGCTCGCCTTCAAGGCCGAGGAGCGCTATGCGGACACGGTCGAGCTCTCCATGGCGCTCGAGCCCTGCGTGGGCGAGGGCGACGCGGCCGCGATGTCCATGTTCGGCAAGCCCGAGCGCGCGCTCAGCGAGGTGGAGCGGACCATGGCGGGGATACTCGCCTCCTACTCTCTGGACGACGTCGCCGGCGTCCCGGAGCCCGAGCCGAAAAAGCCCGCCTCCCCGGAGCCGGAGCCTGCGGCCCACCCCGGGCCCGCCGGGCAGATAGACTGGCAGCGCGAGCTGGACTTCGGCCGAGAAAAGGAACCGGCGCGAAAGCCCGCCGCGGCCTCGCCGGTCATAGACTGGATAAACGAAATAAACTACGGCCGCGAGCGCCCGGAGACACCCCCGGAGGCAAAATCCGCCCCGCCTGAGCGCGCCGGAGCAGAGCCGGAGCCCAGGCCGGAGGCCCCCGGCACGGAGGACAATGCGCCTCCCGCCCAGAAGCCGGTGACGGAGGGCGGGCAGCCGCCACGGCGCAGCCCGCGCGCCGAAAAGGCCGCCATGCGCGAGGCCGAGCGCCGCGAGCGCTTTCTCGAGCCGATAGAGTTCGAGACGGAGCAGGAGCGCAGCGAGGCCGAACGGGAAAAGCGGCACGGCCGCGGCCTTGTGCTGTTCATCGTGCTGCTGTGCCTCGGGGCCGCGGCGCTGGCGCTGGCGCTCAACTTCATCCTCCCCTCGCTGTACCCCGAGGAGCCGCTCGGCCCGGCAAGCCCGAGCGCGCTGCCCACCACTGTGCACACCCCGGCGCCGACGCCGACCCTCACACCCTCCCCGAGCCCGACGGCCGGGCCCGAGCCGGTCTATGAGGCCGTCGCCGGCGACTACAGCTGGACCGAGGCCGAGGAGCTCTGCCGCGAGCGCGGCGGCCGCCTTGCGGTCATACACAGCGCCCAGGAGTTAGAGGAGGTCACCGCCCTTGCCGAGGCACAGGGGATAGAATTCCTCTGGCTGGGCTTTTCGCGGGTGGACGGCGAGATACGCTGGCTGGACGGCAGCGAGGGCTACTTCGTCTGGAGCGAGGGCGAGCCCTCCGTCACGGATACGGACGGCACGAGGGAGGACTACGGCCTCCTCTGGCACACCGACGCCGGCTGGTTCTATAACGACTCCCGCAACGACCCCGCCGCGGATTACCCGGATATCTACGGCGGCAGGCTCGGCTTCGTCTGCGAAACCGCCGCATAAAACAAAATAAAGCCGCCGGAATTCGCCTGAATTCCGGCGGCTTTTGCTTTCAGCGTTCTTCCCTGAAGTACGACAGGCCGAGGTGGGCCGGGGGCTGGTTTTCGCGGCTCTTTTTGAGCGAGACGATTATCAGCACGGCGATCGTCACAAGGTAGGGGAGCATCTTGTAGAGCTCCTTAACGGCGAGGTTCGTGCCCGTGGGGATGAAGAGGTAGAGGATGTACAGCCCGCCGAAGAGTATGCTCGCGACGATGCCGACGGCGGGACGCCACATGGTGAAGATGACAAGGGCTATCGCCAGCCAGCCGCGGTCGCCGAAGGCGTCGTTCGACCAGATGCCGCTCGAGTAGTCCATGACGTAGTAGAGGCCGCCGAGGCCGGCTATCATGCAGCCGATGCAGGTCGCCTTGTACTTATAGCGCGTGACGTTTATGCCCGCGGCGTCGGCGGTCGCCGGGTCCTCGCCCACGGCGCGCAGGTTGAGGCCCGGGCGCGTGCGCTTGAGGAAGTAGGAGCTTATAATTGCTATCACGATGGCTATGTAGGCCAGCATACCGTAGCTGAGGAAGATCTCGCCGAACCAGCCGAGCTTGTCGGCAAAGGGCAGCGTGGCCTTGAAATAGCTGCTTGTAGCGGAGAGGGCTATGCTCGGCACCTCGCTGTCCGTGAGCTTTATGAGCGAGCCGCCGAAGAAGTTGCCGAAGCCGACGCCGAAGGTGGTCATGGCGAGGCCGGTGACGTTCTGGTTGGCGCGCAGCGTGACCGTGAGGAAGCAGTAGAGCAGGCCCATGAGCAGGCTGCCCGCGAGGCAGCTCAAAAGCGGTATCATAACCGCTAAGAAGCCGTTGATGCTCTCGGCCGGGGTGCCGGTCTCGTAAATGAAGGAGCCTATGACGCCGCATATGGCACCGACGTACATTACGCCGGGCAGGCCGAGGTTGAGGTTGCCGGACTTCTGCGTGAGCGTCTCGCCCGTGCTGCCGAGCATGAGCGGCACGCCCTGGGTCACGGCGCGGGGGATAAAAGCTATGAAATCAAACATTTTCCGCCGCCTCCTTTGCCTCGTGCGCCGCGCTCTTGCGGAAATGCAGCCTGTAGGTTATAAAAAACTCGCAGCCGATTATAAAGAAGAGTATTACGCCCGTCAGAATGTCGCCAAAGGCCTCGTTCAGGCCGAAGTCCGTGGCGATCTCGCTTGCGCCGCGCCCGAGGAACTCGATGAGGAGGCTTGTAAACACCATGAAGATGGGGCTGAACTTTGCAAGCCAGCTGACCATGACGGCGGTGAAGCCGCGGGAGGCGGAGAGCGTCGTGGTTATGGTGTGGTCGGTGCCCGCGACAAGCAGCAGCCCCGTTATGCCGCAGAGCGCGCCGGAGATTATCATCGTGCGCATTATCACGCGCTCGACCTTGATGCCGACATAGCGCGCGGTGCGCTCGCTCTCGCCCACTACGCTTATCTCATAGCCGTGCTTGGTATATTTGAGGTAGACGTACATGGCCGCGGTTATGACGGCGACGATAAGGACGTTGAGCATGTACTTGTTGCCGCCTATGGTCGGGAACCAGCCTATCTGCGAGTCCGCGTTGATTATTCCGACGTGGCCGGAGCCCTTGGGCGACTCCCAGATGATGATGAAGAAGGCCACTAACTGCGTGGCGACATAGTTCATCATCAGCGTGAAGAGCGTCTCGTTCGTGTTCCACTTCGCCTTGAAGAAGGCAGGGATGAGGCCCCAGATGCCGCCGGCCGTCGCGCTCGCTATGACCATGATGATTATGAGCAGCCAGTTGGGCACGACGCCGGGGAGGCAGATCATGCAGGCCGCCGTGGCAAGGCAGCCCATCATTATCTGGCCCTCGCCGCCGATGTTCCAGAAGCGCATCTTGAACGCCGGAGTGACCGCCAGCGAGACGATGAGCAGCATGGCGACGTTCTGCAGCAGCACCCATATGCGCCGCGAGGTGCCGAAGTTGCCGTCTATCATGGCGGCGTAGACCTCTATGGGGTTCTCGCCCGTGAGCAGGGTGGTTATGACGGCGCAGACTACAAGCGCCGCGGCGATGGCGGCCGCGCGTATGCCCCAGGCCTTGTACCAGGGCAGCGTGTCCCGCCGCGAGATGTGTACAAGCGGTTCCCTTGTCTTATTCATCGCCTTCGCCCCCTCCCAGCCTTGTCATCATAAGCCCGACGCGGCGCTTGGTAGCGCCCCTGCCGGGTATAAGCCCGCTGACCTTGCCGCCGCAGAGCACAAGTATGCGGTCGGAGAGCTCGAGCAGGACGTCTAAGTCCTCGCCGACATAGACCACGGCGACGCCGCGCTCCTTCTGCTTGTTTATAAGGTCGTAGATGGTGTATGAGGAATTTATGTCCAGCCCGCGCACGGCGTAGGCGGTGAGCAGGACGGTCGGCGCGCTTGAGATCTCGCGCCCGACAAGCACCTTCTGCACATTGCCGCCGGAGAGCCGGCGCACCGGGGTTTCTATGCTCGGGGTGTTGACGGCAAGCTCCTTTACAACGCGCTCGGCCAGCTGATGCGGCGCCTTGCGGTCGGTGAAAAAGCCCCTGCCGCGCCTGAAGGAGCGGAGCATCATGTTCTCGGAGAGGTCCATGTCGCCGACAAGGCCCATGCCGAGCCTGTCCTCCGGCACAAAGGAGAGCGCCACGCCCATGTCGGATATGTCGCGCGGGTCCTTGCCCACAAGCTCCTCGCGCGCGCCGGTGCCGGGCTCGATGTAGGTTATCGAGCCGCCCTCGGCCCTGTGCAGCCCGGCGATGGCCTCCAGCAGCTCCTTCTGCCCGCTGCCGGATATGCCGGCCACGCCGAGTATCTCCCCGGAATAGGCCGTAAAGCTCACGTCGTCAAGCTTTTTTACCCCCTCCTCGTCGTGGACGGTGAGGTGCGAGACCTCAAGCCTCGGCTCGGCGTTCTTCGGCTCCGGCCGCTCTATGTTCAGCACCACCGGGCGGCCGACCATCATGTTGGTCATCTCACCGGCGTTCGTCTGCGCCGTGGGCATGTCGCCTACAAAGTGCCCGTGGCGGAGTATGGCGACGCGGTCGGAGATGGCCTCGACCTCGTTGAGCTTGTGCGTGATTATCACTATCGCCTTGCCGTCGTCGCGCATGTTGCGCAGCACGGCGAAGAGCTTGTCCGTCTCCTGCGGGGTGAGGACGGCGGTGGGCTCATCGAGGATGAGTATGTCCGCGCCCCGGTAGAGGACCTTGACTATCTCCACCGTCTGCTTCTGGGAGACCGACATGTCGTAGACCTTCTGGTTGGGATCGACCTCAAAGCCGTAGCGCCCGCTTATCTCGCGGACCCTCGCGGCCACGGCCTTCATGTCCAGCTTGCCCTCGCCGTGCAGGCCGAGAATGATGTTCTCCGCCGCGGTGAGCACGTCCACTAACTTGAAGTGCTGGTGTATCATGCCGATGCCCAGGTCAAAGGCGTCCTTGGGCGAGCGTATGACTACCTCGCGCCCGTCGACAAAAATCTGCCCCGCGTCCGGGTAGTATATGCCCGAGAGCATATTCATCAGCGTGGTCTTGCCGCTGCCGTTCTCGCCGAGGAGGGCGAGTATCTCACCCTTGTAAATGTCGAGCCAGACCCGGTCGTTGGCCATTACGGAGCCGAAGGACTTCGTGATGTTGCGCATCTGCACCGCCGCTATTTTGCCGCTGTCCAAGGCGTCTCCTCCTTTTTGTTTCTGGTATTAATAAGAGGCAAAGGACAGCGTAGTGGCTTTGCTTCGTCGCTGCGCTGTCCTTTGCCGGCAAGCCCCGAGGGGCTTGCCGGTGTTTCATAGGGTTGGTGGGTTATTAACCGAAGTTCGTGTCCAGCAGGGTGATGCCGTCGATCTGGATATCGAAGTACGGGGCGGAACGGTACTCGCTCTCGTGGAAGTAGCCGTCGGAGATGGCCTCGGTCTCCTTCTCGTTGTTCTCGTCGGTATCGACGTCGGCAAGGTAGCTCTCGACGGTCTCGCCGTTGACGGTGAAGGTGCTGGTGTCAAAGACGTGGAGGGTGCCGGCCTCGAGGGCGGCCTTGGCCTCCTCAACGGCCTCGGCGGTGCCTTCGGCGACGACGGCCTCGTTGAGCTCGGTCAGGACGACGCTGCCGGTGGCGAGGGTACCGGTCCAGTCGGAGTCGATGGCCTCGCCGTTGATGACGCAGTTGATGGCGTACTCATAGTACGGCTGCCAGTCGATGCGGCTGGAGACAAGGTAGGTGTTCGGGCAGGCGTCGATGGTGGAGCCGTTGTAGCTGACGTTGGGGACGCCGGCGTTCTCGCAGGCGGTCGGGGCGCCCATGGAGTCGGCGTGCTGGCTTATCAGGACGCAGCCGCCGTTGATGAGGTTGTTGGCGGCCTCGCCCTCGGCGGCCTGGTCAAGCCAGGAGCCGGTGAAGGTGACGTCCATGGTCACGCTCGGGCAGACGCTCTTGGCGCCGAGATAGAAGCTGGTGTAGCCGGAGATGACCTCGGCGTAGGTGAAGGCGCCGACATAGCCCATCTTGGCCTCGTCCTCGGTGATCTCGCCGTTGGCGATCATCTCGTTGAGCTTCATGCCCGCGACGACGCCGGCAAGGTAGCGGCCCTCATAGATGGAGGCGAAGGTGTTGTGGTAGTTCTCAAGGCCGAGGGTGTGGGCCTTGGTACCGGTGGAGTGGCAGAACTGGACGTCCTTGAACTCCTGGGCGGCCTGGATGATGTAGTCCTCGTGGCCGAAGCTGTCGGCAAAGATGATGTTGCAGCCGTCGTCGGCGAGGTCGGCCGCGGCGTTGTAGCACTCCTCGTTCTCGGGGACGTTGGTGCGGAACTCGTACTGGTCCTCGGTCAGGCCGAGAGCCTCGATGGCGGCCTTGGCGCCGTTGATGAAGTTGAGGTCGTAGGTGGAGTTCTCATCGTGCAGGAAGATGAAACCGACCTTGATGTTCTCCTTGGTGACGCCGTCGTCGCCCTCGGGGGCGGGCTCCTCGCCGCAGGCGGCGAGCGCAAAGACCATAACGAGGGCTAAGAGCAGAGCAAGAAACTTCTTCATTATGTTTCCTCCATAAATTATTTATCTTAAAGCCCATGCGGGCTCAAGACCGAAAGCAGGGCGCATCTTCAGCAGAATTCAATCCCGCCGTCGTCGCTCATGGATTTTATCCGCGCGAGGCTCTCCACGCGGATGCCGCGGGAGCGTATCCTCTCGCCGCCGGGCTGGAAGGCCTTTTCTATGCAGATGCCCGCGCCGGCGACCTCGGCCCCGGCCTCGAGGCAGAGGCTTATAAGCCCGTCGAGCGCCGCGCCGTTGGCCAGGAAGTCGTCAACTATCAGCACGCGGTCGCCCGGGCCGAGATACTTCTTGCTGACCAGGATGATATTCTCAACATTGTGCGTAAAGCTCCAGACCCGGCTGGTCCAGAACTCGCCGGAGAGGTTGCGCGTGCGGTTCTTTTTGGCAAATAAAACAGGGCAGCCGAAAGCCAGGCCCGCAAAGCAGGCCGGTCCGATGCCCGATGCCTCAATAGTAAGTATTTTGTTCACGCCGCAGCCTGCATAAAGCCTGCAAAACTCCCCGCCTATGGCGGTGAGCAGCTCGGGGTCCATCTGATGGTTCAGGAAGCCGTCGACCTTGAGAATGCCCCCGGGCAGAATCTCCCCGTCCCTCAGTATGCGCTGCTCCAAAAGCTGCAAGAGCTTCTCCCCCAATCGCAAAAGATGTTAACGCGGTGTTAATTCGCATAAATTCTACATCATAAGCACCCCTTTTGGCAACCGTTTTTTCGACGAATTCCGCGCGGGGCTCGCGCCGCTTTCCGTGCATATTGCCGCGGCGGGGATTTACAAAACGCGGGCCTTGGTATAAAATGTGGCATAGCCCGCTTAGGGCAGATTTCAGTCTGGGAGGACGCTATGACCAGGGCATACGATTACATGCGAGACATTGGCCCCGCCGTGTGCGGGAGCCTCGCCGAGGGCTACCTCAAGCTGCGCGGGAGGGCGCTCTCGCTTGCCGGCAGCCTGGGCGCCGGCAGGCTTGCCGGCATCGCCGCCGGCGCGCCGGATATCATCTACACCGTTATCATGCTTCTGCGCGACGGGCGCGTGCCCCACAGGGCAAGGCTCAAGTTAGGCCTCGCAGCGGCGTACTTCGCCCTGCCCATAGACGGGCTGCCCGGCCCGGTGGACGACGCGTATGTGGGGCTTGTCGCCCTCGCCGAGGTGCTTGACGACATCGACCCCGCCGTCCTCGCCGCGTACTGGCCCGGCGATACCGGCGAGCTCTTCAAGGCGAAGGCCGTGCTCTCAAGGCTCAACGAGCGCTACGGCGCCGGGGCCGTGCGCCGCTTTGCCGCCGGCCTGACAGGAGGTAAATAAATGAAATTTTCCGAGATAGAGTACAGCCGCCCGGACGTGGAGGCCGCCAAGGAATTCTTTTCCGATGCGGCGCGCCGCCTCGCCGCGGCCGAAAGCTTTGAGGAGGCCGAGAGGATATATTTCGAGGTGGAGGACCGCTCCGCGCGCGTCAGCAGCATGTTCACCGTCGCGAGCATACGCCACGACATAGACACGCGAGACGCCTTTTATGACGGCGAGGCCGCCTTTATCGACGCCGTCTCCCCCGAGCTGCGCGAATACGCCCTCGCCTTCGACAGGGCCATGCTCGCCTCGCCCTTCCGCGCGGAGTTTGAGCGGAAATACAACCGCCTCATGTTCCTCAACACGGAGATCGGCCTGCGCTGCTTCTCTTCCGAGATAGTGCCCGAGCTCCAGCGCGAGAACGCCCTGACCACCGAATATTCCAAGCTCCTTGCGAGCGCGCAGATACACTTTGAGGGCGGCGTTTACACCCTCAGCCAGCTCACCCCCTTCAAGCAGGACAAAAACCCCGGGCGCCGCCGCGCCGCCTGGGCGGCCGAGGACGCCTGGTACGGCGAGCACGCCGGCCGGCTCGACGCCATATATTCGGAGCTTGTCGGGCTGCGCGACGCCATGGGCCGCAAGCTCGGCCATGAGGGCTTCATCCCCCTCGGCTATGACAGGATGCAGCGCAACTGCTACGACGCGCGCGACGTTGAGGCCTTCCGCGCCGCCGTGCGCGAGCACATCGTCCCGATTGCTGAGGAGATATACGCCCGCGTCGCCGAAAGGCTCGGCGCCTCGCTGCCCATGGGCTACGCGGACTGCGCCATGTGGTTCGCAGACGGCAACGCGCGGCCCTGCGGCACGCCGGAGGACATACTCAGCGCCGGCCGGGACTTTTACCACGCCCTGAGCGCCGAGACCGCGGAGTTCATAGACTTCATGCTTGAAAACGAGCTCTTCGACGTCCTCTCCCGTCCCGGCAAGGCGGGCGGCGGCTACTGCACCACGATGGACGCCTTCAAGGCCCCCTTCATCTTCGCCAACTTCAACGGCACCAGCGGCGACGTCGAGGTCATAACGCACGAGGCTGGCCACGCCTTCGCGAGCTATGTCGCGCGGGATATCGAGCCCGCCGAGAGCCGCTCGCCGAGCCTTGAGGCCTGCGAGGTACACTCAATGAGCATGGAGTTCTTCGGCGAGTCCCGGGCCGAGAGCTTCTTCGGCGCGGACGCGGAAAAGTTCCGCTGGCAGCACCTGGCCGACGCGCTGACCTTCATCCCCTACGGCACGCTGGTAGACCACTTCCAGCACGAGTGCTATGCAAACCCCGGCTGGACGCCCGATGAGCGCAATGAGTGCTGGCTCCGGCTGCAAAAGTCCTACATGCCCTGGCTGAAGCCCGAAGAGGGCCTTGGCTTCTATTCCTCCGGCCGCGCCTGGCAGAGGCAGAGGCACATATACGAGTACCCCTTCTACTACATTGACTACTGCCTCGCGCAGGCGGTCAGCCTCCAGTTCTGGGCGCTGCTGCGCTCCGACCGCGCCGCCGCCTGGGAGAAGTACATGGCCTACACCCGCCCCGCCGGCACGATGACCTTCCGCGAGCTCATCGCCCACGCCGGGCTTGCAGACCCCTTCACCGACGAAGGCCTCGCCGCCGTGGCGAAGGAGGCCCGGGCCTGGCTGGCGGAAAACAGCCTCTGAAAAAGTGCACCGCCCCAGTAAAGCTGGACAATAGACAAAAGCCCCCGGTCAGCCGGGGGCTTTGAGCTGCTCAGCAGCTCTTTATCAGCCTTACGTAGAATTCGGCGCATTTTACCGCCTTCCAGGTGGGGATGCGCTCGTTGCGGCCGTGGATGGTCTCGCGCTCCTCGCGGCTGAGCTCAAGCGGGCAGAAGCGGTAGACGTTGCTGCTTATGCGGTCATAGTGGCGCGAATCGCTCGCGGCAAGCATGAGATAGGGGCTGACCACGGCCTTCGGCCAGGTGCGCTTGACGGCGTCGGTGAGCCTCTCCCAGGCCTCGCCGCTCGTCTCGGAAAAGCTGCTCGGCTCGGCGGCATAGAGGCGGCGGACGGTGACGTCCGGGTTGAACACCGCGCCGCGCACCCGCGCTTCGGCCTCGTCGCAGCTCTCGCCGTTTATCACGCGCAGGTTGAAGCCCACGCTCGCCCTGTCGGGCAGGACGTTGTTGGCCTCCGAGCCCTTCATCTGCGTGGCGGCGCAGGTGGTGCGCATGAGGGCGTTGAGCTCGCCGCCGCTTATCTGGCAGACTATGTCCAGCACGGGCCTGAACACCCTGAGGTTCGCGAGCACAAAGCGCATTGGGAAGTTAGCGTGGCGGCCAAGCGTGTCGAGCATCTGCTCCACCGGCGGCGTCAGGGTAAAGGGCCCGGCCGCGGCGTCCACCTCGCAGACCGCCTCGGCGAGCTCGCCGACGGCGGTGCGCGGCGGGGGCGATGAGGCGTGGCCGCCCTTGCCCTCGGCCTCGAGGGAGAGGCGCAGCTGGCCCTTTTCCGCGACGCCTATCAGCGCGCAGGGCGCCGTGACGCCCGGGAAGGCGCCGGTGACCACCGCGCCGCCCTCGTCAAGGACCAGCGCCGGGCGGACGCCGCGCTCCTCGAGCGCCGTAACAATGTCGCCGGCGCTCGGCCCGGCCGGCTCCTCCTCGCCTGAGAAGGCAAGGTAAATGTCGTTTTCCGGGACGAAGCCCTCGCCGATAAGCTGCTCTGCGGCCTCCATGACGGCGCAGAGCGTGACCTTGGTGTCCAGCGCGCCGCGCCCCCAGATATAGCCGTCCTTCAGCACGGCCTCAAAGGGCGGCTCGTCCCAGCCCTCGCCGTCCGCGGGGACGACGTCGTAGTGCGCCATGAGCACGGTCGGGCGCGCGGCGCTCCTGCCCTTCCAGGTGAACAGCACACCGCAGCGGCCTATGCGCTCCGGCGGGCACTTGGCGGCGACAGCCGGATAGCGCCCGGTGAGGTAGGCGCGGAAGGCGTCGAACTCCGCCGCGTCCTCCATGGCGGGGTCGGCGTCGGACACGGTGCGGAAGCGTATCATGGCGCGCAGGCTCTCCACAACGCGGTCGTAGTCCACGCTGACCGGGTCGCTGTCCGCGCGCAGCTCCGGCGCGGGGCGGAATTTAAGCGCGCGCAGGGCCATTATCCCGCCCCCCGCGGCCAGGGACGCGCCCGCCGCGCCGAGGGCGAATTTTGTGAGCTTCTTCATCATACCAGCCCTTTCTTATAGAGTATGCGCGCCGCGATAATGGCGATCGCCGCGCCGACGGGCACAAGTATGCCCACGCTGTCGGCCAGCACCGGCACGCAGATAAACAGCAGCACCATGAAAATCAGGGGCGCCATGGCTATCTTCCAGTTCTTAGATATATACACCACCGCGAGCGGACCGAAGAGGGCGGGCAGGATGTTGTCAAAGGCCGGCTGCAGCGCCGGGGACTCTATAAAGCCGCGTATGGAGCTCAGCGCCAGCACGCCTATGGCTATCACCG
Organism: uncultured Oscillospiraceae bacterium; assembly: GCA_944385815.1. Lineage (GTDB taxonomy): Bacteria > Bacillota > Clostridia > Oscillospirales > Oscillospiraceae > Scatomorpha. The sequence continues at coordinate 920 of CALWYQ010000094.1, read as the reverse complement.
CCGTGGTCACAAGGCTGGAGACGCCTATCGCGATTGTGGAGATGAGCTCGCCCTCCTCCGTCCCGGCCTCGACGCCGCTGGCCTGCATGGCGTTAAGCGCGCAGGGGACCTTGAGGCTTGTGAGGTTGCCGGTCAGGAAGCCGAGGTAGCTGCCGCCCGTGCCGAGCATGGGCACATAGGTCAGCACCTCTATCGTGCCGACGGTCCAATATATGGGCGCGACGCCCAGGAGGCCCTTGAGCACGTCGGTTATCGGCGGCCAGGCGTCGTACACCACGCATATCGCCGCGGGCACGGCAAGGAGCAGCAGCGAGCCGGTGAGCATCCACCAGCGGCCGACATAGTGCTCATAATCGCGGAAATCCGCGTATTTTTGTGCTCTTCTCATTGTCTTTACCCCCTTAGCCCGCTATCATGTTGACGAGATTTGTGATGGGTATGCTCAGCGCCATGCCGCCGAGCATGGAGATTGGCAGGGCATAGTCCTCCATCCACTTCCAGTGCAGCAGCTTTACGAACACCGCGCAGACGCACATGATAAGCGCCGAGGCTATCATAACAAAGCAGGGTATCCAGCCGCGCAGGCCCTCGCTGACCGTGGCGAAGATCATGCCGAGGAAGGCGCTGATCATGCCGAGGAAGAGGGCGGTCATAAACAGGCTGCCCCAGTGCTCGTCCTTCTGGCGTATGCGCATGACGCCGTTTTCGATTTTCTTGCCTATGGTCGGCACCAGCACGGGGCCGGGTATGATGCCGAGAGTCATAACCCAGGCGATGGCCGCGAATACGGCGGGGTCCGTTATGAGCGTGGACAGGTCGGTGCCCATGGCGCTCGCGGCGCTGGCCGCGGCGGGGGTCTCATAGGTCAGCGCGCCTATGACCGAGAGCCTCAGCCAGGGCAGCGGGAAGCCCAGCGCGCG
>CALWYQ010000093.1 GCA_944385815.1 uncultured Oscillospiraceae bacterium | reverse complement strand
ATGCCGTCGAAGCCGCCGCCGCACCAGGGGCATTCGTAGTTCTTCAGCCTCGCGGCCTCCTTGCTGAGTATGAGGTCGTAGGCTATCGGCCCCCAGAGCTCGCAGTCGGCAAAGGGGCGCTGCTTCTGCTCGGAGACAAGGCGCTGGGCCTCGACCGTGTCCTGCATGTGGAAGGTAACGCGCTCAACAAGGCTGAGCAGCGCGAGCTTGGGCCGCTCGTAGCCAAAGGCCTTGAGGGCGTCGGCCATGTTGCGGATGATCTGCTTTTTCTGCGACATGTTGGGCTTGATGATAATGGTCATGTCGCTCAGCGCGAGCAGCTTGGGGTACTCGGGCAGGCTTGCAAGCGAGACATGGCTCATCAGCCGTTCGGTGCGCAGGTGGTTGGACTTATCCAGCACAGGCATGAGGAAGTCCCTCGTGGGTATGTTGCCGCGCATGAGCACGTCCCCGTCGCCTGAGTTGATGATGTCTATGGCCGCCTGGGTGATATTGTGCCCCGGCGGGGTGTCCACCATGGTGTACGGCTCGCGCTCGAGGCCGAAGCGCTCGAGTACCGTCATGGTCCTCGCCCTGTCGCCGACAAGCACCGGCTGGGCGAGCCCCTTCTCCTGAGCCGCAAAGAGGCCGCGGAGCATGTTCTCACCGTCAGAGCCTGCCAGAATAACGCGCATGGGCCGCTGCATCTTGGGCACGCGCTCAAGTATGCCCTCAAAGTTCTTAAGCTCCATTAGTAATCCTCCTGTGCGCCCTCGGGCGCGGTTATACCGTTATTATAACCTGTATCTTCGGAGGACACAAGGGTGAATTTGTGAAAAGAGTGCAGAATTTCAGCTTTTTTGCCCTTCGGGCGTTCAGGCGGCCCGGTCCTCGCAGAAAGCGCGCTCCTCGACGCCCGGATAGCTCTCCACCGGGCAGGGCGCGAAGCTCAGGCCCGGGACCTCGCCGGTCTCCGCGTCTACATAGCAGCAGTACCAGAGCTCGTCGGCCATGAACTCGACGCACCAGAGCCCGCCCTCCATGACGGCGGAGGCGTTCTCGGTCCTGCTGACGCCGGCCTCGGCGGCGGCGATGGAAATGGCGTTATTGGAATTGATGTTGTAAGTCATTTTAGTTTCTCCTTTATTCAGGTGGTTTTTGTTTTGATGGTCATACTATACCTGAGAAAAATTAAAGTAACGTTAAAGCGAAAATAAAAAAATAAAAAGCAACCCGCCTGCGGAAGGGGGAGCCGCAGGCGGGTTCTTTGCTGTTCAAACTACAAATAAGGAGGGGGACCCGGGGTGCGGCAGGGGGTTGCCGCGCCCCGGAGCTGTCCCGCACGGTGGGGGGATGCGCGGGACAAAATGAAAAAGAGAGGGGAAAAAGAGGTGTGCCGACGGCTTCTCGCCGTCTACGTGTGTTATAATACAGGGAAATAATTAACGCGTCATCACTATTTTATGAGCAAAAGATGAATTAATGTGAATTATCTTTTAACAATAAGGCTTGCGCTTGCGGCCCGGAGGCTATATAATGTCGGAGGCTGAGTTTTCCCGCGGGGAGCGGCCAAGTACAGGAAAGAAGGGGATTCCAATGAACAGGAAGAATATCGGCGCCGAGCCGATCTACGACGCCAGGAGCCTGGGCGCGCCGAGGATGTTCGTTTTGGGCGTGCAGCACATGTTCGCAATGTTCGGCGCGACGGTGCTTGTGCCGACGCTGACCGGCCTTTCCGTCAGCGTAACGCTGCTTTTTGCCGGCCTCGGCACGCTGCTTTTCCATCTGCTGGCCAAGGGCAAGGTACCGGCCTTCCTCGGCTCGAGCTTCGCCTTTATCGGCGGCTACGCTGCCGTGGCGCCCATGCTGGTCGACGAGGCCGGCAACGCAACGATACCGAACACGGAGATGCTGCCCTACGCCTGCTTCGGCGTGGCCTGCGCGGGGCTTGTATACCTTGTGCTCGCGGCGGCCTTCAAGGCCTTCGGCGTAAGGCGCGTCATGCGCTTCTTCCCCCCTATCGTCACCGGCCCCATCATAATTGCAATCGGCCTCTCCCTCTCGAGCTCCGCGGTCGATAACTGCTCCGCCAGCTGGCCCGTGGCCATGGTGGCCATACTTGTGGTCATCGTCTGCAACATCTGGGGCAGGGGCATGGTCAAGATCATCCCCATACTCTTAGGCGTAATCGCCAGCTACGTCGTCGGCGGCATAGCCGGACAGGTGGACTTCACCGCCGTACGCGAGGCTGCCTGGATAGGCATGCCCGTCGTCTGGAGCGAGACGGTGTTCGGCCTCTTCGGCCGCGACGACCTTGACACCCAGCTCCTGCTCAACGCCGCGATTACTATCGTGCCCATCGCCCTCGCCACCGTGGTCGAGCACATCGGCGACATGTGCGCCATCTCCTCCACCTGCGAGCGCAATTATATCGAGGACCCCGGCCTGCACCGCACGCTGACCGGCGACGGCCTCGCCACAAGCCTTGCCGCGCTCTTCGGCGCCCCGGCCAACACAACCTACGGCGAGAACACCGGCGTCCTCGCGCTCAGCCGCGTCTATGACCCGCGCGTGATACGCATCGCCGCCGTGCTGGCCATTGTCGTCAGCTTCTGCCCCAAGTTCGCCGAGCTGGTACACGCCATGCCCACCGCCACCATCGGCGGCGTCAGCCTTGTGCTCTACGGCATGATAAGCGCCGTCGGCGTGCGCAACGTGGTCGAAAACCGCGTTGACTTCACCAAGAGCCGCAACGTCATCATCGCCGCGCTGATCCTCGTGCTGGCCATCGGCATAACCTACTCTGATGCGGGCAGCATACATATAGCCGGCGACGTCAGCTTCTCCGGTCTCGCCACTGCGGCCATCGTCGGCATAGTCCTCAACGCCGTCCTGCCCGGAAAGGACTACGAGTTCGGCGCCGACCTGCAGGGCGACACCAGCGTCAACTTCAAGGTGTGAGCCAAATGCCCGCCCCGGCAGCCGCCGGGACGGGCATTTGAACGCAAAAACCTTGACAAATCCCGAAATTCGTGTATAATTGATAAGCCTGCCGAAAGGCGGGTCAATATCCTTGCCCGCAGGGAAAGCGGGCCAATAGTCCAGAAGGAGGTGCACAAATGGCGAAAACAAGCGAAAAGTACGAAGTGATGTACATCATCCGGCCCGACCTCTCCGAGGAGGAGACCGCGGCTATCGTCGAAAGGTTTAAGACGCTTGTCGAGCAGAACGGCACGCTTGATGAGATGGAGGAGATGGGTAAGCGCAAGCTCGCTTACGAGATCAACTATCTCAGCGAGGGTTACTACGTCCTCGTCAAGTTCACGAGCGGTCCGGAGTTCCCGGCCGAGCTCGACCGTCTGCTTGGCATAACCGACGGTGTTATCCGCAGCCTCATCACCAAGCGTCCTGAGTAATTAAGGAGGAGAGAGGATGCTCAACCACATCGTCCTCATGGGCCGTCTGACCCGCGACGTCGAACTGCGCTACACGCAGTCGCAGATCCCCGTCGCAAGTTTCCGCATCGCCGTTGACCGCGACTTTGGCCGCGGGGACGACAGGCAGACCGACTTTATAGATGTCGTGGCCTGGCGCCAGACCGGCGAGTTTGTCAGCAAGTATTTCCACAAGGGCAGCATGATCGTCGTCTCCGGACGTCTTCAGATGCGCGACTGGACCGACCGCGACGGCAACAAGCGCACCAGCGCGGAAGTTGTGGCGGACAACGTATACTTCGGCGAGAGCTCACGCCGCGACGGCGGCGACAGCCGCCAGGATAATTCCTACGGCGGCGGAAGTTACGGCGGCAACAGCTATGGCGGGAACAACGGTTACGGCAACAACAGCTACGGCGGCAACAGCGGCGGCTATGGCAGCCGTCAGCAGCCCGGCAATACCGCCCCTTCCTCGGGCTCCGCGTTTTCAGAGCTCGACGACGGCGACGGCGAACTACCATTCTGACTTAAACTTTTCGAGGAGGTATAACCTTGGCTTTCGATAACAAGAACAAGGGTCGCAAGCGCAAAAAGGTATGCCAGTTCTGCGTGGACAAGTCCGCTTATATAGACTATAAGGATTCCGCCAAGCTCCGCAAGTTCATGAGCGAGCGCAGCAAGATCCTTCCGCGCCGCACTACCGGTACCTGCGCCATGCACCAGCGCGAGCTGACTGAGGCCATCAAGCGCGCCCGTCAGATCGCCCTGCTCCCCTACGTCACCGACTGAGCGGGAAGCAAAGCAAAAGCGTAAAAAGGCTCCCCTGCGGGGGAGCCTTTTGCTGAAACGGCGTTTATTCGCTTGCGAGAGAGCGTACAAAACTCTCCAAAGTGCCGTCGTCGAAGGAGTACTTGCGGCCGCGCCCATCCTGGATTATATAAAGCTCGTCCGGCGAGAGCAGCAAGTCGATGATGTCTTCATCGTTCAGAAGCACGCTCATGTGCGCATAGCCGCCATTAAAGCTGCCGGTACGCTGGGTCAGCTCCAGCGTGTCAAGGCGTTCAAACAGTGCGCGGGTCTGTTCGCTTTCGAGCATACGAGGGCCGGCGGTGGTGGACAGTTCCAGTTCCAATACGTCGCCGTTACTGAATCCGGCGGCGTCGGCGAAGCTGACTTCCCGTGTAAAGACGAGCGCCCACACGCAGATGAGCGCGATGACGATGACCAGGCCTAT
>CALWYQ010000092.1 GCA_944385815.1 uncultured Oscillospiraceae bacterium | reverse complement strand
AACAGCCGTGTGCTGCACCGGGCCATACTCTGGAGCGCGCACGACGAGGCGGAGCTCCGGACCTGGTTCAGCTCCAACTATAACGTTGAAGTCCACGCCTACCCCAGGAACGGCAAGTACTGCGTTGTAAACAACACCTATGAGCCCCAGTCCACCACGGTCTACCGCGGTGACGGAAGCTCCTTTGAGCTCGACCTCGCCGCGAACGAGATACGCTGGTACGAGCTGTAATCAAAAACCAACTGAGCCCGGACGGATATCCGTCCGGGCTTTGGAAACGGAGGAGTAAACATGGCGAATTCACCGGCGGTGAACGAGGCCGTTGCCAGGCTTGCCGCCTATGCGCTCGAGCGCGGGCTGATAGACGGCTGCGAATATACCTGGGCCGTAAACACCATCCTCGACGCCCTCGGGCTCGACGGCTGGGAGGACCCGGGCCCCCTCGACGGCGGCGCCGGGCTACCGGCCGTGCTCGACACCCTTTTGGACGACGCCTTTGAGCGCGGGCGGCTCGCGGAAAATTCCGTCGTCTACCGCGACCTTCTGGACACCGAGCTCATGGGCCGCCTCACGCCGCGGCCGGCGCAGGTGATCGAGCGCTTCAACGCCCTTTATAAGGAGAGCCCCGAGGCCGCCACGGACTGGTACTACACCTTCTGCCAGGACACAAACTACATCCGACGCGACCGCATTGCAAAGGACGTGCAGTGGAAAACCGGCACCGAATACGGCGAGCTTGACATCACGATCAACCTCTCCAAGCCGGAAAAGGACCCCAGGGCCATCGCCGCGGCGCGCAGCCTGCCCGCGTCCAACTACCCGCGCTGCCAGCTCTGCGCCGAGAATGAGGGCTACGCCGGCCGGGTAAACCACCCCGCGCGGCAGAACCACCGCATAATACCCATAACGATTTCCGGCAAGCCCTGGTACTTTCAGTACTCGCCGTATGTCTACTATAACGAGCACTGCATCTGCCTCAACCGCGAGCACACGCCGATGAAGATAGACCGCGACTGCTTTGCAAAGCTCCTCGACTTTGTTGCGCAGTTCCCGCACTATTTTGTAGGCTCCAACGCCGATTTGCCCATAGTCGGCGGCAGCATCCTCGCCCACGACCACTTCCAGGGCGGGCGCTACACCTTTGCCATGGAGCGCGCCGGGATAGAGACGCCCTTCAGCTTCCCCGGCTTCGAGGACGTCAGGGCCGGCATAGTAAAGTGGCCCATGAGCGTCGTGCGCATCTCCTGCGCCGACAGCGGGCGGCTTGTTGAGCTTGCGGACAAGATTCTCGGCAAATGGCGCGCCTACACCGATGAGGCGGCGGTAATTTACGCCGAGACCGACGGCGTGCCGCACAACACCATAACGCCCATAGCGCGTATGCGCGGCGGCGTCCCCGAGCTTGACCTTGTGCTGCGGAACAACCTCACCACGCCGGAGCACCCGCTCGGGCTCTATCACCCGCACGCGGAGCTGCACCACATCAAGAAGGAGAACATCGGCCTCATCGAGGTCATGGGCCTCGCCGTGCTCCCCGCCCGGCTCAAAACCGAGCTTGCCGCCGTCGCGGACAAGCTCGTCACCGGCGCGGACCTGCGCGCGGATGAGCTCACCGCCAAGCACGCCGGCTGGGCCGAGGGCTTCCGCGGCCGGTATGAGATAAGCCGCGAAAACGTCGGCGGCATAGTCCGCCGCGAGACCGGCCTTGTTTTCGCCCGCGTCCTCGAGCATGCCGGCGTATACAAGCGCAGCGCGGAGGGCAAGGCCGCCTTCCTGCGCTTCCTCGAGACCGTATAAGCCCCGCCGCCGCGCGGCCGTGTAACGTAACTGCAAAAATCCCCGCCTGAAGGCGGGGATTTTTGCTTATTTCTCAGTTTATCTCCGGCAGGGACGCGGCGGCGACGGACTGGCCGACGCGGCGGGCCTTTTCATCGGGGAGGGTCGGCACTATCTCGCGCGCGGCCTCGGGGTACTCGCAGGCAAGCACCTGCCTGCACTTTTCAAGGATGATGTCCCCGCCGCGGCCGGACATGACGCGGCCGAGCAGCAGCACATGCTTCAGGCCGTAGAAGCCGTGGTAGAAGGCCAGCGTGTGGCCGAGGTAGACGCCGATCGAGCGGTAGACCGCCTCGGCGCGCGGGTCGCCGGCCTCCATAAGCGCCTGGACGGCCTTGAGCTTCTGCGCCGGGGCGTCGGCCTCGTTGAGCTCTATGCCGGCGCGCGGCGCGAGCTTTATAACGCCGTCCTGCGAGAAATACTTGACGCCGCAGCCGATATCGCCCGACCACTCGTCGGCCATGGCCTCCGGGTTCGCGTCCACGGGGGCGAAGGCCAGCTCGTTGAGCCAGCCGGTGACGTTGCCGCTGCCGTCAACATAGCCGACCGCCTCGCTGGTGCCCATGGCTATGCCGAGGATGTTGTTCTCGCCGAGGCTCATCGCGCCGGCGAGCGCTGAGACGTCGCCGTCGTTGGCCACGACGACGGGCACGTCGCCGAAGGTGTCGCGCACGGCGCGGATGTAGATGTCCTTGACCTTGGCGTCAAAGAGCTCCTGCGGCACCTTGAGGAAGAGCGAGGCCACCATCGTGCGGTTGTTGATGTAGATGCCCGCGCTGGAAACGCCGACGGCGTCCACGCGCGGCATGTGCTCCGCGGCGCTCCTGAGCGCGGAGACTATGCCCTCATAGTGGTAGTCCGGGTCCTCGGTGACCTTGGGGTACCAGACGACCTCCTCGGAAAACACGCTCTCGCCGTCTATCACGGCGCTGACCTTGCGGTCGCTGCCGCCGGCGTCAAAGCCGATGCGGCAGCCGTCGAGATGGCGGCCGACGGCCTGCGGATTGCTGTACTCGGCGGGCACGGCGCCGCATTTTACGACCTCGAAGGGCCGCTCATAGACATTGGCCATAAAGTCCGCGTCGAACTCGCGGCTCCCGCCGGCGCGGTAGGCGCCGCGCACGGCCTCGTATACTGCGTCGCTGCCGGAAATGTAAACGCGGAAGCCGCCCTTCATCCACAGCAGGAACTTTACAAGGCGGTCAACATAGTAGCTGTCCGCGGCGGCGTATTCGTCCGTGCCGTGTATGCGCGTCCTGTAAACCGCGACCTCGCCGCCCGCGCGCTCGATCGCGATGTCAAGCGGCTGCTCAGCGCCCTCTAAAAAGGCGGAAAAAAATTTCCCCAGCGGGATAAAGCCGGGGTCGAGCTCCGGCACGTTCTTGACAGGTACCTCAATTCCCAAAAAATTCATCTCAGATGCATCCTCCTTCGGGTTTTGGCTCGCTTTTGCCTCTGCCTATAGACTACCAGCTTTTCGGCCGATGTCAAGGATGATTTCCCTTCATTCCGCCGAAAAACCGGCCCCTGAGCAAAGCGGAATGGACGTGTTTGCCAAAGGCCGGTATGGTCTATAATCACAGGGAGGTGACAGCCATGCAGGTGATACGCTATGTAAACAACGTCCCCCTCCCCGGCCCCCTCCCCGCCCTGAAAATCAGCAGCCAGGCCGCCATTGAAGCGGTAAAGCGGCTTGCCCGCCGTATGGATGCCAGCGCGGAGGAAGCTGAGGAATATATTCCCGGGGACGCTCGCTTGAATCGTCCCCCGGGAGGGGTTAAAATGTAGTCAGCCTCCGCAGAGGCCATTTTACGGAAAGGAGAAATGTGAAAGCCAGAAAGGAAACCCGCGCGCTGTACGTGCGCGTGTCAACGGAGGCGCAGGCCGAGGAGGGCTATTCCATAGGCGCCCAGACCGAGCGGCTGCGCGCCTACTGCACGGCCATGGGCTGGACGCAGACGGAGCTCTACGTTGACGGCGGCTTCAGCGGCAGCAGCCTCGAGCGGCCGCAGATACAGCGGCTTATCGGGGACGTGGGCTCCGGCGGCATCGCCGCGGTGCTTGTGTACAAGCTGGACCGCCTGTCGAGGAGCCAGAAGGACACGCTCTATCTGATTGAGGACGTGTTCATGCCGAACGGCGTGGACTTCATCTCGCTCAACGAGAGCATCGACACCTCCACCCCCTACGGCCGCGCTATGATAGGCATACTCTCGGCCTTCGCCCAGCTCGAGCGCGAAAACATCTGTATGCGCACCAGGATGGGCATGCTCGAGCGCGTAAAGCAGGGCTACTGGCGCGGCTCCGGCGTGCCCTTCGGCTATGACTACGACCCGGAGCGCGGCATACTGGTGCCGAACGCGGACGCAGAGTCCGTGCGCAGGATATACGAGCTCTACATCCGCGGCTACTCGGCCCGGATGATAGCAAACATGCTCGGCATATCCAGCGAGAAGGTCGTCACCAACGCGCTGACGCGGCGGGCGAACACCGGCGTTGTAACGAGCAGGGGCGAGGTCTATGCCGGGCGGCACCAGGCCGTCATAAGCGAGGAGCTATATGAGCTCGCAATGGAAAAGATGCGCGAGCGCTCGAGCCGGGCCAGGGCTGCCCCGGCAAAATGCCACCTGCTGACCGGGCTTGTCTACTGCGGCGAGTGCGGCGCGCGGATGCGCTATATCAAATGGGGCAAGGCGGGCTTCAAGCTCATGTGCTACTCGCGCGACAAGGGCAAGCCGCATATGCGCAGGAGCGACAACTGCGAAAACCCGCCCGTCTGGGCCGAGGAGGTTGAAAACGCGGTTATAAGCGACCTCTTCCGGCTTTCAGTGAACTTGGAGGCCGACAGGCTCAAGGGCCGGACGCCGGGCCCGGAGCCCTCAGAGGCCCTGCGAGAGCGGATAAGGCTCGCGGAGGCAAAGCTCAAGCGGCTTTACAACCTCTATGCCGCCGGCGAGGAGGGCGCGCTCATGGAAACGATAGAGGAAAACCGCTCCGCGCTCGCCCGGCTGAGGGAGGAGCTTGCGCGCGAGGAGGCCGTCCGCAGCTCAACAAAACGGCTCGAGCGCCTCGGCAGCGAAATCGCGAGCATAAAAGAGGCCTGGCCCTATCTCAGCGGGCTCGAGCGGCAGCAGATAATCCGCGACTGCGTTGAAAAAATCGTCATCACCGGCGAGAGGCTTGAAATCTACTACACCTTTGACGGCAGGGACAGCGATTTCAGAGCGGCCTGAAAATGGCTGCGGCGCTTTTTCTCCTGTGGAAGGCCCGTCCGATGATAGCAGGTGAAATACGGCGCTATCTGCGCGACAACAGCGCGGTGCGCGTCTCGCGCTCAATGCGGGATCTCGCTTACCGCGCGCTGCAGGCGAGGGAAAAGCTGACGGCGGAGTCCGGGCGCAACCCCTCCGTGGACGAGCTCTCGCTCGCGCTCGGCGCGCCGAGGGCCGAGGTGGTCTTTGCGCTCGACGCCATTTCCGACCCCATCTCGCTCTCCGAGCCGGCCTGGCAGGACGCCGAGGACGGCGGCACCGTGATGGAGCAGATACGCGACTCGCGCGCGAATCCGGACGTCTGGCTCGAGCGGCTCGCCATAGCCGACGCCGTTGAGGCCCTCAGCGAGCGCGAAAAGCGCATACTCTCCCTGCGCTATTACTATGGCCGCACCCAGACCGAAGTGGCGCGGGAGATCCACATCTCCCAGGCCCAGGTCTCGCGGCTTGAGAAGAACGCCTTAGAGAGCATCCGCCGCGGCGTCGAGGGCGGCTGAGCGCCGCGCGGGCAATAAAAAACGGAGCCTCGGATGAGGCTCCGTTTTATTTTCCCTTACGCTTCGGCGAAGCGCATGAGGATTGCTGCCGCCTGAGCGCGGGTGGCGTTCGCGCCCGGGGCGAGGGTCGTCTCGCTTGCGCCGGTTATTACGCCATTCGTAACCGCCCAGGTCATGGCGTCCGTCGCCCAGCCGGCGACGCTCGAAGCGTCGGTGTAGCCGCTGAGGCTTCCCGTGACGGCGGGGCTACCAGCAAAGCGGTAGAGCATCGTCACCATCTCCTGGCGGGTTATCTCGGCGTTCGCATTCGTGCCGTCCGATACGCCGCTCGTGACCGCCCACGCACGGGCCTCATCCATCCAGCCCGCGCCGGTCACCGTCTCGCCGTCGATACGGGCAAGGACAGCCCAGAACATCGCGCGGGTCATCGTCCCGTCGGGATTGAACTCGGTATCCGACACACCCTCCATGAGGCCGTTGGCGTACACGTAGGCGATGTAGTCATAGAACCAGTCGCCGTCCGCGACGTCGGTAAATGGCAGCCCGCGGGTAAATACCGCGCTGACCGTAACGGCGTGGTCGGGCATCTTGAAGGTGGTTCCGTCTATCTTCTCGCCGTCAACGGTGACGTACAGGAGCGTATACCCTTCCTCCGGCGTCGCGGTTACGGTGATAACGCTCCCCGCGCTCGCATTGGAGAAGTTCGTGTCCACACTGCCGCCGACAGGCTGGGCGATGTTGATAGGATGTGTCTCGGGGAGGGGAATATAGGACTGCGGCTTGATGACGGTGGGCTCCGTTACGGTGACCGTGCCGCCGTACGGCGAGCTCACAATGCTGCCCGCGGGTACGGTAAGGCCGTTTTCCCCTATCGTGGCGGTTGCGCCCTCGGGCAGGGTTATGATCGTGTCCGAAACGCCGTTATTTTTAAGGGCAAGGGTCTCGTCGCTGAGGGCTTCAAGCTCATAATCCTCGGTGCTTATCTCGGTGCTTATATAATTGCTGCCCTCTATGACGGGCGTCACGACCGCGTCGGCGCCTAACTTTATGTTGAAGTAATAGTCCGAATTCACATCGCCGTGATTGACAAGCACGGTGCTGCCCTCAGGGGCGCTCATGCTTCCGTCCAGGTCAATCTGCACAGTCTGGCCGGCGGGAGGCGTTATGGCCAGCTTGGCGTCGTCGGAGTGCATACCGGAGCCGGCGTCCGCGTCAAGGCCCTCAACGGTCACCTTGCCGGCGTCGTCACGGGAGATATATGCCCCTGCGAATTCGGGCTGAGCGGAAACTATGAGGTCAACCTCGCCGACTGCAAGCTGGTACCTGTTGTCGCCATCGGGGAAAACAAGCTGGGTGCCAGCGGAGAGAGCCTGTATACGCCCTTCCGTTATAAGCGCCTCGCCAAAGCCGCCCTCAGGCGGGATAATGGTCGCAATGGTGCGGCCGTCAGAGCCGGTGAGCCACATTTTGCTCCCTTCGCTGTCCTTCCAGACAACGGCCTGCGTTGCGCCGGACGCGGGCAGGACATTGCCGTCTGTTGCAACAGTGCCGCCGTAAATCATGTATCCCACGCTTCCGCCGGGCAGGGTGACGGTAGAGTAGCCGTTACCATCCTTGACCGCCGTTACGGCGCCCGTTGAAGCGTCTACCTTTATTTCGCTGTATTCCTCCGTATCGCTCCTGTATCCGGCAGATACGGTCGCTATGGTCTCGCCGCCTTTGCTTATTACAGCCTTGCTGCCGTCGGCGCTGAGCGTGACTACAGCGGCGTTGGACTCAAGCTTGCCGGAAGCGTCTATGCTGCCGCCATTGGGGACATAGGTCGTGCCGTCGCTGCCGGAAACGGAGCTGCCGGCGGGGAGCGCAACAGCGCCGCCGCTGACGGACACATCGCTCAGCTTGTCCTTGGGTATGGTGAGGGTATCAATATTCTCGGGTATCGTGACTGTGCTCACGCCGACGGCGATGCTGCTGCCGCCGCGGATTATGATGAAGCTGCCCTCCACCTCAGGGTCGCCGCCGCTTATGACCACATTGTCCATGGCGATGCTGCCGGAGCTTACGGAGCCGCCGCCGGTGAGGTCGACCGGCTGGCCGTCGGCGCTGAGAGTGCCGTTGTTAGTAACCGTGCCGGTAAAGCCATCAGCATCGCTTATGTTCATCGTGAGGTTATTGCTGTTCGTAATCACGCCGCCGAGCTTCATGCCGGAGCTCACGCTTATCTCGGCATTTTCAGAATTGACCGTGATATTACTGACAGTGACCTCATTTCCGCTGAGCGTCATATTATTAAAATCGCTCACCGTAAGGCCGGTGTTCTTGAACACGACGCCGCCGACCTTGCCATCGGGGAGTCTAATGCCGCTCGCGGCTATGAGGGAGCCGTTCACAGACGATTCCTCGCCCGCGGCAATGCTGCCGGCGTATATGGAGCTGCCGCTGACGGTGAGCTCGCTCTCCCCGCAGTCGATGCCCCTGCCGCTTTCCGACGTCGCGATAACCTTGGAGCCCTCGACGCTCAGCTTAAAGCTATTCCCGCTGCCGATTGCCGGGCC
>CALWYQ010000091.1 GCA_944385815.1 uncultured Oscillospiraceae bacterium | reverse complement strand
TGTGGAAGGCAGCGACGAGTTCCTGGCTTTGATCAATGAGTTCCAGACCACAGATGATTCCGCCAGAGTTCAGGAAATCTTTGACCAGTTGCTGAACTTCGATAATGACAATGTACTGGATCTGCCTTTGCTGTTCGTCAAGGATATGTTTGAAGAACCTGGTATGCTCTGCAGCCCCGGGTTTCCTGAGCAGCGTGCCTATGTACAGCGTCCAGTCATATCTTTCGATAACGTCCCTTTTGCTTGGTTATTCACTTGTAACCTGTTTGCCCGCTGTCCATAAACGCGATGATTTAAGGGTTTTTGCTTGTTTTCTTATCTCACCGCGCTTAAAGCCGGGGCGTTTTTTCAGGTGTTGTCCATAATTACGCCTTCTACAACGTCGGCGACGTTTTCGCAGGCGTCGGCGCAGTTTTCGAGGTATTTGTACACCTCGCGCCAGGCGATTATGCTTATGGCGTCGGCGCCGGAGCGGTGGAGGGAGGCCATGCAGGAAATGAAGCGGCGGTCGGCCTCCTCCTCCATGGTGTTTATCTTGATGATATGCTCCTTGAGCTTCTTCGAGCGCTTGAAGTTCGGGAACTCTATGAGCATCTCCTTGACGGACTCGCAGCAGTGGATGACCACCTTGGCGAGCTCGACGGCGTCCGGGTGCATCCTGCGGATGTTGTTGATGTACAGCCGCAGGAAAACGTCCTCTATCTTGTCCGTCATATTGTCGATGCAGTGGGACAGGTCGATGATGTCCTCGCGCTCTATGGGAGTTATAAAGGCCTTGGCGAGGACGTCGAGCATCTCATGCTTGCGCTCGTCGGCGGCATGCTCGAGAGCGTGCATCTCGTCAATATGGCGCTGGAGGTCGTCTGGGTCAAACTTGTCCATGACCTCCTCAAGCAGGTGCGCCGCCTTGCAGGCATAGTCCGCGCAGTCTATGAAAGTCTTAAAGAAGTACTCGTCCTGTTTCTTTGACATGATTTAATCCCCCAATTTTACCAAAATAGCAGGAAGGCCTTGGCGACAAGGAAGCTTATAAGCCCGCAGCCCGGGAAAGTGAACACCCAGGTGAGCACCATGTCGCGCACTACGCCGAAGTTTATCGCGCTGATGCGCTTCACCGCGCCGACGCCCATGATGGCGCTGGTCTTGGTGTGCGTTGTGGAGACGGGAACGCCGTACACGCTCGAGAGCAGCAGGCAGAAGGCCGCCGAGAGGTCGGCGGAAAAGCCCTGGTACTTCTCGAGCCTTACCATGTCCATGCCGACGGACTTTATGATTTTTTCGCCGCCGACGCTGGTGCCGAGGCCCATTACAAGCGAGCACAGCAGCATCAGCCAGACGGGTATCTGCATGCTGCCGACGCTGCTCTGGCCGTTGCAGAAGGCGAGGCCGAGGAAAAGCACGCCGATGAACTTCTGCCCGTCCTGCGCGCCGTGCATGAAGCTCATTGCCGCCGCGCCGGCAATCTGCGCCCACCTGAAAAAGGGCTGGGCCCTGCGCCTGTCCGCCTTTTCAAAGAGCAGCGTTACCATTTTGCAGAAGAACCAGCCGCTGCCGAAGCCGAGCGCGAGGCTGAGCACAAGGCCGTAGAGCACCTTGGCCCATTCCTGAAAGTTGATGCCGCCGAGGCCGCCGTGTATGGCGATGGCCGCGCCGGTCAGGCCTGCGATAAGGCTGTGGCTCTCGCTTGTGGGGATGCCGAGGAAGCTCGCGCCCGTGGAGTATACCACGATGGAAAAGAGCGCCGCGCAGAGCGCGATAAGCGCGTCCTGCGCGTTCCCGCCGAAATCGACCATGTTGCTGATGGTGAAGGCGACGGAGCTGTTGATGTGGGTCATAATAAAGACGCCCATAAAATTAAAGAGGGCGCTCATAAGAATAGCTGGGCGCACACCCATGCAGCGCGTGCTTATGCAGGTAGCAATCGCGTTGGGTGCGTCGGTCCAGCCGTTGACAAAGATGACGCCTATAGTGAGCAGCGTTGTTATCAGCAGAGCCGGGTCCGAGCCCAGCTGCTGCATGAAATGCCCAAAGCTGACATCTAACACGTCTTTCCCCCCATTCGACAATATTATAAATAGCATACTGTACCGCTGTGCGAATGTCAATAGGAATGTTAAGTCCGTGTTGATTTCCTGTTAAAAGCGTGAAAAAACGCCCTCCCGAATCGGGAGGGCGCAGGGCGCTTCGCTTATTTATCCAGCTTGGAATTGCACTTTGCGAGGAACTTCTCCGCGCCGATGATAAAGCGCTCGTGCATGCCCTCGCCGACAAGCTCGCGCTCGTCCCAGGCCTTGACGGAAAAGACAAGGCGGCGGCGGTCGATCTCCACAAGCTCGGCCTCGGCGCGCACCTTCATGCCCACGGGGGTGGCGGCGATGTGGGCGACGTCTATCCTTGTGCCGACGGTGTCCGAGCCCTCGTCGAGATAGGGCTTCACAGCCGTAAGGGCGGCGTTTTCCATGAGGGCGACAAGCTTCGGCGTGGCGAGGACGTCGAGCGAGCCGGAGCCGAAGGCCGCGGCGGTCTCGGCGGCGGTGACGACGCATTCGGCGGCGCCCTTAATTCCGGTTTCCAGGGTCATGTACATTCTCCTTATCAGCAGTTTAGCAGCGCGGCGGCGGCGCTGCCGAGGGTAGTGGCCTCCTCCTGCGTGCGGATGACGCAGCGGCGGCCGAGCACGCCGGCGGTAAAGCTCTCCAGCGCGGCGGCAAGGCTTTCGGAAAAGGCGCGGCTGTAGCGTATGACGGAGCCGTCCGCGCTTATGCAGCAGGGCCGCTCCGGGTCCGAGCCGCAGTCGGTCAGCACCAGGATGGCCGAGAGGTTGGCGCAGACGCAGCCCGCCGCGCGCTCAAACACCGCCCGGCAGAGCTCGCGCGCCGTGGCGGCGTCCCCGCCTTCAAAGGGGCTCCACTCCCCGCAGGCAAGCTTGTCCGCCTCCGCGCTGCTCAGCTCCGTGAGCGCGAGGGCGGCCTCGCTCCCGGCGGGCGTAAAGAGCCCGTCGCGGGCC
This sequence comes from uncultured Oscillospiraceae bacterium, assembly GCA_944385815.1. Classification (GTDB taxonomy): domain Bacteria; phylum Bacillota; class Clostridia; order Oscillospirales; family Oscillospiraceae; genus Scatomorpha. The sequence continues at coordinate 5,006 of CALWYQ010000091.1, read as the reverse complement.
GCGCCGCGCATGGTGAGGCGGCAGAGCTCGCCGAGGTAGGCGCCGGAGGTCATTTTCTCCAACAGGTGGTCGCCCGGGTTGTTGGTCGCGGCGTCAAGCTCGCGGTCAAAGTCTCCGGCCGGCCAGCAGGCGAAGCCGCCGCTTTCGAGGTTTACAAGCATTTTCTCCCCGGCGGGCAGGCCGAGCTTGGTTATCCTGCCCGTGTCGAGCACGCAGCAGGTGTTGAGCCCGGTGCCGCAGATGAGGCCGATAAGCCCGTCGTAGCCCTTCTCGCGCATGTCGCTGACGCCGGCAAGGAGCACGGCGGCGGTATCGTTAACCATGACGCAGGGCTTTTCCGCCGCGCCGCGCCGCGCGAGTGCGGCCCTGAGCCCGGCGCAGACGAGCTGCCCCTCGCAGCCGTCGAGGTCAACGCCCTTGCTCAGGCGTATAACGCGGCCGTCCCGCTCCGGCGTGACCTCCGCACGGTAGGAAAAGCAGAAGCCTATCCCCTCCGCGCCCTCCAGCATGGGCTCTATCTGCGCGGCGGCGAAGTCCTCAAACTCCTGCCACGACGCGCGCTCCGCCGAGCCGGGCATGGGCGAGCGCTCGCAGCGCTCTATTACGGCGCCGCCGGGCGCGAAATACACGCTGCTCGCGCGGAAATTCGTCCCGCCCGCGTCTATTACCGCGGCGCGGCGCCCGGGCTCCACCGTGCCGAAGCCGAGATAGGTGGGTATCATGTCAAGCGAGCTCGGCTTGCCCGCGAGGCCCAGCTCCATTTCGCTTATAAAAGCCGCGGTGCCGTCCGCGAGGGAAAAGCGCTCCGGCTCCATGCCGTGCTGAGTGAGGAATACCCTCACCTTATCCGAAAATTCCATTTAAAACGCGTCTCTCCTTGCTTACTCCGCCGCCTTCGGCGCGGTCACACTCTCCACAAGGCCCTCGGCGAGGCCGGCGAGGCCCTGGATCTCGCTGGGGATGATTATCTTTGTGGCCTTGCCGTCCGCCGCGGCCGCAAAGGCCTCGAGCGCGCGGATGCGGATGACCTGGTCGCTCGGCGCGGCCTCGTTGAGCAGCTTGATGGAGTCCGCCGTCGCCTTCTGGACGGCGAGGATGGCCTCGGCGCGGCCCTGGGCCTCCAGTATCTGCGCCTGCTTTTTGGCCTCGGCGCGGAGGATAGCGGCCTGGTTTTCGCCCTCGGCGGTGAGTATGGCGGACTTCTTTTCGCCCTCGGCGCGGAGTATGGCCTCGCGGCGCTCGCGCTCGGCCTTCATCTGCTTCTCCATGGCGTTCTGTATGTCCTTGGGCGGGAGTATGTTCTTGAGCTCGACACGGTGGACCTTGATGCCCCAGGGGTCTGTGGCCTCGTCGAGTATGGCGCGCATCTTGGTGTTTATGACGTCGCGGCTCGTGAGGCACTGGTCAAGGTCGAGGTCGCCGATGATGTTGCGCAGGGTGGTGGCCGAGAGGTTCTCGATGGCCACGATGGGGCGCTCTATGCCATAGGTGTAGAGCATCGGGTCGGTTATCTGGAAATACACCACCGTGTCTATCTGCATGGTGACGTTGTCCTTGGTGATAACCGGCTGGGGCTGGAAATCCGCCACCTGCTCCTTGAGCGAGACGACCTTCGCGACGCGCTCAATGAAGGGTATCTTGAAGTGCAGTCCCACGTTCCAGGTGGCGTGATAGGCGCCGAGGCGCTCGATTATGTAGGCCTTGGACTGCTGGACGATGCGGATGCAGCGCACCAGGATAAAGATTATCACCAGCACCAGAAGGCCTATGACTATAAAGGTTCCTACAGGCGGCATTGATATTTCCTCCTTTTTCATACGCGGCGGCCGCCGCGGTATTTACTCCCTTGTGACTATGAGCTTCACGCCCTCTATGCGCTCGACCCTGACGACGGCGCCGGCGGCGATTTTTTCGCCGGAGGCGCTGCGCGCGGTCCACTCCCGGCCATCGCACTTCACGGCGCCGGTGCCGGCGATGTTGTCTATCTCCTCAACTGCCACGGCCTCCTCGCCTATGACGCGGTCGGCGTTTGTGGCGACGCTGCGGTTATTGAGATATTTGAGCGCCACGGGCCTGGTAAGCCAGAGCGTGAGCAGGCTGACGGCGAGGAACCAGATAATCTGCAGCCAGACGGGCCCGCCGCACAGCGCGGTTATCAGCGCGGCCAGCGCGCCGAGCGCGAACCAGATGCAGACAAGCGGCGCGGTGAGCGCTTCTATTATCAGCAGCAGCACCATCAGCGCAAGCCAGACGATGGACATGTTGTTCAATATAAGTTCAAGCACTGCTCTCTCCTCCTTTGCCCTCATTGTAGCCCATAACGCCGGATAAGGCAATAAAAATCTGCCGCCGCTGGAAATTATGAATTTTTACTTAAAACTTTACAAAGCCCCTTTACTTTTACGCACTAAGCATATAAAATATGAAAGCAGCCCTATCATAGTTTAAATTGCGAGGTGTGCTATGAACAAGCAGAACAAAAAGCCGAGGCGCGACGATATGTACGAGGCCATACTGACGCTTCAGACCGTTGAAGAGTGCAAGCGCTTTTTTGACGACCTGTGCACGGTCTCCGAGCTCCAGGCCATGGAGCAGCGCTATCAGGTGGCGGTATATCTCAGCCAGGGCATGATTTACAGCGACATTCTTGAACGCACCGGCGCCTCGAGCGCGACCATCTCCCGCGTCAACCGCAGCCTTCAGTACGGCGCGGACGGATACGAGGTCGCCTTCCAGCGCCTCAAGGCTGCGGGTAAATTCGGCGGGGACGAGCCCGCGAAGGACAAATGAGCTCCTACCGGGCCCTCGCGCCGTGGTACGACGCGCTCACGCGCGACGTGCCCTACGCCGCCTTCGCGGATTTTTATGAGAAGCTCTTCGCCGCAGACGGCGGGGAGTTTTCTCTGCTGCTCGACCTCTGCTGCGGCACTGGCACGCTCGCGCTGGAGATGTCCCGCCGCGGCTATGACATGATTGCCGCCGACGGCAGCGAGGAGATGCTCATGGCCGCACGGGAGAAGGCCTGCGCCTCAGGCGCGCCGCAGCCGCTGTTCATACTGCAGCCGGCGCAGGAGCTCGACCTCTACGGCACGGTGGACGCGGCCTATTCCTCCCTCGACTCGCTGAGCTATGTGCCCTTTGCCGCGCTGAGGGAATGCTTCCGGCGGCTGAGGCTTTTCATAAGGCCCGGCGGGCTGCTTGTCTTTGACCTGCGCACGCCGGAGTTCCTGCGCTCAATGGACGGCAGCGTCTCCGTAGACGAGACGGACGGGGTGTTCTGCCTCTGGCGCGGCCGCTTTGACCGCCGCGCGGGCGCGCTGCGCTACGGCATGGACGTTTTTGAGCGCGCAGAGGGCGAGATGTACCGCCGCTCCGCCGAGGAGCACACGGAATACGCACACGAGCCTGAGGCCGTCATGGCCGAGCTGCGCGCGCTTGGCTTTACCAATGTCCGCATATGCCCGGACGGACCCATGGCCGGGCCGGATCGGGTGTTTATAGTATGCAAGCGAGGAGAATGACATCATGGACCAGATAGTCAGGGCCGTCACGGGCGACGGCTTTGTAAAAATATCCGCCGTCACGGCGCGCGACACGGTGGAGCGCGCGAGGCAGATCCACGGCCTCTCCCCCACCGCCTGCGCCGCGCTCGGCCGCACGCTCTGCGGCGCGAGCATGCTCGGCGAGCTTATGAAGGAGGACGACGCCTCGCTCACCATCCGCGTCAACGGCGGCGGCCCGGCGGGCAGCGTAATAGCGGTCTCGGACTCGTCCGGCTGCGTGCGCGGCTATGTCCAGAACCCTCAGGCCGACCTGCCCACCCGCGCCGACGGCAAGCTGGACGTAGGCGGCCTTGTCGGCAGGGACGGCATGCTCACCGTCAGCCGCGACATCGGGCTCAAGGAGCCCTACGTCGGCTCCGTCGAGCTCGTCACGGGCGAGATAGCCGAGGACCTGGCGCAGTACATGGTCGAGAGCGAGCAGATACCCTCCGCCGTCGGCCTCGGCGTGCTCATCGGCACGGACATGAGCGTCAGGGCCGCGGGCGGCTTTATAGTCCAGCTCATGCCCGGCGCGCCCGAGAGCCTCATCGAAAAGCTTGAGACAAACATACTGTTCATGGACCAGCTCACCACCGTCCTCGACGAGGACGGCATAGACGCCGTGATAAGCCAGGTGCTCTTCGGCCTCGACCCGCGCGAGGCCATGCGCGCGCCAATCGAATACCGCTGCAGCTGCTCGCGCGGGCGCATAGCCGGCGCGCTCAGGAGCATCGGGCGCGCGGAGCTGCTCGACATGGCCGCCGAGGGCCGCCCCGCAGAGGTCACCTGCCAGTTCTGCGACAAGGTCTACAGCTTCAGCCCCGAGGAGCTCACCGAAATGGCAAACGCGCAGGAGGAATAAAAAAATCCGGGAATCCATAATTCCCGGACGCAGCGGCGCTTCGCATAAATATTAAACCCCCGAGCTCTGCTCGGGGGTTTTTGGAGGCGCCATCCGGATTTGAACCGGAGAATCGGGGATTTGCAGTCCCCTGCCTTACCACTTGGCTATGGCGCCGTCGTCGGTTTGCTTCTTGCAGGCTTCGATTTCCGCCATCAGGCTTCGCCTTTTGCCGAAAATCTGCGCCTTCCGAAGCAACCTCCTCTCAAAACTGAATCTCAATTCAGTTTTGTAGAAAAAATGAATTCCAATTTCCTTCTTGCAGGCTTCGATTTCCGCCGTCAGGCTCCGATTTCCGACCTCAGGCTTCGCCGCCGGATTTCGATTTCCGGCCTCAGGCTTTCGCCGCCGGGGCCTGCTAATAAGACAGCCGCCAAAACAGCGGCTGAACATTGCCCATAGGGCCTCCGAACGGAACATGGGTTCCGTTCGGAAGTGGAGCGGGCAACGAGATTCGAACTCGCTACCTCCACCTTGGCAAGGTGGCGCTCTGCCAAATGAGCTATGCCCGCAAATGGTGCCTCAGGCCAGAGTCGAACTGGCGACACGCGGATTTTCAGTCC
>CALWYQ010000090.1 GCA_944385815.1 uncultured Oscillospiraceae bacterium | reverse complement strand
GCCGTCCATCCTGGGCATTTTGAGGTCGGTGATGATGAGCGTGGGGCCGAGCCTCTCCACGGCCTCGAGCGCCTCCTCGCCGTTGGCGGCCTCGCCCTCGACCACGCAGTCGATCGCGGCCCCGTCCACAGCCAGGACTATGCCCCGGCGTATGGGCTCATCGCCCTCAACTACAAGGGCCTTCAGCATTTGCTTTTCCCTCCCCAAAATTCAGCGGCAGCGTGGCGGTCACCACGGCCCCGGCGCCGCCGGGACGGTTGGCAAGGCAGAGGCCGAAGCTGTCGCCGTAATATTTCCGCAGAATAGTGTCCACATTGTAAAGCCCGAGATGCCCGCGCGAGAGCTGCTCGCCGCGCACGGAATAGCGCCCCTCCAACTCCGGCGGCAGGCCGCGCCCGTTGTCCTCAACGCGGATGCTCAGCACCCCGGCCTCCGCGCGGGCTATGACCTCCACCTCGCCGCCGGCCACGCCCTCGAGGCCGTGGATTATAGCGTTTTCAACTATGGGCTGGAGCAGCATCTTGGGCACGCGGCAGCCCTCCAATTCCGGCGGGACGTCGGTTTTGAGCGCGAAGGCGCTTGAGAAGCGTATGCGCTGGATCTCGGCGTAGCGCTTGGCGATTTCTATCTCGCTCGAGAGGGGCACGAACTCGTCGGCCGCGATGCAAAAGCGCAGTATGTCCGCAAGGTCGGTGGCCATCACGGCGGTCTGAGGGGCGTTGTTTATCTTGCTGTCCCATTTTATCGTGTCGAGGGTGTTGCACAGGAAGTGGGGGTTGAGCTGGGCCTGTAGCATCCGTATCTGGGCCTCGTTGAGCGAGCGCTGGTTTTCCACAAGCTGCTCCTGATTGCGCTTGAGGGCCACGAGCATGCCGTTGAAGCGCTCGGCGAGCGCGCCGAGCTCATCGTTGTGCTCCGGCTGGACGTAGACGTCGAGGTTGTTGTTCCCCGCGACCTCCTCAATGGCCTCGTGCAGGCGCTTGACGGGGCGGAAGAGCTGCCTGCTGAGCAGGAAGCTCATGGTGAGCGCCGCGGCGAGGCAGACGAGGGCGCAGGCTATGCTGACGGCGTAGAGCAGGTTCATCGTGTCGCGGGTGAATACCTGCGGCTGGCGCAGCACGAGCGTCAGCCCGGTGGGCTCATGCTGCCGGACGGTGTAGCTGAAGTCGCCTCCCGGCTCGCTGAGCGGCGCGCCGGAGAGCAGCCGGGCGCGGAGCGCGCCGGCAAGCGAATCCGCAAGCCCGGGCTGGGTGCAGAATACCGGCCGCCAGTAGGAGCTGAGCAGCAGCAGGTCGGAGCTTGAGTCCACCGCGGTCACGAGCAGGCGGCTTAGGTCGGACTGCGTGAGGCGTATGAGCAGGTAGCCGAGCGTCCCTCCGCTGCCCTCCGGCAGCAGCACGGCGCCCGTGAGCAGGGCGCCGTCCGCGAGGGCGCCGTCCTCGGGCAGGAATACGGCGCCGCCCTCCCCGGCCGCGCGCAGCACGCCCCAGCCGGTGGGCAGGGTATCCGCCCCGCCGTTGCGGGTGGAATAGAGCCGCTCGCCGCCGCCCGTATAGAGCTCGAGGCAGGCGCCGGCGCGAAGCGGCGCGGTGAGCTCGAGGAAGCGGTTGAGCACGGCCGCGTCCCCGCCCGTGCCGGAGCGCAGCGCCGAGAGCATCACCTCGTCGCGGGATATGTCCTCCGCGGCGCGCATGAAGCCCATGCGGGTCTGCTCAAGGAGCTGGCAGGCGTCGCCGAGCGAGCTGTCCGCCGCCTGCCGCTCGCGGCCCGTGAGCTGCACGCGGAAGAATTGCAGCAGCAGCGCCGAGCAGAGCAGCAGCGGTATGAGCGAGGCCGCAAGGAAGCCGACAAAGAGCCGGTTGCGGAAGGAGGAGCTGAGGAAGCCTTTCATTGCCCGTCCTCCCTTTCAAGGAAGAACTCCCAGCTCATCAGCACCGTGTCGTGCTCCGAGCTTGCGCGCTCCACGTCGTAGTCGAGGACCTCGAGCTCGCTGAGAGGGCGGAGGCCGCCGGAGCCAACGTCCCGGCGCACGCTGCGCCGGAACTGCCCGCCGAGCAGCTCCTGCACGTCGCGGCTTATGGTGAAGTCTATAAAGAGCCGCGCGTTGTCCGCGTGCGGGGCGCCCTTTACAAGGGCGCTGCCGTCGGGCACAAGGCTCGTGCCGTCGTCCGGGTAGACAAGCGCCACGCTGTCCCCGGCCTCGACGCGCTTGAGCGCCGTTTCCTCAAGCGTTACGCCGAACCAGCAGCTGCCGTTGGCCACATAGGTCAGCACGTCGCCGGAGCCGGCGAGCTCAAGCCCGCCGAGGTTCTCCGCAAAGCGGCGCAGCGCGTCGTTGCGCTCTCCGCCCACGGCGAGCAGCATGGTCATAAGCGACGTGAAGCTCGAGCCGGATACCGAGGGGTCGGCAAAGGCAATCTTGCCGCGGTAGGCGCTGTTAAAAAGGTCGTCCCAGCTGCTGAGCGTGCCGGGGCTTATGAGCTGCGTGTTGTATATCAGCACGACGGGCAGCAGGGAGAAGGGCGTCCACACGCCGCTCTCCGAGCGGCAGCGCGCGGATATCATCCCCGCCTCGGGCGAGACATAGGGCTCGAGCAAATCGCTGTAGACCTCTATGCTGTCCACGCCGCCGCCGAACATTACGTCGGCCTTGGGCTCGGCGGACTCGGCGGCTATGCGCTCGAGGAGCTCGTTCGTGCCGCCGGTGACCACATCGACCCATATGCCGGTGCGCTGCTCAAACTCGAGCACTATAGGCCGCCAGACCTCCTCCTTGTGCGAGGTGTACACAACAAGCCGCTCGTCCTCCGCCGGGGCGCCGGCGGAGGGGCCGTCCCCGGAGCCGCAGCCGCCGAGCGCGGCAAGAAGCGCCAAAGCGAGGGCAAAAGCCAATATCCTGATTTTCACGCCGCCGCCTCCCTCACTGAGATTTCGACTAATTATACCACAGGCCGC
>CALWYQ010000089.1 GCA_944385815.1 uncultured Oscillospiraceae bacterium | reverse complement strand
ACGGCCGCGCGAGGCGCGGCGAATTCACCTGCCCTCACGGCACGGTGCAGACGCCGGTATTTATGAACGTGGGCACCCAGGGCGCGATAAAGGGCGCGCTTTCCGCGCGGGACCTGAAGGATATAGGCTGCCAGATCGAGCTCTCGAACACCTATCACCTGCATGTGCGCCCGGGCGACGGTCTGATAAAGTCCCTCGGCGGCCTGCACAGATTTATGACCTGGGACGGCCCCATCCTTACGGACAGCGGCGGGTTCCAGATTTTTTCCCTCGCCGAGCTGAGGAAAATAGGGGAGGACGGGGTGCGCTTCAACTCACATGTAGACGGGCGGCACATCTTTATGGGCCCGGAGGAGAGTATGCGCATCCAGTCCAATCTCGGCAGCGACATCGCCATGGCTTTCGACGAGTGCATAAAGATCCCCTCGCCGTATGATTACGTCAGGGCCAGCTGCGACAGGACCGCGCGCTGGCTCGAGCGCTGCGTCAGGGCGCTTGCGGAGTATAACTCCGAGCCGGACGCGGTTAACCCGGGCCAGGTGCTCTTCGGCATAAACCAGGGCGCGGTTTTCCACGATCTGCGCATAGAGCACATGAAGCGCATAGCCGCCCTCGACTGCGCCGGCTACGCCATAGGCGGCCTTGCGGTGGGGGAGACGGCGCAGGAGATGTACGACACCATCGACGCCGTGGAGGAGCACATGCCGGCGGACAAGCCGAGGTACCTGATGGGCGTCGGCACGCCGGGGAACATATTAGAGGCCGTCGCGCGCGGCGTTGACTTTTTTGACTGCGTCATGCCGGCGAGGAACGGCCGCCATGGGCATCTTTTCACCTGGCGCGGTATCATCAACATCAAAAACGCAAAGTATGAGCGCGACGAGGGCCCCATAGACCCGGAGTGCTCCTGCCCGGTCTGCAGCCGCTACTCGCGCGCCTATCTGCGCCATCTTTTCAAGGCGGAGGAGATGCTCGCAATGCGCTTCGCCGTTACGCATAACTTGTGGTTCTACAACAGCCTCATGCAGCGCATACGTGACGCCATTGACGCCGGGCGCTTTGAGGCGCTGAGGCGGGAATTCTCAACAGTCCTCGACACGCGTATATAAAACTCTTGCATTTTTTGAAATAAGAGGTTATAATCTACACACTGTATCTTTTTGTTGGAGGTAAGCAACCAATGTATCTAACTCTTTTGTCCGGCAATACCAGCACGGCTGGGATGGGCGGAATGTCTTCCATCCTGTTCCTTGTTGTCATCTTCGTTGTGTTCTACTTCTTCCTTATCCGTCCCGAGAATAAGCGCAAGAAGAAGCTCAATGAGATGCGCAGCAATATCTCCCTCGGCGACGAGATCGTCACCATCGGCGGTATCATGGGTAAAGTAGTGCAGGTCACTGAGGACACCATCACCTTTGAGACCGGCGAGGACCGCGTCCGTATGCAGGTGACCAAGTGGGCCATCTCCTCCAACGTCCGCGAGGAGAAGCAGCGCGCCGAGCAGGAGGCCGCCGCCCGCGCCGCAAAGGCGAAGGGCAAGAAGAAGGCCAAGACCTCCGGCGAGGAAAACAGCGTCGACAACGGCGGCGAGGGCAAGTAATTTTCCCGAGCCTGCATTAATATCCCTCCGGCGTAATAGGATGTACAAACATCTGACGTCGGAGGGATTTTTATGACCACACAAACCAAGCGCCGCACCGGCCGCCGCCTGGCCTGGTACGTGCTCGGCCCCGCCGCGGCGCTCATATGCCTGCCGGGGACGCTCTACCTCTGCGCCGTGCTGCTCGCGAGGGGCGTGCTGCCCTACAGCCTTACGGAGGAGCTGCTCATTGCCTGCGTGTTCCTGAGCGGCGCCGCCTCGGGCCTTGCGGCCGGGGCCGGCAGAGGAGGGAGGGCCATGCGCACGGGCCTCATAATGGGCGGCGCGCTCGCGGCCGCCATAGTCCTGCTGACGCTCGCCGCGCCGGGCGAGGGGCCGCTGAACGCCGGTACGCTGCGCCTGATAATAGCGGCCGCAGCCGGGGGAGCTTTCGGCGGCGCGCTCTGCGTAAGGCGCGTAAAGCCGTCAAAGTCAACAAACAGGCGGCGGTGATTACAGCCTGTAATATCAACCACGAGTTTACATAACGAATGAGTGATTACCTAAATACAGTGGCGCTGCGCCACAAACAGCCACTAAATATAGTGCCGTATGGCAAATATGCCGAAAAAACACAGCGGGTAGTGACGTAAGTTAACATAACACAGTTAACATAACGCTTTGTCATAATTCACAAAGTTACGCTTATTTTGACAAAGGACTTGATTGCCGATGGATTTTGTATTATATTGTCCATACTTGAATTATGTAAATTGCGGCTCTGCTCCCATGGGGCCGGCGGCCTTCGCGGCCGTCCGGGCATGAAGCGGGCCCGGGCCTTTCCACGTATAGATACGGCGCGGCTTATGCGGCGCGGCGGGGGGCTGCTGCTCCTCTGCATACTTGCGATATTCTTCCTTGCGGGCTCCTTTGCCGGAGCCGCCGCCGGCAGCGGCGGGCTCGGAGAGAGCGCCGCGCTCCCGACGGACGGCGGCTATTCCGCGCACGGGAGCTATTTTTCGGCGCTTGCTTCCTGCGCCGTCTGCCACCTTCTTGTTCTGCTTTCTTCCACCTCGCTTGCCGGGGGGATATTAATACCGGCGGCGCTGGCCTTCCGGGGCTTTACCCTATCCTGCTCCGCCGCGTATATTGCGGCGTCCGATCCCGCGCAGGGCGCGGCGTTTGCCCTTATAACTCTCGGGCTGCCGGCTCTTTTTTCGGTGCCGAGCCTGTTCCTGCTCTCGGCTTCATGCATGGAGTTTACGCTCAGGCTGCTTTCGGGCTTTTTGCGCAGGCCGCTGCCGCAGCGCCCGCGCCGGGGGGACAACAGGCTCGCCGCGTCGGCTGCAATGCTGCTTGCCGCCGCTGCCGCAGAATACTATCTGGCGCCGCTGCTTGTGCGGCTGCTGCTCAACTAAGCAAATGAGAAGGGGGATGTGATAGCTTGCTGGACACCGTGAGCCTCAAGAAATTTGAGGACTATCTCAGATACGAACGCAATTCGTCCGACAATACTATCGCGTCCTACATGCGCGACATGCGCCAGCTCAGCGAGTATCTCGATTCGCATGACATGTCAAACCTCATCGACGCGAGCGAGAAGGAGCTCAACAGCTATCTCGACTACCTGCGCCGCGCCGGGAAGAGCCCGGCGACCATCCTGCGGCATATTGCCACGATGAAGCGCTTTTACCAGCACTTTTTCTCAACGGGCGACATTGTCCAGGACCCCGCCGCCGGCCTTGTCGGCGAAAAGACGGAAAAGAAGCTCCCGCAGATACTCACGAGCAAGGAGGTCGAGCTCCTGCTCGAGCAGCCGGACTGCACGGACGCCAAGGGCTACCGAGACCGCGCGATGCTGGAGCTGCTCTACGCCACCGGCATCCGCGTGACCGAGCTCATAAACCTTAACGTCTCGGATGTCAGCCTGCCCGTCGGCGTGATACGCTGCCGCAAGAAGGACAAGGAGCGCGTTATCCCCATTTATGCCAAGGCTGTGCGCGCGCTCGCCGAGTACATGGAATTCATCCGCCCGCAGATGATTGCCTCGCCGGATGAGCAGTCGCTCTTTGTGAACGTCAGCGGCGAGAGGATGACGAGGCAGGGCTTCTGGAAGATAGTTAAAAACTATCAGGCCAAGGCCCACATTGAAAAGGACATAACGCCGCACACGCTCAGGCACTCCTTTGCGGCGCACCTGCTTGAAAACGGCGCCGACCTGCGCTCGATACAGGAGATGCTCGGCCACTCCGACCTCTCGAGCACGCAGATCTACGCGCACATAGTCCGCAAGGAGCTCAAGGACGTATACAACAAAGCCCATCCAAGGGCGTGAAGAGGGGGCCCCTGGGGAAGCATTTCCCCAGGGGTTTTGCCTTGCCCGCTGTTGCGCGGATAAGCGCGGCGTGTTACAATATCCGAGACGGGAGGCGGGAAAATGCTCCACAAACCTGAAATGATATTCTTCGACTACGGCCACACGCTCTGCTATGAGCCCGTGCAGGACTATCCGGCGGGCTGGGCCGCCGTGCTTGAGCACGCTGTTGTGAACCGCTCGGGCGTCACGGCTGAGGAGCTCAGCCGGCTTTGCGCCGAGACCTATGACAGGCTCTGGGGCGTGATGCGGCCGCTTGAGATAGAGACGGACGGCTTTAAGCTGGACGCCTCGATATACGAATGCCTCGGGCTTGAGTTCGACCTCCCCCTTGAGGAGCTTGAATACATACGCTGGTGCGCCACAGAGCCTATATACCCCATGGAGGGCATAGAGGGCTTCCTCGGGCTCTGCGCCGGACTCGGCGTGCGCACGGCTGTCATAAGCAACCTTTCATACTCCGGGGGCGCGCTGCGCCGCAGGATAGACGAAACGCTGCCCTTCCATCACTTTGAGTTTATCCTCGCCTCGAGCGACGGCGTGTACCGCAAGCCCTCGGAGTGGATCTTCCGCCGCGCCCTCGCCCGCGCGGGCGTGGAGGCGGGGGAAAGCTGGTTCGTCGGCGACGACGTAAGCTGCGACATCGAAGGCGCGGCGCGCTCGGGCATATACCCGATATGGTACAACAGCCCCCTCAAATGCAGCTATAAGCCCGCGCCGAAGGCGCCGCCGGGGTGCGGGCACGCGCGCGTGGAGAGCTGGGACGAGCTCGGAGCTGTGCTGCGCGGCTTGATTTGAGGCCCTTGATGTGGTAGAATACAGGGAAGCGGGGCGGTAAATTGCGCATATTAGGCATAGACCCCGGCATCGCGACCGTGGGCTTCGGGGTCATAGACAGCGAGCGCGGCAAGCACGGCTTTGTGCGCTGCGGGGTGATCACCACTCCGGCGGGCACGCCGCTTACGAGCCGGCTGGACAGGATATATTCCGACCTCACGGAGCTGATAGGGCTCTTCAGACCTGACGCCGCCGCCGTGGAACAGCTTTTTTTCAACACCAATATAACCACCGGCATATCCGTCGCCGAGGGCAGGGGCGTAATACTGCTGGCCTGCTACCGCGCGGGGGTTCCGGTTTACGAGTACACGCCGCTTCAGGTGAAGCAGGCGGTCGTCGGCTACGGCCTTGCGGAAAAGCGCCAGGTCATAGACATGGTAAAGCGCCTGCTTAACCTGAAGAGCGCCCCAAAGCCGGACGACGCCGCCGACGCCGTGGCCATAGCGCTCTGTCACGCCCGCAGCGCGACGAGCCGGCTTCTGCGGCAGGGAGGAAACGGATGTTCAACTATATAGAAGGCGTCGTCGCCGAATTGGGCGGCGGCTTTGCGGTCATTGACTGCGGCGGCGTGGGCTTTGAGCTGAACGCCAGCCAGAATACGATCGCCGCCCTGAAAATGGGGGAGCGGGCGAGGCTCTATGTGCGCGAGGCAGTGAAGGAGGATGCCTTCGACCTCTATGGCTTTGCCACGCGGGACGAAAAGCGGCTCTTTGAGCTGCTTATAAGCGTCTCTGGCGTCGGCCCCAAGGCCGCGCTGAGCATACTCTCCGCCTCAACGAGCGAGACGCTGACCATGGCCATACTGACCGGGGACGAAAAGGCGCTGACCGTGGCGCCCGGCATAGGCAAAAAGATAGCCCAGCGCGTGATCTATGAGCTGCGCGACAAAATGGCGAGGGAGCCGGCAGCCGCCGCGCCTTCCGCCGGCGTCGGCGCGGCCGTGCCCGCGGGCGGAGGGGACAGGCTTACGGACGCCGCGGCGGCGCTATCCGTGCTTGGTTACAGCTCGGCGGAGATCTCGGCCGCGCTGCGCGGGGTGGACGCCTCCTCGCTTGACACGGAGGGGCTCATCCGGGCCGCGCTCAAGAACATGATGAAGTGAGGTGCGTGATTTGAGCATAAGCTTTTCCTCAGACGGCGAAGAAAAAATCGTCACCTCTACGTCCTTTCAGCCGGAGGACGCCGCCGAGGGCTCGCTCAGGCCGAGGACGCTCGACGAGTACATTGGCCAGGAGAAGGCCAAGGAGAACCTGCGCATCTTCATCCAGGCCGCGAAGCTGCGCGGCGAGGCGCTCGACCACGTGCTGCTGCACGGGCCCCCGGGCCTCGGCAAGACCACGCTCGCCGGCATCATAGCAAACGAGATGGGCGTCAACCTGCGCATCACCTCGGGGCCGAGCATTGAGAAGGCCGGCGACCTTGCGGCGCTCCTGACCAATTTGCAGGAAAACGACATCCTTTTCGTCGATGAGATACACCGCCTTGACCGCGCCGTCGAGGAGGTGCTGTACCCGGCAATGGAGGACTTTGTCATTGATATCATCATCGGCAAGGGCCCGAGCGCCAACTCCATACGCCTCGACCTGCCGCACTTTACGCTCATAGGCGCGACAACGCGCTCCGGCCAGCTCACGGCGCCGCTGCGCGACCGCTTCGGCGTCACACTCCGCCTTGAGCTCTACACGCCGGAGGAGCTCGCGCGCATAGTTACGCGCTCCGCCGGTATCCTCGGCATAGAGATTGAGCCCGAGGGCGCGCGTGAAATTGCGTCCCGCTCCCGCGGCACGCCGCGCATAGCCAACCGTATGCTCCGCCGCGTGCGCGACTTTGCCCAGGTGACCGCCGGCGGCGTTATAACCCGCGCCGTCGCGAACGACGCGCTGCTCCGGCTTGACGTTGACCGCGACGGGCTCGACGCCCTCGACCGGCGCATGCTCCGCGCGATTATAGACTATTACGGCGGCGGCCCGGTCGGGCTCGAAACCCTCGCCGCCACGATAAACGAGGAGGCCGTTACGCTCGAGGACGTGTATGAGCCCTACCTCATGCAGCAGGGCTATCTGACGAGGACGCCGCGCGGCCGCTGCGTAACGAGAAAGGCCTTTGAGCACCTCGGCCTTGAGTTCCACGGCCAGGAAAGCATGGAGCTTTGAACGGAATGGCAGGGTGGAGATATTTTTTGCGTAAAGCATAGAAAAACTTAGAATTTTTACTTGACATTCCCAAAGTATGTAATATAATAAATTAGAGACGAGCTTGAAATATGCCGGACTTTATAAAAATGACAGATGAAGAACTTCAGGCAGCTGCAGCAGCCGGAAGCATCCGTGCGGAGGAGGAGCTCATAGAGCGCTGCGCGCGGCTTGTCAGGATCTGCGCGCGGCCGTATTTCCTTGCCGGCGGGGACAGCGAGGACCTCATGCAGGAGGGCATGCTCGGCCTGCTGGCCGCCATACGGAGCTATGACGCCGCCTCCGGCGCCGGGTTTGCCGCCTACGCCGAGACCTGCGTCAGGAACCGCATACGCCAGGCGGTGAGAAGCGCGTCGCGCAGGAAGCATGACCCGCTCAACGGCGGGGTTTCGCTTGAGTATATTGCCCTTGCCGAGGAGGAGCCCGCCCGCGGCGCCCCGGAGCTTTTCCGGCGCCTGCCGGAGGAGCAGGTGCTCGCAAGGGAGAGCGAGAAGGAGTTCTATTCCACTTTTTCGAGGTGCCTGTCCTCATTCGAGACGGAGGTGCTTTTCTGCTACCTTGACGGTCTGAGCTACAGGCAGATCGCCGCGAGGGTCGGCCGGGGGGAAAAGGCCGTAGACAACGCGGTGCAGAGGATACGCCGCAAGCTGGCGAGGCAGAATATCAAAGGCGATAACAGCGGAAGCTGAGCGCATAATAAACGGAAAAAGAGAGGGCATAAGAATATGTTCGAAGACAAAGTATTAGTATGCAAAGAGTGTGGCAAGGAGTTCGTGTTTTCTGCCGGCGAGCAGGAGTTTTACGCTGAGCGCGGCTTCCAGAACGAGCCTCAGCGCTGCAAGGCCTGCCGCGACGCCCGCAGGAACGCCAGCCGCGGCCCGCGCGAGTATTTCACCGCCACCTGCGCCATGTGCGGCGGCGAGGCCCGCGTCCCCTTCGAGCCCAAGAGCGACCGTCCCGTCTACTGCAGCGCCTGCTTTGCCAAGCTCCGCGAGGAGCAGAGCAACGCCTGAGGCTTAGATGTGTAAAGAGCGGCCGGGCATTTTGTCCGGCCGTTTTATTCAAAGCAAATGTCTGCCACGGAGGTAAAACTATGGAAATAACCCGCGATATGCTGATATCCGACATTATTGAGCAGTATCCCCAGGCTGTGCCCGCCTTTATGGCCATCGGCATGCACTGCATTGGCTGCGCTCTCGCCAGCGGAGAGACTCTTGAGGAGGCCTGCTATGTCCACGAGGTCGATCCCGACCTTTTTCTGCAGAAGCTCAAAGAGTATCTTGCCACCATGTGAAGCACAGGCCGGCCGTTTGATGGCCGGCTTTTTTATTATGCCATGAGAACTGCCTTTGATCTTGGTCCCCGGCTTGCCGTGTGCGGGCGCTTCGCCGCCGGCGCCGGCACGCTCTGCGACGTCGGCACCGACCACGGCTACCTGCCAATAAGCCTGCTCGCCGGGGGAAAAATAGAATACGCCGTTGCGGCCGACATACGCCCCGGCCCTCTCGCAAGCGCCCGGCGCCACGCCGCCGTGGCCGGGCTGGAGGATAAAATGCGCTTTGAGCTCGCAGACGGCCTTGATTTTCCCGGCGCGGAGGGCTGCGACGCGGTGGTCTGCGCGGGCATGGGCGGCGAGACGATCGCCGGTATACTCGGGCGCGCACCCTGGACAAAGCGCGGCGTGCGGCTTGTGCTGCAGCCCCAGAGCAAGCTCGACGAGCTCTGCGCCTGGCTGCGCGAAAACGGATACGGCGTCGTCTCGGCCGCTCTCGCCGCGGAGGGGGAGAGACTCTATGTGGCCATGCTGGCGCGCGGCGGCGCCAGGGGCCATCTGTGGGCCGAGGACGCCCTTGCCGGCTCCGGCGACCCGCTGCTCGGGAAATGGCTCGAGAGCCGCATACGCCGCCTGGAGCGCGCCCTCGCGGGCATGGAGCGCGCAAGGGACGCCGGAGAGGAATACCGGCGCGCCCGGCGCACCATGGAGCGCCTGCGGGCATATCTGGAAGGAGGAACAATATGACAACCGTTAAAGACGTACTCGCTTTTCTCGACTCAAAGGCCCCGCTGACTACGCAGCTCGGCTTTGACAACGCGGGCTTCCTCTGCGGCGACGCGGCGGCGGAGGTGAGGCGCGTCCTCGTCGCGCTCGACATCACCGACGGCGTCATCGCCGAGGCGGCGGGCTTCGGCGCGGAGCTGATAGTTTCCCACCATCCCGTCTGCTTTACGCCCATGAAGAGCGTGACCACGGACGACCTCACGGGCCGCAAATTCGCCGCCATGCTCAGTGGCGGCATCAGCGCCATATGCATGCACACGAACCTCGACGCCGCGCCCGGCGGCGTAAACGACGCGCTCTGCGCCGCCCTCGGCGCGGAGAACCTCGGCCTGCTTGATCCGGAGCACGACACGATGAGCCGCCTATGCCGCTTTGCGGAGCCCATGGAGCACGGGGCGTTCCTCGCCCATGTAAAATCCGCCCTTGGCGCCAACGGCCTGCGCTTTGCCGGGCCCGAAAAGCCCGTGCGGATCTTCGGCATCTGCGGCGGGGCGGGCGCGGACTTTATTCCTGCCGCAGCGGAGCGAGGCTGCGACGCCTATATAACCGCCGACGTGAAGCACCACCAGTTTCTCATGGCGGACGAGCTCGGAATAGCCCTTGTAGACGCGGGGCACTTCTCCACGGAGAACGTAGTCGTCCCCGTCCTCGCCGCGTGGCTGGGAGGGCGCTTCCCGGAGCTCGACATACGCATGGCCGGGAGCTATACCCAGCCCGAGCGGTTTTACGTGTGAATTAAGGAACTCTTAAACTTCCGTCCCCTTATTTCTTAAACGCCGGCAGGTACAATTTCCGTGAGGTGAAAAAGGATATGGCGAAGATACTCATATGTGACGACGATGCGGATATTGTCGCGGCGCTCAAGATCTACCTCGCGAGCCCGGACTACGAGCTCTACACGGCCGCGACGGGCCGGGAGGCGCTCGACTGCATCCGCGAAAACGGCATTGACCTTGTGCTCATGGACATTATGATGCCGGAGATGGACGGCCTCGCGGCCACGGCCAGGCTGCGCGAGCAGTTCAACATACCGGTCATACTGCTCACGGCCAAGAGCGAGCTCTCAGACAAGGTGCTGGGTCTCAACGTGGGCGCGGACGACTATGTTACAAAGCCCTTCGACCCCATAGAGGTGCAGGCGCGCGTCAGGAGCCATCTGCGGCGCTATATGCGCCTCGGCGGGCGCATGGAGCCGCCGCCCAAGAAGGACGTGATAACAATCGGCAGCGTGGAGTTAGACGACGCGGCGAAGTCCGTCACCGTCGACGGCGAGCCGGTCAGCCTGACGCCCATCGAGTACAACATCCTGCATCTGCTTATGCGAAACCCCAACCGCGTTTTTTCGTCGAGCCAGATATATGAGCTGGTCTGGAACGAGAACGCGATAGGCAGCGAGAGCTCTGTCGCCGTCCATATCCGCCACCTCCGTGAAAAAATCGAGATCAACCCCAGCGACCCGCGCTATATCAAGGTTGTCTGGGGCCAGGGCTACAAGATGGAGGCTCGGAAGTGATGGAAAAGAAGGAAAAGCTGAAATTGACGGAGCAGCTGTGGGCGAAGATACTCGCCTTTGTGCTGCTGGGAGTTTTCGCCGCGCTGCTGGCGGCGGGCGTAGGCGAGGCCGTATTTTCGCTGGGTGCGATGGGCCTTTGGGACAGCGAGCGGGAGTTCATAAACGACATCCTCATTAAATATTACGGCTACGATACGCTCACCCAGGCCGAGAGCCTTTACGCACAGAGCCTGCTGATTACGGTCTATGACTGGGCCGGTTGGTGGCTGCCCATGGTGCTCGTCGGAGCGGTGGGGGCGCTCTCCTGCCTCGTGTTCGCCATTACCGCAGCCGGGCACAGGAAGGGCGTCGAAGGTGTCAGGCTCAATATGTTCGACAAGCTCCCGCTCGACCTCTATCTTGTCCTCTGCTGGGCGGCGGCTTTTGCGGCGTTCTTCGGCCTTATCACAATCGCCGACACAATGACGGACAACACCTGGCCATTCCTCGTCACAAAGCAGGGCGTGAGCTTCATTATTTTCTCGGCAATAGCGCTCCATGTCATGTTCCTCATTGCCTTTGCGCCCTTCATGTCGCTCGCAGCGCGCGTCAAGGCCGGCGGCGGGATATGGTGGCGGAACACGCTGACCAGCCGGCTTGTCAAGCTGTGCTTGCGCTTTGTCAAGTGGTGCTGGCGCCTTGTCAAGCGCTGCTTTACATGGCTGCTGCGCGCTTTCCGCACGATAGCGCTCGTGCCGCGCGCGGCAATTATCGCCGCGGCCGCGCTTGTGATAGAGATTTTCCTGACCGCTCAGACCTTTGGTTACTACTTTGGTTACTACTACATCAGCGGGTTTTTCGTGTTCCTCTGGTTTGTCTATACCGTGGCGCTGTTCCTCGCCGTCTGCTTCGGCGCGTGGCAGATGAAGCTGCTCAAGGCCGCAGGCGAGCGCATGGCCGCGGGCAGCATCGACGAGAAGATAGACACGAAGCAGATGTACTGGGATTTCAGGCGCCACGCCGAAAACCTCAACTCGATAGGCGAGGGCATGGCCGCGGCGGTCGAGCAGCGCATGAAGTCCGAACGGCTCAAGACCGAGCTTATCACCAACGTCTCGCACGACATCAAGACGCCGCTCACGAGCATCGTGAACTACGTCGACCTTTTAAACAAGCCGCACACGCCGGAGCAGGAGGCCGAATATCTCGAGGTCCTCGACCGGCAGAGCAAGCGCCTCAAGAAGCTCACCGAGGATTTGGTCGAGGCCAGCAAGG
>CALWYQ010000088.1 GCA_944385815.1 uncultured Oscillospiraceae bacterium | reverse complement strand
ATTTTTCGTTGTAAATCGTCCATTTTCGCTAATGCAGATTCGGTAGGTACTTGTTTTGTTGGGATAATGGCGTGGTGTTCCTGTACCTTACTACCGTCCACATAACGCTTTCTAGGCTCTGTTTGAACCATTTCAAGATCAAGTCCTAAAAAACCGCTATATTTGCCAAAATTCGCTTTTAAATAAGCAAATTCGTTCTCTGTAATAAATGGTGTATCTGTTCTTGGATAACTCAATAATTTTGCTTCATACAGTCCTTGCATAGCTTTTAAAGTTTGGCTCGCTGTCGCTTTATAAAGCTGATTAACTTTTGATTGCAAACTACTTAAAGAAAACAAACTCGGACTATTCGTTTTCTTCTCTTTGGTTTGAACATCAGCAATTATCCCCTCTTGATTGCCTATTTTAGCTTGTTCAGAAGAAACAAAAGCTAAAAGCTCCTCTTGGGTTTTAAAGCGCTGTGTGGGGCTTATAACGCCCTTAAATGACCCTTGGTTTACTTTTATACTAGCTTCCACCTCGAAAAAAGGTTCTTTTCTAAAGTTTTCTATGGCTTCCTGGCGCTGAAAAATAAGATATAAGGTGGGCGTTTGAACACGTCCTAGTGAAAATGTACCTTGTACGCCCTTCTGCTGTAAATTTAACGTATACAAAGGGCTTGCATTCATGCCGATCAACCAATCGGCAATTTGGCGTGTTTGCGCTTCTTGATAAAAGGGATAGTAATTCATTCCTGGTTGCAAATTTTGAAAACCGCTACGGATCACATCTTTTTCTAAACTATTGATCCATAGTCTTTTATACGTTTTATCTTTAGAAAAGGCATTTGCTTTATGAATGATCGACCAGGCAATGTTTTCGCCTTCTCTGTCGCTATCTGTTGCGACAATGATTGTATTTGCTTGTTTTAAAAGTTCAGCAACAATTTTAAACTGCTTTTTTTTATCTGTTGCCACTTCAAAATCGTATCGATCAGGAAAAATCGGCAATGATTTATGTATGTTAGTGTATCACAAAGACACAAGCAAGTCAAGGAAAAGGGCAATGATGATAATGAGTATAAGGCAGGGTACTTTCTGTTTTTGCTTCTCTGCGGGATATGAGATTTCGTAAAATCCGATTTAGATGTTAAGGCTCATGTATAAAAGCGGATAAGGATTGCCCTGTTCGTCAAGGTCTGTCCTTTTATAAACCTGAAAGTCCATGTGTTCATAAAAGCCCTTGGCCTGTGGGTTTTGCTCATTCACAGCCACCCGCTCTACGGCATAGGTTTTAATCCCATATTGGAGCAGGCGCTTTCCGAGCCCCTTTCCTCTTTCTTCCGGGGAAATGAACAGCATTTCCAAGGTGCCGTCCTTGATCCCCATAAAAGCCCCGGGGCAGCCCCTATCATCTTCTGCGATCATCAAATGCGCAATTCCAGCGAGCGCCTGCGGTACATATTCTTTTATCTTTTTGATTTCACTGTCCGACAGAAACAGGTGTGTTGCTCTTACAGAACTTTCCCATACCGTCAGCAGCCGATTTATGAAATCCGCCGTCCTGTTTTTGGTTTCTACTTCAATGAATCTCATTTTTCCTTTTTGCATATCTAATTTCTCATTTTCTTCCCCGCTGCGGGTTTGGATTTTTCAGCAAGTCCGACTTCTGTGCAATCCTTTTCAGCCTTATCGTGAACCTGAGCCATGCCGGGCACAATATCCCGGCGCGGTTTTTCACGGACGCCGGCGAGCGGGCCTGGCTCTATACCGGCGCTGTGGCCGGGGGGTGGAGCCTGAACATAACGACCGACACCGGGGCGGAGGCGGAAATAAGCGTAACGGCGCGCTATTGTGAGGAATAAGGCAATTATTGACTAACTGCCGCCGGGCGTAGTAAAATGAAACGGATAAACAAGGCGGCCGCGCCCGGCGGCAGGAGGTAACAAAATGACTTTAGACGAAATCTGGGCCGAGGCCCGAAGGCTGATGGCCCCCAACTGCCGCGTATGCCCGGAGTGCAACGGCAGGGCCTGCCGCGGCGAGCTGCCCGGCCTCGGCGCCGCGGGCGACGGCTCGAGCTGGACGGCCTGCACGGAGTTTTTGAACAGCGTCAAGCTGCGCATGGACACGCTGCACGAGCCCTGGGAGCCGGACGCCTCGACGGAGCTCTTCGGCGTAAGGCTCTCGGCGCCACTTTGCCTCGCGCCCATAGGCGGCATGAACTACAACTATAACGGCGCGATAACGGACGAATACTGGTCAAACTCCGCCGTAACCGGCGCGAACCGGGCTGGCATCCTGCCCTTCACGGGCGACAACGCCCTCGGCGACCAGTACAGGGCCGGGCTCGAGGCCGGCAGGGCCAACGGCGGCATAAACGTCTGCACGCTCAAGCCCTGGCGCGATAACGGCATCATTATCTCCCGCGGCCTGGAGTGCGCGGCCGCAGGGGCGCCGGCGCTCGCCTGCGACGTGGACGCGGCGGCCTTTTCCAACATGGGCAGCTCGCTCAGCCGGGTCGGGCCCAAGAGCGTCGCGGACCTGCGCGAGATCACGTCCAACATCCCCATCCCCTTCATCGCCAAGGGCGTCATGACCGCCGAGGGCGCGGAAAAATGCGCCGAGGGCGGCTGCGGGGGTATCATCGTCTCCACCCACGGCGGGCGCGTAATGCCCGCGGCGCAGGCCACGGCCGAGGTGCTGCCGGAGATACGCCGCGCGGTGGGGGACGCGCTGACCATAATAGTGGACGGCGGCATCCGCACGGGCGCGGACATCTTCAAGGTCCTGGCCCTCGGCGCGGACGCGGCCATGATAGGCCGGCCCTTTGTGACGGCGGCGGTGGGCGGGTACGCCCTCGGCGACGGGGCGGAGGGCGTGGCGGCCTACGCGAGGGCCAAGCGCGCCGAGTTAGAGAACCTCATGATAATGACCAACTGCCCCGATGTGAAAAGCATCACGGCGGGAAAAATAGCGCTGAGGTGAACGGAATGAATACCTGCGAATTCTCGAGCGAGGTGGAGCGGCTGCGCGGCCGTCCCTGCTATATCATGGACTTTCTCCCGGCGCGCGTGCCGCCGAACGCGGGAGGGCAGTTCTACAATGTTGAGAACTACATACTCGGCCATATGGACGAGCTCGGCCTGCGCGCGCGGATAACCGGCGTGCTGCTCAAGCTGATGTGCTACTGCCGCGTCAACACGGATTGGAACGGCTGGCGAGAGACGCCCTCGCCCGAGCTTGTGGCAAACGCGGTGAAGGAGCTGCTCACAAGCCGCTCCGGCACGCTGAACCTCCTGCTCCCGGACGACGACGCGCTTGTGGTTTTTGAGTGGGACTGCATGAACATCAGCGTTTATAACCCCAGCGAAAACATAAAAAACCTGCTCTCCGCCATAGCAAGCTCGGAAAACCTGAGCTGGCGCCGGGCGATAAAATAGCAAAAAGCTCCCCGGATGGGGAGCTTTTTTGCGCGGCGGGCTCAGTACGCCCGGCTGTCACAGGAGCTTACGGCGAGATAGTAGCAGGCGTAGGTCGTGGCGGTGTAGGGCGCGACATAGACGCTGACGAGCGGGATGAGCTCCAATATGCGCCAGCCGATGAAGGAGAGGTCGAGCACAAAGAGCTCGCCCTTGCGGCCCGCCATAAGGCGCTTGCTCTCGCGTATGCAGTCCATGATGCCGAGCTCGGGCCGCTCTATGAGCAGGTAGATCGCGAGGCGGTAGCGGTACGACGCTATGATCCCCGGGATGATGAAGAGCAGGCTCCAGAGGAAAACAAAGATGCCCTCGACGATGTAGAGCCCTATCAGCCTGAGCACGAGCGGGAAGCCGTCGATGAGGTTCCAGACGCTGTTTTCGGCCCGGTTGGCCGCGCGCAGGCAGAAAATCACAAGGCCCGCGTCGAGCAGCAGCCGGGAGACCTCGAGCAGCAGCGAGAGGATGTAGGCGAAGGGCTCCACTAAGATGCGCCCGTAATACTCGGGGGAGATGTAGAGCCTGACCTCGTAGCTGTTGAAGTCGATCACGTAGTGTATGAGGTCCGAGGGGAAAACAAGCCGGCTGATGAGCCGGGTGATTATGAAGCACGCGATAAAATACAGCAGCGCCGTGAGGTACGGATTGGTTTTTGACGCGCGCATGCAGTTTTTGGCCTCGGCCTTCAGCATGGGGCGGTTGATCCTCATAAACATCACCTTTCTTATTATAGCAGGCCGCGGCGGAAAAATCAACGCAGCAGCGCCGCGGCGTCCACACGCTCGAGCGCCCCGGGCAGCGCGCCGGCTGAAAAGGCCGCCGCCGCGGCCGCGCAGCCCGGCACGTCCGTATACAGCCGCGCCGCCGTGCCCGCGGCCGGCGGGACGATAAGCCCGCCCTCGCGCCGGAAGCGCCAGGCGCGCAGGTCGCCGCCGCCTAAGAGCTTGTACAGGCTCTCGCGCAGGCACCAGAGCTCGTGCAGGCTGAAATCCTCCCGCTCGCGCGCGTCCATAAGCCGCGGCGCGAAGGCCGCGTCCCTGGGCGAGATGAGCTGCACGTCCGCGCCGCAGCGCTCGCGGCCGAGCGCGCAGAGGACCCAGCCGCGCGTGTGGCTGAGCGAAAAGCGCAGCTCCGGCCTCGAGGGGAAGCAGGGCCGGCCGCAGCCGTCCGTGCCGCGCTCCGGCAGCCGCTCCGCCTCGCCCATCTCGCGCAGGGCGTATAAAAGCAGCGACCAGGCCGCGGCGCTCTGCGCGCCGGCGCTGCGCCCGGGCGTTAAAAAGCGCCCCGGCTCCGCCGCCGGGATGGGGGAGAAAAATATGCGCAAGCGCCCACCTCCAAGTGATTCCTGTGACAAATTATTATACTATACCTGTCAAGGCATTACCAGCCGGGCCGGTGACAAAACGTTAGTTATAAGTTGCAAAGCGGCTGGGGTTTGTGTTATAATATCAATACTGCCGGACTGCGCGCCTCCCGCCGGGGAGGAGCGCCGCAGCGGCGGGAAAAATACAGGGCTTGACCCGCACAAAGGGGCGTGGAGAAGATAAGAAAGAAAGTGCTTGTTTTGGAGGACGAGGACAATATTCGGAGCTTCGTCGTAATTAACCTGCGCCGCAACGACTATGAGCCCATAGAGGCATCGACCGGCGAGCAGGCGCTCGCGTCGCTGTCGGCAAACCCCGATATAGAGGTCGCGCTGTTGGATGTAATGCTGCCCGATATAGACGGCTTCGAGGTCTGCCGCCGCATAAGGGCCTCCGGCTCGAGGGTGGGCATAATCATGCTCACGGCCCGCACAACTGAGATGGACAAGGTGACCGGCCTTATGAACGGCGCGGACGACTATGTCACCAAGCCCTTTTCCCCCACGGAGCTTGTGGCGAGGGTGGACGCGCTCTGCCGCCGCCTTGCCCCCGCGGAGGAGAACATGCAGAGGGACATCGAGAGCGGCCCCTTCGTGCTCAGCCTGCGCAACCGCACGCTGGACAAGAACGGCGAGCGCGTTAAGCTCACGCAGACCGAGTTCTCGCTTATGAAGCTCTTTATGGAAAATCCGGGCAAGGCCCTCTCCCGCGAGGAGATACTCACCAACGTCTGGGGCGCGGACTACAAGGGCGAGCTCAAGATAGTTGACGTCAATATCCGCCGCCTGCGCATCAAGATCGAGACCAACACCGACGCGCCCGAGTTCATCACCACGCTCTGGGGCTACGGCTACAAGTGGGGCGTCTGAGCATGGACGGCAAAAACACCCGGCCCGCCGCGGATTCAACCGCGGCGGGTATACGCGCGCGTCTGTCCTCGGCCCTGCCGTGGGCGCATCTGCCAGAGGCCATGCGCGGGCTCAGGGGCGCCTGGCTCGCCGCGAGCTGCCTGACGGCGGTTTTTGTGCTGCTGGCGCTTATCTTCGCGCTGTTCTGGAGCGCGCTCTGGGCCTGCGTCTGCGCCGCGGCGGCGATAGCGCTGCTGGGCCTGAGCAACCTGTGGTTTCGCGAGCGGGTGACGAGCCCCATCCTCGGCCTCGGCGACACGGCGAGGCACATCGCCGACGGCAGCTACGGCACCCTTGCCGAGCGCCTGCGCGGCGACGAGATAGGCGAGCTGACCGACGCCATCAACGACATGTCCGTCAAGATAGGCAAGGCCGACCGCGCGCAGAGCGAGTTCATAAGCTCCGTTTCCCACGAGCTGCGCACCCCGCTGACGGCCATCAACGGCTGGAGCGAGACGCTGCTCTATGACGAGGCCCTGCAGGGCGACTCGCGCCGCGGCATGGAGATAATCTCCGGCGAGGCGGGGCGCCTGACGGGCATGGTCGAGGAGCTGCTTGAGTTCACGCGGATGCGCGACGGGCGCTTCACGCTAAACCTCGAGCAGGTTGACGTCGCCGCGCTGCTCGAGGAGGTCACCTTCACCTACAGCGAGCTCATGCGCCGCGACGGGCTTGAGCTGCGCTATACCGCGCCGGAGGACGGGCTGCCCTTCGTCTCCGGCGACCCGCGCAGGATAAAGCAGGTGGTGCTCAACATCCTCGACAACGCCATAAAATACGGCCGCGGCGGGAACAGCGTGGAGCTCGGCCTCGGGCGCGAGGGCGAGTATATAAAGATCACCGTGCGCGACCACGGCCCGGGCATCGCCGCCGACGACCTGCCGCATGTAAAGGAGCGCTTTTACAAGGGCCACGGCAAGGAGCGCGGCAGCGGCATAGGCCTTGCGGTCTGCGAGGAGATCGTGACCCGCCACGCCGGCAGGCTCATCGTGGACAACGCGCAGGGCGGCGGTACGCTTGTAACCGTGCTGCTGCCGGTGGAAACTCAGTAAGAAAAGGAACAAAAATGGCAAAGAAAGACGCAAATCAGGTCTGCTTCCGCACTTCTATCGGCGGCCAGGCGCTCATGGAGGGCATACTCATGCGCGGGCCGGACAAGCAGGCCATAGTCTGCCGGACGGAAAACGGCATAGTCGAAAAGGTAGAGCCGCTGAATATGAACAGCGAAAAGCGCCCGGCCCTGGGCTGGCCCTTCGTCCGCGGCATATTCATCTTTATCGACTCCATGGCCAAGGGCATGAAGGCGCTGACCTATTCGGCCAGCCTGCTGCCCGAGGACCAGCAGGAGGAGCCCGGCAAATTTGACCTCTGGGTAGAAAAAAAGCTGGGCAGCGAGAAGGCCGAGAAGGTAATAATCGGCGCGGCCGTCGTTGTGGGCGTGCTTCTGGCGCTCGGGCTTTTCATCTTCCTGCCCACGCTTATCGCCGGGTTCATCCCCGGCCTCGAGGGGCGCTACACCGCGCGCAGCCTTGTCGAGGGCGCGATAAAAATTGTAATTTTCCTCGTTTATCTCGGCCTTGTGGCGCGAATGAAGGAGATAAAGCGCATTTTCTCCTACCACGGCGCGGAGCACAAGACCATCTTCTGCTATGAAAAGGGCCTGCCGCTCACGGTTGAGAACGTGCGCCCGCAGAGCCGCTTCCATCCCCGCTGCGGCACGAGCTTCCTGCTTGTCGTTATCATACTCGGGCTTTTTGTGGGGCTGCTCATACAGGTGGACAACACGCTGCTGCGCATAGCGCTCAGGCTGCTGCTGCTGCCCGTCGTGGTGGCAGTGGCCTATGAGCTCAACCGCTGGGCCGGCCGGCACGACACGAACATAGTCTCGCGCATCGTCACCTGGCCTGGCAAGCAGCTCCAGCACCTCACCACAAACGAGCCCGACGACGGCATGATAGAGTGCGCGATACGGGCCATGGAGCTGGTAATACCCGAGGAAAAGGGACGGGACGCCTGGTGAGGCGGCGTTGATATTAATAAGCTTTAACTGAGCCGCAGGCTCTGGGGGGATCCTTATGCCGCGCAGGTACAGCGAACTTTATATTTCCCTTCGCAACGCCCTGCGCGGCGCGGGGGTCGAGGCCGCAGACGTGGAGGCGCGGCTCATAGCCGCGACGGCCTCGGGCAAGACGACGGCGCAGCTTCTGCGCGACCTCCCGCTCTACGACACCGACGAGGTCGAAAGGCGGGCCGGGGACATGCTCTCGCGCCGCCTTGCGGGCGAGCCGGTGGCGTATATAACCGGCGTGTGGGAGTTCCGCGGCCTGCCCATGGAGGTGAGCCCCGAGGTGCTCATCCCGCGGATAGACACGGAGGTGCTCGCCGAGGAGGCCATACGGCACCTGACGCGCACGCGGCGAGACGCGCGGGTGCTTGACCTCTGCTCGGGCACGGGCTGCGTGGGCCTCGCGATAGCGGACGCGCTTCCGCAGTCGCGCGTCGTGCTCGCGGACATAAGCGCCGAGGCCATGGAAATAAGCCGCCGCAACGCCGCGCGCAACCGCCTGGCCGGGCGCGTGAGCTATATGCTCTGCGACGCGACGGAGCCGCCGCCGGTCATGAGCGGGACCTTTGACGTCATCGTCTCCAACCCGCCCTATATCCCCACGATAGACATATTGACGCTCGACCCCTCGGTCCGCGACTATGAGCCCATATGGGCGCTTGACGGCGGGGCGGACGGGCTGGACTTCTACCGCGCCATACTCAAAAACTGGCTTGGCGCCCTGCGTCAGGGCGGGGCGGTGTTCTTTGAGGTCGGCGAGGAGCAGGCCGGGCCTGTGAAGGACCTTATGCGCATGGCCGGGCTGCACGACGCCGTGAGCGTAAAGGACACCAGAGGCACGGAGCGCGTGGTAAAGGCGCTCAACTGACAAAATCAGGCCGCAGAGCGCGGCAGACAAAAGATAAGAGGTGTTATTATGGCTGAGAAGAAAAAGGCCGCCCCGGCGAGCCCCTCGGCGGTCAACCCGTCGGACAAAAAGCGCGCGCTTGAGACGGCGATAGCGCAGATAGAAAAGAACTTCGGCAAGGGCGCCATCATGCGCCTCGGCGACGATATCCCCGTGAACGTGGAGGCCATCTCCACCGGCTCGCTCTCCCTCGACCTCGCGCTCGGCATAGGCGGCGTCCCGCGCGGGCGCATAGTCGAGATATACGGCCCCGAGAGCTGCGGCAAGACCACCCTCGCGCTGCACATAGTAGCCTCCGCGCAGAAGGGCGGCGGCGAGGCCGCGTACATCGACGTCGAGCACGCGCTCGAGCCGGCCTATGCGAGGGCGCTCGGCGTAAATATCGACGAGCTGCTCATATCCCAGCCGGACACCGGCGAGCAGGCGCTCGAGATAACCGAGCAGCTTGTGCGCTCCGGCGCGCTGGACGTAGTCGTTATAGACTCCGTCGCCGCCCTGCTGCCGCGCAGCGAGTTGGAGGGCGAGATGGGCGAGAGCAGCGTCGGCGTTGTGGCGAGGCTTATGAGCCAGGCCCTGCGCAAGCTCGCCGGCGTGGTCAGCAAGACCGGCTGCATAGTCATATTCATAAACCAGCTGCGCGAGAAGATAGGCGTGATGTACGGCAACCCGGAGACCACCCCGGGCGGCCGCGCGCTCAAGTATTTCTCCAGCGTGCGCATAGACATGCGCCGCATAGAGACGCTCAAGAACGGCTCGGAGATGATAGGCAACCGCACCCGCGCCAAGATAGTAAAGAACAAGGTCGCGCCGCCCTTCCGCGAGGCGGAGTTCGACATACTCTATGGCCAGGGCATAAGCAAGGTCGGGGAGATAATAGACCTCGCCGGCAAGCTCGGCCTCATAGACAAGGCCGGCGCTTGGTTCACGGTGGGCGAGGTCCGGCTCCAGGGCCGCGACAACGTGAAGAGCTACCTCATGGAGAACCCGGAGGTCTGCGACAGGCTTGAGGCCGACATCCGCGTGAACGCGCACAAGCTGATGAGCCCGCAGGCCCGCAAGGCCGCCATAGCCGCCGGCCGCGCGGTGGACGTCTCCGCGGACGACTTCGACGAGGGCGATGACGAGTGAGGAAGCGCGCAGGAAGGCGCTGAGCCTCCTTGAAAAGCGCGACTACGGCCGCGACGAGCTTGTGTCGAAGTTGGTCGAAAAGGGCGCCGAAGCACCGGACGCCGAGGCCGCCGCCGACAAAATGGTGGAGTACGGCTTTGTGAACGATGAAAAATACGCCGGCATGGTGGTCCGCCACTACGCCGCCAAGGGCTACGGCGCCGCCCGCGTGCGCGAGGAGCTGCGCCGCCGCAGGCTGCCGCGCGAGCTCTGGGCCGCCGCGCTCGGGCAGATGCCCGACAACAGCGACGCCGCCGCGGCCATACTCGCGCAGAAGCTGCGCGGCCGCGGCGCGGACAGGGACGCGCTGCGCCGGGCGATGTCCGCGCTGGTGCGCCGCGGCTTCTCCTGGGACGAGGCCAGGCGCGCGGCGGACAGCTATCTCGCAGAAATGGAGTTGGATGAATGAAGGTCGGAATGATTTCCCTCGGCTGCCCCAAGAACCAGGTGTCCGCCGAGCAGATGCTCTACCTCCTGCGTGAGGCGGGGCACGACATAGTGATAGACATGGACGAGGCCGAGGCGATAGTCGTCAACACCTGCGCCTTTATAGAGGATGCCAAGCAGGAGGCGATCAACACCATCTTAGAGGCCGCCGGGTTCAAAAAGACCGGCTCGCTCAAGTACCTCATCGTCACCGGCTGCCTCGCGCAGCTCTATGGCGCCGAGGTCATGGACGAGCTGCCCGAGGCCGACGCCCTTGTCGGAGTGGGCTCCTGCGAGGAGATCGTGGACGTGCTCAACCGCGTTGAGGCCGGGGAGCGGCCCGTCGTGATAGGCGACAATTCCGCCCCCGTCTCGGAGTGCCGGCGGATAATAAGCACCGGCCCGGCCTGGGCCTACCTGCTCATCGCCGAGGGCTGCGACAACTGCTGCTCCTACTGCGTCATACCGCGCATACGCGGCCGCTTCCGCTCACGCGCGCCGGAGAAGATACTCGCCGAGGCGGAGAAGCTTGCAAGCTTCGGCTACCGCGAGCTCATACTTGTGGCGCAGGACCTCACGCGCTACGGGCAGGATATCCCGGGCTGGAGCCTTGCAAGGCTGCTGCGCGGCCTGTGCGAAATAGACGGCGTGGACTGGATACGCCTGCACTACCTCTACCCGCACGAGCTCACCGACGAGCTCATAGAGGTCATAGCGGAGGAGCCGAAGATAGTAAAATATCTCGACATCCCCATACAGCACATAAACGACCGCATACTCAAACTTATGAACCGGCGCGACACCGGCGCGGAAATACGCGCCCTCTTCAAAAAGCTCCGCGAGCGCATCCCCGGGCTTGTGCTGCGCACCAGCCTCATCTCCGGCCTGCCCGGCGAGGGGGAGGCGGAGTTCGAGGAGCTGTGCGAGTTCCTGCGCGAGGCTAAAATTGAGCGCGCAGGCGTTTTCCCCTTCTCGCCGGAGGAGGGCACCCCGGCCGCAAGGATGGAGTTCGTGGACGGCGAGACCGCGCGCGAGCGCGCCGGGCAGATCCAGCTGCTTCAGGCGGGCATCATGGACGAGTGGGAGGCCTCGCTCATTGGCAAAACCGTGGACGCCATATGCGACGGCTATGACCGCGAGACCGGCGAGCCCGTGGGCCGGGCCTATTTCGACTCGCCCGGCATAGACGGGGCCATGGTGTTTACGGGCGAGGCCTCGCCCGGCGACATCCTGAGGGCCGAGATAATCTCCGCCGGGGACGGCGTACTGAAAGGCAAGGTAGTATGAAGCTCACCACCGCAAGCAAGATCACCATTGTCCGCATACTGCTTATCCCGGTCGTGCTCGCGCTGATGTACCTCGACTTCGACGGGCACATGTATTGGGCGCTGGCCGTGTTCATCGCCGCGAGCTGCTCCGACTTCATAGACGGCTACATAGCCCGGCACTACAACCAGGTCTCCAACTTCGGCAAGTTCATGGACCCGCTGGCGGACAAGCTGCTTGTCATATCCGTCATGCTTGTCTACCTCGACTGGGGCATGCTCCCCGCCTGGGCCGCCATCATCGTCGTGGCGCGCGAGCTCGCCGTGACGGGCCTGCGCCTCATCGCCGTGGAGGGCGGCAAGGTCATCGCCGCGGCCTGGTCCGGCAAGATAAAGACCGCCTGCACCATGGCCGGCTTCTGCGTTATGATGCTGCCCGTGCCCGAGGCCGTCCGCACCGTCTGCTGGGTGCTCGTCGTGCTGACAACCGTGTACTCCGGCGTTGAGTACTTCTGGAAAAATGCGGCCGTATTCCGCGGCTGAGGACTTTGTCGAAACAAAGCGAACTGCGCCGAAAAGTGGCGAAAATTCTTATAAACACTCGGATTATAAGATATTATGTAAATGAAATGTGCTCATTTTGAGCCAGTTTGATGTTGCAAATAAGTGACGAATATGTTAGATTATCTATAGTTCAAACGGTATTGCTGCTGTAGACAGTAAATATGCGGCCCGTAATAGTAATTAACGGAGGTTGAATTATGGAAACCAAACTCAGCGTCCTTATCGCCGACACAAACGAGGAGCTGCTGAGCCGTATCTCGGCGAAGCTTAATGAGGACGGCGGCTTTGAGCTCGCCGGAACCGCGCCCGACGGCCAGACAGCGCTTGGGCTGCTGCGCGAAAAGAGGCCGGCGCTTTTAGTGACCGAGCTTGTCCTGCCGAGGCTGGACGGCATCGCGCTCATAAAACGCGCGCGCGAGCTTTTCCCCGAGATAAAGAGCGTGGTGACGAGCAGCTTCTGCAGCCAGAGCGTGGCCGCGGAGTGCTCGAGCATCGGGGTGAACTACATATTGGCCAAGCCCTTCGAGCCGGAGGATTTCCTCTCCGTGCTGCGCATGGTGGCGAAGCCGCCCGCGCCGGCGGCCTCCGCCGCGCCGCAGGACAGGGGACGGAGCCTTGAGGCCATGGTCACGGGGATAATCCACGAGATTGGCGTCCCGGCGCACATAAAGGGCTATCAGTACCTGCGCGAGGCCATAATCCTTGTGATAAACGACATGGACTCGATAAATTCCGTGTCCAAGGTGCTCTATCCCGAGGTGGCGCGCAAATTCGGCACCACCGCCTCGCGCGTCGAGCGCGCGATACGCCACGCGATAGAGGTGGCCTGGGACCGCGGCGACATAGAGACGCTTCAGAAGTTCTTCGGCTACACGGTGAGCAACGTCAAGGGCAAGCCCACAAACAGCGAGTTCATAGCCATGATCGCCGACTGCCTGACGCTTGAGCTCAAGGAAGCTAAAAGATAAAGATTGACCCCGGTCAAAACCGACCGGGGTCAATTATTCATTCGTCTATCAATATGGTTGCCATGCCGGAGCCGCTGTAGACGTATATCGCGAAAAGCGGGCCGCCGGAAAAATCCCCGGCGGGGACGAGCGCGCCGCCGCTGAGCACCCAGTCGCCGGGCTGCGGCTCAACGCGGCCGCTGCTCAGGATGATGTCGTCTATCTCCGAAAGGCCGAGCTCGCCGCTCCAGCCGATGGAGGCGAGGGAGCGCAGGGCGCCGGCAAGCGTATCGAGCGGCAGGGTCTCAAGCTCGCCGGAAAAGCGCTCCGTGCCGTAGACCGCGCCATCGGCGTTTACGTTCACTGTGCGCTGCCAGGGCGCGTATACGCCGTCCTCGCCGGGGTTGAGCGCGTCGTAGCGCGCGGTGAAGGCGAGGCCGGTGAAGAGCCCGTCGCCGCCGAAGGTGAGGTCAAAATACGCCGCGCCCACGCGGCCGCCGGCCTCGCCGTCGCTGTATTCAAGCGCGGCGGCGTCCTCCATGAGCTCCGCCGCCGAGGCGAGGTCCCCGGCCTCAAAGCGGACAAAGCCCTCGACCTGCCCCGGGTCGGGCGAGCCCTGCGAGAGCGCCGCGAGGCCGCCGAAACCGCACAGCAGCAGCGCAAGGCAGATTATGCTGACCCTGCCGGGCCTGCCCTCGAGGCGGCGCGAGCCGGTTATGAGGTGGATAATAAGCACAACAATAAAAACAACCGCAATTACAAGCGCGATGCGCGTCATGGCGTTAAACTGGATACCGGGCTGCATAATACTCCTCCATGGTGATAATCAAGCCACGATATATTATCACTTCCGCCGGGTAAAAGCAAGCCCCTTCGGCCCGCTCAGCCCACGTCCTCCCAGAAAAGCTCGTCGAGGGTTTTGCCGAGCGCGCGGCATATGGCTGTGCAGAGCCGTATGGTCGGGTTATAGCTGCCCTGCTCTATCGCGTTTATCGTCTGGCGCGTGACGCCGACGGCGTCGGCCAGCTGCTGCTGGGACATGTCCAGCGCCGCCCGGGCGGCCTTGAGGCGCAGGTTTTTCATTCCTGCTCACCGGCCTCCCTGTCCTGCAGGCGCTTTACGGCCGCGGCGACAAACACAGAGACGAATACGCAGCCCAGAGCCAGGTTCGCGCCGGGCTCCTGAAGCCTGCCGTCCACAAAAAGATCGCCCTCAAGGCCCGCGAGCAGCGCAAGGCCGAGGTTCGCAAGCCCGATTACCGCGCAGACAACATACTGGCCGGCCCGGCCCGCGTCCATCCACCAGTAGGCGTCGCCGTCTATGCAGATGCAGCACACCACGATAAGCGAAAAGCTCATGGCCGCGGCGCAGCCAGTTAAGGGCACGCACCAGCTCCATATTCCATCCGTAATGCAGTACACGATAAGGCCCGCGAGCAGCGTCACATAGCCCCATTTAAAAGCCCGGCCGCGCACCGCGGTCTGCCTTTCGTCATACCTGACCTCGCCAAATTTGCCGTTCATAGCTCCGCCTCCTTTAAGCTTGTGAGGACATCATAACATATACACGACGATGTGTCAAGTATATACGATATTATATCGGGTTAATTTTACGTAAAATTAAAATAGAGAGCCGCCCCGGTTCATATGAACCAGGGCGGCTTCAGCCCGTGCTTATTCCTTTTTGTCCTCGTCCGGCTTCGGGACGGGGGCGGATTTGCTGCGGAAGAACTCCTCAAAATAGTCCCTGCGGGCCTTGTCGGCGGCGGGGGGAGGGGAGGAGCGCTGCGGCGCGGCCCCGGCCTGCGCGGGCGCGGACGCACTCGGGCCAGGCTCGCGCACGGCGGGGCCGGAGCCGGTGGAGCGGCGCGCGGCGCCGGTGAGGACGGTGGTTTTTTCAAGCTCGGCGGTGCTCCGCCGGACGGCGGCGCCGGGCGCCGTGCTGCGCAGCACGGTGGTGGGCTCAGCGGCGGGGGGCTCGGGCGGCGCCGGGGCCGGCGCGGCCTCTGCAGCGCGCAGGCGGGCCTCCTCAACGCTGCGCAGGTGGCGCTTGTGCAGCTTGCGGTAGCGCAGGACGCAGAAAACATACAGCGCGACGGCGAGCACCAGCACGGCGATTATCACCTGCACCGAGAGGTGGCCGAAGAAGCCGGAAATCTCGCGCTTCATAAACTCCGTGCGCGCGAGCTCGACCGTGCCGCTGGTCACAAGGCTGCTCGTGCCCAGGACCACATCGTCAAGAAGGACGGACACCTCGCCGAGCGAGGAGCCCGCGGCTATCGGCGCGGTAAGCGGCTCGCCGTCCTGCTCGCTGTAGATGGTGACGCTGCGCTCGAGCGTGGAGCTGTCAAAGCCCTTGTTGGGCAGCAGGGCGGAGATGGAGGACTCGGCGCGGAGCATGGCCTGGCCGTCCTCGGCGAGGTCCACGGCGACGCTCGTCACGGTCTCCGTGGTGCCGAGCACCTCCTGCCTGCTGAAGTTCTCAAAGGCCCAGCCGTAGAGGGCGCGGGAGTCGGTGAAGTTGGAGTGGCGCGTGTCCCCTCCGTCGTCATAGGTCACGCCGCCGAGGACGACGCAGATGAGGTTCACCCCGTCGCGCTCTGCGAGGGAGGCGAGGCAGTAGCCGGCGCCGTCGGTGTGCCCGGTCTTGCCGGCGCGGGCGTATTCATAGAAGTACCCGGGGTAGGGGACGCACTCGGGGTTGATGAGGCCGTTGGTGTTCGAGATGCGGCGCTCGGGCGAGAGCTCGGTCGCCTGCACGGTGTAGCTGCTCGTGCCGGAGATTTCAAGGAAGAGCTCGTGGTCCATCGCCTCGCGGGTTATCACGGCAAAGTCCGACGCGGTGGTGTAGTGGTCCTCGGCGGGCAGGCCGTGGGCGTTAGCAAAATGCGTGTCATCGCAGCCCAGCTCGGAGGCGCGGCGGTTCATCTCGCCGACAAAGGCGGAAATGGAGCCGGAGATATGTACGGCGATGATGTTGCAGGCCTCGTTGGCGGAGGGGAGCATGGCGCAGTACATGAGGTCGAGCAGGCTCAGCGTCTCGCCGGGCTTGATGTCCAGGGTGCTGCCGTCCTCAACCATACCGTCGAGCGCTTCCTCGCCGGCGGTGACCTGGTCGGAGGAGGAGGCCTCGCCGCGCTCTATGGCCTCGACGGCCAGCAGCACGGTCATGACCTTGGTGAGGGAGGCGGGGTGGCGGCGCTCGGCGCCGTTGTAGTCATAGAGCACGCGGCCGGTGTCCGCGTCGGTTATTACGGCGGCGGCGCTTTTGAGCTCGGGCGGCTGGGCTATGCCCTCGTCGGCGAGGGCGAAGGGCCCGAGGACGCTTATAAGCAGGGCGAATATTAAAATGGTTGGCAGCAGTTTGAATTTTTTCATATCCATCTCCGCTTAGATGTGGTATCATATATGTGTACGGCCCCGCGGGGCGAGGAAATCATACATTTATTAATTATACAATTTACGCGCCGGAAAAGCAAGACCCGATAATTTCCGAAAATTCGACGGGGGAAACGCGCATGAAAGGGCCGAAGCCATACGAATACGCCATGATAGCCGCGACGGCTGCGGCCTGCCTGCTGCTGCTGACGGGCGCGGAGGCGGAGCCGGGGATATATCCCGAGCGCGGCGGGAGCCGCGAGCCGCCCGAGTGGGCGACGCCGGAGGGCATGGACATCAACCTCGCCCCGGCCGAGGCCCTTGTAGCCCTGCCGGACATAGGCGAGACGAGGGCGGCGGCAATAATCGCCTACCGGGAGGAGTACGGCCCGCTCAAGAGCGAGTATGAGCTCTTAGCCGTGCCGGGCCTGCCGGCAAACGCCGCGCTTGGCGCGATCGAATACATTTCCGTGGAGGAAAGCTATGAAAATACTGGTAGTTGACGACGAAAAGCTGCTTGTAAAGGGCATAAAGTTCAACCTGGAGAACGAGGGCTATACGGTGGAGGCCTGCTACGACGGGGCCACCGCCGTGCAGATGGCCGCGCAGGGCGGCTACGACCTAATCATCCTCGACCTGATGATGCCCGGCCTCGACGGCCTCGAGGCCTGCCAGCGCATACGCCAGACCTCGACCGTGCCGATAATCATGCTCACGGCGAAGAGCGAGGACGCGGACAAGCTGCTGGGCTTTGAGTCCGGCGCGGACGACTATATAACCAAGCCCTTCAACATCCTCGAGCTCAAGGCGCGCATACGCGCCCTGCTGCGCCGCGCGGGCATAGCCGCCTCGCGCCCCGGCGCGCAGAACGCGCACATACTCGAGCACGGCGGCATTACGCTCGACACGGAAAAGCGCTCCGCGCGCAAAAACGGCGCGCATGTTGAGCTCACGGCGAGGGAATTTGACCTCATAGAGCTCTTTATGCGCTCGCCGGGCCGGGTTTTCAGCCGCGACAGCCTGCTCGACCTTGTCTGGGGCTACGACTACCAGGGCGACGCGCGCACCGTGGACGTGCACATCCGCCGCCTGCGCGAAAAGCTTGAGGACAATCCCGCCGCGCCGAAGCTTATAATCACCAAGTGGGGCGTCGGCTACTACCTCGCCGAGTGAGGCCGGCGCGGGAAAAACAGCGCAGGAAGCTGACGCAGAGCGTCCAGTTCAAGCTGGCGCTCGCCTTCTTCGCGCTCATAGCCGCGCTGCTCATACTGCTGAACACCTACCCGGTCTCCGCCTCGCGGGACATAGTCTTTTCGGAGAAGGAGAGCTCCATGCTCGAGCAGGCGGGGGTCATCTCCGCCTCGCTCTCGGGGCTGGACACGCTCTCCGGCGACGGCGTGGCCCAGATAGTCGAGCTGCTCGGCCTGACGGACTTTGAGCGCGTCATGGTGACGGACGCCTCGGGCCGCGTGCTGTACGACACCGCCTCGCCCTCTGCCGAGGGGCGCACGGCGCTCTTTGCCGAGCTCATGCGCGCCCTCGGGAGCGAGAGGGTGTTCTGGTCGGAGTTTGCCGGAGGGGCCTTCCTCTCCCGCGCGGCCATGCCGGTCACGCGCGGCGGCACGGTCGTCGGGGCCGTGTATATATGCGAGCGGGACACCACCCAGGCGGACATAATCCTCGCCTTCCGGGACAGGCTGGGCACGGTCTCGGCCATAGCCTTCGCCATGGCCTTCGCGCTGACGGTCGTGTTCACGCGGCGCTTTACCGTGAGGATAACCCGCCTGAGTGAGGCCGTGCGCACAGTCCGCGGCGGCGACTACGCCTACCGCCTCAGCCCGGAGGGCGACGACGAGCTCACCGAGCTCTGCCGCGACTTCAACTCCATGACGGAGACGCTCGAAAAGACCGAGGAGCAGCGCCGCCGCTTTGTCTCCGACGCCTCGCATGAGCTCAAGACCCCGCTGGCCGCGATACGCCTCCTGGCCGACTCGATAACCGGGACGGAGAACATGGACCCCGGCACGGTGCGGGAGTTCGTGCAGGACATATCCAGCGAGGCAGAGCGCCTGCAGCGCACGACGGAGAAGCTTTTGAACCTCTCCCGGCGCGACGACGGCGCCCGCGGCGAGCTCACGGATGTGGACGTCGGCGAGACGGCGGAGAGCACGCTGCGCCTGCTCGAGCCCTTGGCGGCCAAAACCGGCGTAACCATAAGCCTCGAGGCCGGGCCCGGCTGCATTATAAGCGCGCCGCGGGACGACGTGTACCAGATTATCTTCAACCTTGCCGAGAACGCCGTAAAATACAACGTCCCCGGAGGCAGCGTGCTTGTCTCCGTCAGGCGCTCCGCCGGCGCGGTTGAGCTCAGGGTCGAGGATACGGGCATAGGCATACCGGAAAAGGACCTGCCGAACATATTCTCGCGCTTTTACCGCGTGGACAAGGCGCGCTCGCGCGAGCGCGGCGGCTCGGGCCTCGGGCTCTCGATAGTCCACGACGCCGTCTCCGCCCTCGGCGGGAGCGTGACCGTCGGCGCGCGCGAGGGAGGGGGGACGCGCTTTACCGTGCGCTTCCCGGCCGGGAAGGGGGCGGAGGAATGAAAAAGGCGCTTGTTTTCCTGCTCGCAGCGCTTGCGCTCATGCTGGGCGGCTGCGGGATGGACATGCAGGAGGTCACGGTCTGGCGCGCCGTCGCGGACTTCGCCCTCGGCAGCGGCCCGGCCGTCACCGCCGAGGTCGTCCGGGTGGACGGAGCCCTCGGCGCGATCGACGCCGCGGCCGAGGCGCTAAACACAGACCCAGGCGACGCGGAGCTTTCAAACCCGCTGCCGGAGGACGCCGCGGTGCTCGGCTGGGAGCTTGCCGGAAGCGAGCTGCGCTGCTCGGTGGCGAGCGGCTACGCCGCGCTCACCGGGCGCGAGCGGACGACGGCGGACTGCTGCATAACGCTCACCTTCTGCGCCGTGGAGGGCGTGGAGAGCGTGAGCATATATTCCGGCGGGGTAATGCTCTCCGCCGCGATGGAACCGGAGGACTTCATACTTGCCGACAGCAGCGGCATTACGGAATAAGGAGGAAACAGCCATGTATCAGCTCAGAAGGATCCAGGAGGCGCTTGGGCGCGCGAGGCTCGGCGCGCTCATCCTCACCGACGACAGGAACATATACTACGCCACCGGCTTCATGCCCACGGACAGCGCCGCGTTTATAACGCCGCAGCGCGCCTGGCTGATAACCGACTCGCGCTACACCGAGGACGCCGCGGAAAAATGCGGCCCGGGCGTCGAGGTGCTGCTCAATAACGCACAGCACCCGCTTACAGAGCTCCTGAGCGGTCTCTGCGCCGGCGTGGAGGGCGATGTCGGCGCCGAGGCCGGCAAGCTCAGCCACCTTGGCTTTATCGGCCTCGAGCGCTCCCTCGGGCGGGAGCTCACCGGCGCGGACGAGCTTATAAACGGCCTGCGCGCGCACAAGACCCGCGAGGAGTTAGAGACCCTGATACGCGCCCAGCGCATAGCCGAGGCCGCGCTCGAGGCCGTGCTGCCGATGATAAAGCCGGGGCTTTCCGAGCGCGAGCTCGCCGCCGAGCTCACCTACCAGATGATGCGCCGCGGCTCCGAGCGCAACAGCTTCGACCCCATCGCCATAACCGGCGCGCACACGAGCATGCCCCACGGCGTGCCCGGGGACGGGGTCATAAAAAGCGGCGACTTTGTTACGATGGACTTCGGCTGCGTAAAGGACGGCTACTGCTCGGACATGACGCGCACCGTGGCCGTCGGCTCGGCTACGGACGAGATGAAGCACGTGTATGAGACCGTGCTCCGCGCCCAGGCCGCGGGCATAGCCGCGGCGAAGCCCTCCGCCACGGGCGCGGCTGTCCACGCTGCCGGCGCCAAGGTGATAGCCGACGCGGGCTACGGGGAGTATTTCGGCCACGGCTTCGGCCACGGCGTCGGCCTCGACGTCCACGAGGCCCCCAACGCCTCGCCCAAGAACTCCGAGCCCCTCGGAGAGGGCGTGGTCATATCCGCGGAGCCCGGCATCTATATCCCCGGCAGGTTCGGCGTGCGCATAGAGGACGTCCTCTACATAACCGGCGACGGCTGCGAGGATATAACGAAGGCCCCGAAGGAGCTGCTGATACTGTAAGCGGCCGGGACCTCGCGCCTATGGAGAAGATAGTTTTGATCCACGGCACGGGCCACGGCCCGGAGAGCTGGGACAGGACGGCCTCGCTCCTGCCTGCGGGCTGGGAAATACTCCGCCCGGGGCTCTCAGCCATTCTCGGCGGGAGGGAGGCCAGTTTTGAAAATCTGCGCGAAGCGTTTGAGGGCTGCTGCGCCGGGATTGAGGGGCGGCTTCACCTCTGCGGCCTCTCGCTCGGCGGCGTGCTTGCGCTGGACTACGCCCTGGCCTTCCCCGACAGGGTGCGGAGCCTTGTGCTCATCGGCACGCCGCACAGGGCGCCGGCGGCGGCCTTTGCGCTGCAGAGCCTGATTTTCCGCCTGCTGCCGGGCTCCGCCTTTAAGGGCATGGCCTTCGGCAAACGGGACAGCCTCGCGCTCGGCAGGTCGCTCAAGAGCCTCGACTTCACGGGCCGCCTCGGCGGCCTCGCCTGCCCGGCGCTTGTGCTCTGCGGCAAGAAGGACCGCGCGAACCTGGCCTCGGCGGAATATCTCGCGCGGAGCCTGAAAAATGCTGAGCTGAGGCTTATTCCGGGCGCGGGCCACGTGGTAAACGAGGAGGCCCCCGAGGCCCTTGCGGAAATACTGACGGGATTTTACCGCGCCCGGGGGTGAGCGCCGCAGGCGCGCGGCTTTTACGAGCGCATGGGCTTTAAGGCCGTTAAAAGGACGGAGCTTGACGGGCAGGGCTGCCCGTACCCGCTTTTATACATGGAGCTCTCCGGCCGCCCCGAGCGCTGAGGGGAAGCGCTTATATTGCGAAAGCGCCGGAAGCGGATTTGATGACGATACCTCTTGCCAAAACGTGCGAGATAGTGTAAAATGTCTGAGTTAAAACTTTTTGCCAACTATAGATACTGCCATAGGAGGACAACACATGATTTCTGCAGGCGATTTCAGGAACGGCGTCACCTTTGAGATGGACGGCCAGGTCATGCAGGTCGTCGAGTTCCAGCACGTCAAGCC
>CALWYQ010000087.1 GCA_944385815.1 uncultured Oscillospiraceae bacterium | reverse complement strand
ACCATGTGCACGTCCGCGGGCCAGTACTTCTCCAGCCCGTCGCGCGCGTCGTTCATGTAGCCGAGGGCGGTCATGTAGTTAAAGAGCGCGTCCACCCAGACATAGACCACGTGGCCCGGGTCAAAATCGACCGGCACGCCCCACTTGAAGCTGGTGCGGGAGACGCAGAGGTCCTCCAGGCCGGGGTCGATGAAGTTCTTTATCATCTCGTTCACGCGGGAAGCGGGCTCCAGGAAGTCGCCGGAGAGCAGCAGCTCTCTTACGGGCTCGGCGTACTTGCTGAGCTTGAAGAAATAGGCCTCCTCCTCGGCGTACTGCACGGGGCGGCCGCAGTCGGGGCACTTGCCGTCAACAAGCTGGCTCTCCGTCCAGAAGCTCTCGCAGGGGGTGCAGTACATGCCGGCGTACTTGCCCTTATATATATCCCCATTGTCGTACATCTTCTTGAAGATGCGCTGCACGGCCTTGACGTGGTAGCCGTCGGTGGTGCGGATAAAGCGGTCGTTGGAAATATCCATGAGCTTCCAGAGGTCGCGGATGCCGCCTTCGCCGTCGACGATGCGGTCAACGAACTCCTGCGGGCTTACGCCGGCCTCGGCGGCCTTCTGCTCTATCTTCTGGCCGTGCTCGTCGGTGCCGGTGAGGAACATGACGTCATAGCCGCACATGCGCTTATAGCGCGCTATGGTATCCGTTGCGACGGTGCAGTAGGTGTGGCCTATGTGCAGCTTGTCGGACGGGTAATAGATGGGTGTGGTTATATAGAACTTGCCTTTCTCGCTCATTGCAATACCTCCGTAAAAAGGGTCTGTTTCCAGCAACCATATAATATTATAACAAACCGCCCCAAGCGTCAAGCGTCTGGCCGCAAAAAACATCAAAGAGCCGGTGAAACCGGCTCTTTGTATATTTGTATTGTTACTTGCTTACGAGGCGCGGCGCGTTATTTCAAGGCCTGAAGCGGAAATGAGCAGCTCCTCCTCCGCCGGCGGGACAAAGCTTATCTCCACCCTGTCGCCGGGGTTGAGCACCACGGCCTCGGGCGCTGCGGCGGCGCTTATCGTGTAGTAGGCGTCGCCTCCCTCGAGGCGGATATAGCAGACGGTGTTCCCCTCCTGCACGGCGTAGCGCAGCTCGGCAACGGCGCCGGAGACGGTCTCCGTCTCGCCGGAGACGACCGGCTCGTCCATGCCTATGCCGCGCTCGGAGAGGAGCTCGACGTAGTTCTCCACACACTCCTCAACGTTGCTGCCGATGGCGACGGCGTCGTACTGCGAGACGTTGACCATGGCGTACATCTTTACAAGCTGGCTGGCGTCCTTGAGGGCCATGAAGTAGGTCGGCTGGCCGCCGGTATTGAGCAGCAGCGGCGCGGTGGCCTGATAGCTGTACTGCTGCACGGCGCCCTCGGCGCTCAGCATGGCCGAGCTCTCGTCCGCGCCGGCGCAGGGGTAGTAGCGCGCCTCCTTGGTGCGCTGGTTTACAAGGATGAAGCCGATATTGCCGCGGTCGCCGGTGACGGAGGTGACGCCGGTGTACATCCAGACGTCGTCGTCCTGGGCGATGTAGTTGTAGAGCGCGGTGACCTCGGTGCAGCCGCTCTGGCCGAAGAGGCTGTTCCAGAAGCCGCCCTGGTAGAGGCCGTAGTAGTTGTACTGCTCGTTGATGAGGTCCGCCGTGGCCACGCGGTCGACCCACTGGGGAATCTCGCTCATCTCGAGGTACTCGCTCTCGCCGGTGACGGCGTTGAGCAGCACCGCGCCGATCACGTCCTCGCCGCCGAAGAGGCCTATGCGCTTGGTTATGACGCTGGCGACCCAGTAGGGCTCGCCATCCTCGTTGACCTCAAAGTTGACGTCGGAGAACATCAGCGTGGGGTAGTTGAAGCGCAGGTGGCGGTCCAGGTCGCGGAAGAAATACTCGCTCGGCGAATAGCGTATGCCCTCGTCGATGCGCGCGACCTCGACCTCCTGCGTCACCATGTCTATTACAAGGTAGGCCGGGATTCCGGCGCGCTGGTTGTTCCACCACTTGAACACGTCGCCGTAGTTGAGGTAGGTGACGCGCACGGGGCGGCCGTGGTAGTTTATCTGATAGCTCTCAGAGTTGACCTCGAACTGGCTGACAAGGTCGCTGAGCTCGCCGAGGCGGCGGGTGGCGAGGACGTTGGCCGAGGCGTCGTCCAGCATGGGTATCTGGTCGAAGCTTATCTCCGCGACGTCCGTGGCAAAGTCGCCCTCCTCGATCGTGAGGAGCGAGGCGTAGTCGCGCGCGCGGAAAAGCTGCCAGCCGACAAGGGAGCCGACGACGGCGACAAGCGCGACAAGGCAGATAATATAGAACGGCACCGCGGCCTTTTTGCGGGCCGTGCTCACGTATTCCTTCATCGAGCTGCAGCGGAAGCCGCCGAGCAGCAGGCTCGCCGCGCACCAGACAAAGCAGAGCAGGATGATGAAGATATAGAGCTCGCCGGAGTGTATATTCAGCGCGGGCAGCTCAAAATAGAAGTAGATAAAGCCGGCGATCAGCGTTATCAGTATGCTCCAGAGCGTAACGGTGCCGCTTTTACGTATCTTGCGCGGCTTTTTGGGCTTCGCGTCCTCTTTCTTCGGGGGCGTCCAGCTGTACTCGCCGCTCTCCGGGTCGGCCTGAAAGCCGCCGAAATTGCCAAAATTGAATCTCATGTAAGTCCTCCAAGCTTAAAGCTCAAAATAAGCGCCCCGCGGCGCAAAGCCGCTTTTTATAGGCGCGGCGCCTCCGGCGCCGGGTTGGATAGTAAGCCTATAATAACCTATTTCCTTATAATAAGCAACACATAATTATAAGCTCCGGTTAAGGCCCTATTAATTTTGTGCTCCCGGCCCGATTACTATTGCGGCATGGCTTAAAACAGTGTATTATGGTAATGATGAAAACGGAAGGGAGGCCTGCCCTTGGACTTCAGCCGCAAAAACGTGAGGACCATCCTGTTTATTATAGTTTTCACCATAATACTGCTCTCGGTCATGCTCAACCTCGGCTCGCTCTTCGACTTTGTACGCTGGCTCTTCGGCGTATTTTCGTCGGTGATTGCCGGGCTTGCCATAGCCTTTGTGCTCAACGTGCCGCTGCGGATTTTTGAGGAGCGGACCTTTTACGCCCTGCGCGAGCACCGCAGCCCCCTTGTGCGCAAATCCCTGCGCCCGGTCTCCATCGTCTGCTCGCTCATAATCACGCTCGGCGTCATAATAGTGCTGCTGCTGGTCATCCTGCCCAGGCTGGTCGAGACCGTTGCCGCCGTTATCTCGCAGATGCCCGGCTACGTCAACGACCTCATCGCCTGGGCGGACAGGATACTTGAGCCCCTGGACTTCTCGCTTTCCGACTACCTCGGCGACATCAACTGGGTGAAGGTATTCAGCGACATAGGCAAAAGCCTCTCCGAGAGCACCGGCGCGAGCATCGTCTCCGGCGTCGGCACCGCCGCGAACGTCGGCACAACCATCGTCTCCGGCGTCATAGACGTCGTGTTCTCCGTAATAATCGCCGTCTACATCCTCGCTCAGAAGGAGCGCATAGGCCGCTTTGTCCGCCGCTGCATAGACGCCTTCTTCCCCCGCCGCTTCGCCGTCGGCATTGAGAGCC
Source organism: uncultured Oscillospiraceae bacterium (assembly GCA_944385815.1). Lineage (GTDB taxonomy): Bacteria > Bacillota > Clostridia > Oscillospirales > Oscillospiraceae > Scatomorpha. The sequence goes on along the minus strand of CALWYQ010000087.1, from coordinate 5,022 downwards.
TCGCCTCCCGCGCAAGCGAGACCTTCTCCAACTTCATCTCCGGCCAGCTGACCGACAGCTGCATACTCGGCGTGCTCTGCTTTATCGGGATGAACATCTTCCGCTTCCCCTACGCGGACGTCATAAGCGTCGTTATAGGCGTCACCAGCCTTGTGCCGCTGGTCGGGGCCTTTGTCGGCATAGTCATAGGCGCGCTGCTTATATTGACCATAGACCCCATCAAGGCGCTGCTCTTCGTCGTCTTTGTCCTCTGCCTGCAGCAGATCGAGGGCAACCTCATCTACCCCAAGGTCGTCGGCAAGGCCGTGGGCATGCCGGGCGTGCTCGTGCTCTGCGCCGTGCTCGTCGGCGGCAATATCGCCGGCATCCTCGGCGGCCTGTGCGCCGTGCCGCTCACCGCCATGTGCTACAGCCTTCTGCGCGAGGGCGTCGAGCGCCGTCTCGCGAGCCGTGTGGGTCCGCGGAGCCGTTGAATCTGGTTTGACCACGGATTTAGTGCAATAAGTAAAAAACGCGCTTTTCGTCCGGCAAGTATTGTAAACTGGCCTAAATTGTGATATATTCTTGTCAAAGGCGATGATAATTCATCGCACGGGCGGCGGAAACGTTTCCGCCGTTTGGCCGTATTTCTCCGGCGCCGTGGGCAGGGCACGCGCGCGGCGCGCCGGAGCCGGCAGGCAGGACGCCTGCCGTGTCCGGGCTGTTTTCGGCGAGGCGAGCCGTTTTTTGCGGGACGGCGCGCCGCTTCCCGCGCCGAAAGGGGCCCCGGTCCACGGCGCCTGACGGTTCCGGGATGCAAATGGCGCTGATTGCAATCAGCGCCATTTTGTTTTAGATTATTACGTTTATAAAGGGAGGCCGGCAAATGGAATTCGGACAGATAGTTGCTCCGACCATCAAGGAGCTTTTTATAGAGCGCATAGAGGGGCTTATACTCTCCGGCACGCTCAAGCCCGGCGACAAGCTGCCGAGCGAGCGCGAGCTTGCCGAGCAGATGCGCATAAGCAAGACCATTGTGCACATCGGCCTTGAGGACCTTGCGCGCATGGGCTTTCTCGAGGTGACGCCGAGGCGCGGCACCGTCGTGGCCGATTTTGCCGAGCGCGGCAACCTTGAAACGCTCAACGCCATACTCCGCTACAACGGCGGCAAGCTCGACCGGCCGATGGTGATAAGCATCATCGAGCTGCGCAGCGCCGTCGAGGGTGGCGCGCTGATACGCCTCGGCCGTCGCCATACCGCCGAGGACCTCGACGTCCTGCGCGGCATGCTCGCGGAGTACACCGAGATCGCCCGGCATGAGCCGGACACCGCCACGGTGGCCGACGCGCTCGCGCGCTTCCACTACCGCATCTGCACGCTCTCCGGCAACCAGCTCTTCCCGCTTATAATGAACGCCTTCCGCGGCGTCGGCAGCGCGCTGTGGGAGTCCTCCGCCAGCTTCTGGGGCACGTCCGCGCTCCTCGAGCAGGGCCGTCGCATCCTCGCCTTCCTTGAGGATGGCAAGGGCGAGGCCGCGGCGGACTATCTGAACAGCCTCTTCGACCACTATTTGGAGAACATGCCCTGACGGCGCTTTTCCGCCCGGCGCTGCTTTTTGGCGTAGCAGCGGTCGCACAGCCGGCCGTGGTGGTGCAGCGGCAGCGGGCGGCCGCAGATGTCGCAGAAGCGGATGTTGCTGCGCAGGCGGTGCAGGAGTATCTCGTTTATGTCCTCGGCGACGCGCTCGCGCACCTCGTCGAGCCCCGCCGTATCCACCGCGCAGCCGAAGGCCCTGCTGAAGGAAAAATACAGGTCAAGCTTGCGGTAATAGAGCTCAAGCTCCGGCAGCGTGGGCTGCTCGGAGGCCAGCGCGGGGCGCTCTATCTCCTCCCCCGCCTGCCACTGGCGCATAAAGCGGTAAAAGAGCTCGCGCAGCGCGTCCTCCGTCTCGTCAAACGGTATATTGGCCGCGCGCAGCTCCTGCTCCTTCGTCAGCGCAAAGCCCTGCTCGCGCAGTTTGCCTATCACGGTTATATAGCGCGTGATGTCCATCTTGCGGTAGGGCTCCACCGTCGGGAGCTTGTTCCACTCGCTGAGCACCTCAAGGAGGTCGAAATCCACCTTGAGCACAAGGTCGGAAAAGCCCATGGACGCATACTGTATCGGCGGCACCACGGCCTCGAGCCCCGCGCGTATGAGCTCAAGGTTCTCCGTCGCCCCGACGTAGCCGCGCGGGTACATACCGCGCCTCCCGGCTCGCCCGGCTATCTGCTTTATCTCCTCCGGCCTGAGCTGACGGCGCTCCACGCCGTCATATTTTTCCGTCTCCATAAAGATTATCCGCCGTATGGGCAGGTTCAGCCCCATGCCTATGGCGTCTGTGGAGACGATGTACTCCATGTCCCCGTTCAAAAAGCCCTCCATCTGCCGCCGCCTCGTGGCGTATGGCAGCGCGCCGTAGATTATGGCCGGCTCCCTGCCGCTCTGGCGCAGGTCCTCGGCCACGCTGAGCACGCCGACCTTGGAGAAGGTTATAAGCGCGTCCCCGGGCTGGACATGGCGGTAATCCGTAGTGCGCTGCATGCAGATAAGCGGCGTGGTCCGCTCGTGTTCGATCACCTCATACGTATCGGAGCAGCTTTCGATGATGCGTATGAGGATATTTTTTGCCTCCGGCGCGGCGCAGAGGTGTATTTCCGGGCTGCGCAGGCCGAGTATGGCCCGCGTCCACGCCCAGCCGCGCTGGCTGTCGGAGAGCATCTGGCACTCGTCTATAACCGCGGCGTCAAAATACCGCTCTACCTCAAGCTTTTCCGCCGTAGCGGCCAGATGCGTGTCGCCCTCGCGGATGTCCTCCTCCTCGCCTGTGCTCAGCGAGCAGTTTACGCCCCAGTCGAGCAGCCGCTCCTGGGCCTCGAGCGCGAGCAGGCGGAGCGGGGCGAGGTAGACGCCGGTTTCAGCGCGCGCGAGGCGCTCAAAGCCGGCGTAGGTCTTGCCGGTGTTCGTGCCGCCTATGTGCAGCACAAAATGCCGCCGCATGGCGCGCGCGGCGGGGAACTCGTCCTTTGGGTTGAGGGCAATGAGCAGCTTGAGGCTCGACTGTATGGCCCGGGGCACGTACCAGACCGACCAGACCTGCCCGAGCCCCTCCGTTACAAGCTGGGCCGCCGGGAAGCCGGGCTCCGAAAGGAAGGCGCCGAGATCCGCCTCCGGACGCTGGGCGATGAATTCAGCCGCCTGGCGCGCCGCGCACTCGCGCAGCACGGCGGGATAGCGCGCGCGCACGCGCTCCGCGGCGGGGCTTGAGGCGTTTTCGCCGAGCCAGGCCGCGGCGCGGATAAAATGCTTGAACAGCTCCGTAAGGCTCGAGGCCCCCGCCCGGCGCTCGAGCGCGAGGAACTCATTTATCCAGGACACCGCCTGGTTTTCGCGCAGCGGGCGCAGGGACGCGGCGGCGAGGCGGCGCAGCACGCCCTCGTTGTAAAGCGCGGCGAGCCGCCACTCGGCCGAATCGTCCTTCTCCGCCGCGGCAAAGCTCTCGCGCAGCAGCTCCGCTGCGCCCTGTGAGCCGCGCGGCGCGGCCGGCTTCGCCGCCCTGCCCGGCCTCGCGCCCTTAGTCCTCCCGGCGGCGAACTCCTCCCTGCCCTCCGCCGCAAGGACGTCCGCCTTTTTCCACGCGCGCAGGCTGTGGCCGAGCCCCGGCGGGCAGATATAGTTCGGTCTCGGCAGCAGCGCGGCAATCAGCTCGTCGGTCCAGCCGCGCCGCCTCAGCTGCGTAATGCTCATCATCCCGCCTTTTTTTGACACGGCTCACACTCCTTTCGCAACACGCGTCAGAGCATAGTATAGCTCAAAACCGCCCAGGCTTCAACTTTATTCTCCGCTTGTAATTTTTGCCCCGGGGTGATAGCATTATCATATCGACAATTCGGGAGGCTGCCATGAAAATACTCATCTGCAACGCGGGGAGCACCTCGCTCAAGTTCAAGCTCTATGATATGCCCTCGGAGCGCGTGCTCGCGAGGGGGCACATAGAGCGCGTCGGCTCGAGGGACGACGCGGTGTTCAGGTATTACGCCGGTGGCTATTCGCTCGAGCTGGGCGGCCAGGACGTGCCGGACTACGAGACGGGCATACGCCGCTTCCTCACCTGCCTCACGCGCGGCAAGGGCGCGGTCATCTCCGACGCGGGTGAAATAGCGCGCGTGGGCTATAAGGCGACGCTCTCGAAGGGGCACTACGGCGTCCACGAGCTCACGGACGAGGTGCTCGCCGGCATGGCCGAGTGGATATCCCTCGCGCCGCTCCACAACCGCGTGTACTTAGACGTCATACGCGCCATGCGCGAGGTGATACCCGCTGCGCGCTCCGTGGGGGCCTTTGAGACGGGCTTCCACCGCACGATACCCCTGGAGCGGCGGATTTTCGGCCTGCCCTACGAGTGGTACGAAAAGTACGGCGTCGAGCGCCTCGGCTACCACGGGGCCTCGCATGGGCACGTCGCGGACGTACTGAGCGCGGAGCGGGAGCACTACAGGGCCATATCCTGCCACTTAGGCGGGAGCTGCTCCGTCTGCGCCATTGAGGACGGGCGGAGCGTGGACACGAGCTTCGGCATGTCGCTCGAGAGCGGGCTCATCCACGCAAACCGCGTCGGCGACCTTGACCCGGGGATGATATGGTTCCTGCGTGAGCAGGGCCTCAGTGACGATGAGATACGCGAGGGCTTCACGAAAACCGGCGGCCTCCTCGGCATCTCCGGCGTATCGAACGACCTGCGCTACGTCTTAGACGCGGCGCGGGAGGGCAACGAGCGCGCGGAGCTCGCCGCGAGGGTGTTCGTCACGGGCATTGTCCACTATATCGGCGCTTTTTACCTCGACTTAGGCGGGCTCGACTACCTTGTGTTCACGGCGGGGATAGGCGAGAACTCCGCCGAAATACGCCGCCGGGTCTGCGAAAGGCTCGCGCCCATAGGCGTTGAGCTGGACGAGGCTGCAAATGAGCGCACCCGCGGCGAGGGGATAATATCCGCGCCGG
>CALWYQ010000086.1 GCA_944385815.1 uncultured Oscillospiraceae bacterium | reverse complement strand
GGAATAAACAGCTGATAATTTGGAGGTGACAGGATGTCACGACCCCTGGTAGCGATAGTCGGACGGCCGAACGTCGGCAAGTCCATGCTTTTCAACCGCCTTGCCGGGCGCAGGCTCTCCATAGTCGAGGATACCCCCGGCGTCACCCGCGACAGGCTTTATGCCGAATGTGAGTGGAACGGACGCAGGTTTGACATAGTTGACACCGGCGGCATAGAGCCCACGGCGGACAGCGAAATACTTATGTTCATGCGCGAGCAGGCGCTGCTCGCCATAGACGCGGCGGACGTGATAGTCCTTGTGACCGAGATAGGCACCGGCGTCACCGCAGCGGACAAGACCGTCGCGGACATGCTCAAGCGCTCGGGCAAACCCGTGGTGCTGGTCGTCAACAAGATGGACTCCACGGGCGACGTGGACCCGGGCTTTTATGAGTTCTATTCCCTCGGCCTCGGCGACCCGATATCCGTGTCGGCAGTCCACGGCCACGGCACGGGCGACATGCTCGACGAGTGCGTGGCGCACTTCCCGCCCGAGAGCGAATTTGAAGATGACCCGGACCGCATACGCGTCGCAGTAATAGGCAAGCCCAACGTGGGCAAGAGCTCGCTCATAAACCTGATACTCGGCGAGAAGCGCGTTATCGTCTCCAACGTCGCCGGCACCACCCGCGACGCGGTGGACACTTATTTTGAGAACAAATACGGCAAATACGTGTTCATAGATACCGCCGGCATACGCCGCCGCAGCAAGGTGGACGACAGGATAGAGAAGTTCTCCGTCATGCGCGCCAAGCTGGCTATTGACAGGGCGGATGTTTGCCTTATAATGATAGACGCAAGGGAAGGCGTCACCGAGCAGGACACCAAGATAGCCGGGCTCGCCCATGAGGCCGGCAAGGCCAGCGTCATAGTGGTCAACAAGTGGGACCTTGTTGAGAAGGACACCGGGACGATGGACAAGATGCGGCGCGACGTCATGCGCGACCTCGCGTTTATGAGCTACGCGCCGGTGCTCTTTATCTCGGCGCTCACCGGCCAGCGCGCGGAGAGGATATTTGAGCTTGTCAACTACGTGAACGACCAGAGCTCCATGCGCATAACCACCGGCATGCTCAACGACGTCCTCGCCGACGCCCAGGCGCGGCAGCAGCCGCCCACGGACAAGGGCAGGCGGCTGAAGATATATTATATGACCCAGACCGGCATAAGGCCGCCGAACTTCGTCATATTCTGCAATAGCCGCGAGCTTTTCCACTTTTCCTACCAGAGGTATATCGAGAACCAGATACGCGCCGCCTTTGGCCTTGAAGGCACGCCCATACGCATCGTAATCCGGCAGAAGGGAGACAAGGAGTAGGATGCTGACCACGCTTATGACAGCGCTCGCGGCGATATTGGCATATCTTCTTGGAAGCGTTAACGGCTCCATTATCGTTTCCAGGCTGCTCTACGGCAGCGACGTGCGCAGCCGCGGCAGCGGCAACGCCGGGCTCACGAATTTCTTTCGCAATTATGGCGTTACCGGCGTCGCCGGCGTCATCGCGATAGACGCGCTCAAGGGCGTCATAGGCACCTTCCTCGGCGGGCTGCTGCTCTCCTTCGCGGCGGTTGAGGGCTTTGAGGCCGAGTTTACGGATACCGGCCGGCTTGTCGGGGCCTTCAGCGCCATACTGGGCCACGTTTTCCCGGTTTATTACGGCTTCCGCGGCGGCAAGGGCGTGCTCACCGGCGTGAGCTGCGTGTTCGTCATAGACTACCGCGCCGCGTTTATCGCGCTTTTTATCTTCGCCGTAATCGTGGCCGCGACGCGCTATGTCTCTCTCGGCAGCATTATCTCCACCTGCTCCGCGCCTATCACCATGCTGGCAAACGGCTTTTCCACGCGCTGCATACTCATAGCCATAGCCGCCGTATTGCTGATAGTGCTCAAGCATTCGGATAATATGCGGCGGCTTGTGAACCATAAGGAGAGCAAGATAGTATTTAAGCGGGATTTAAGCCACAAATTAGACGACGATTCATTTTGATTACATGAGAGGGAAGCATATGTTAGAGCTCCAGCACATCTCCTATGCCGCCTCCGACGAGGACGGGACAAAGGAAATACTCAACGACATAAATCTCAGCGTGAACGAGCGCTTTGTCGCCATAACCGGCCCCAACGGCGGCGGCAAGAGCACCCTCGCGCGCGTGATAGCCGGCATAATAAAGCCGAGCGCCGGGCGCATAATCCTCGACGGCGAGGACATTACGGACCTCGGCATAACCGAGCGCGCGAAAAAGGGCATCAGCTTTGCCTTCCAGCAGCCCGTGCGCTTCAAGGGCATCACGGTCTATGACCTCCTCAAGCTTGCCGCCGGCCGCCGCCTGACGGTGGGGGAGGCCTGCGACTATCTCAGCCGCGTGGGCATGTGCGCGCGCGACTATATCCAGCGCGAGGTGAACGCCAGCCTCTCCGGCGGCGAGCTCAAGCGCATAGAGATCGCGACCATACTCGCGAGGGGCACGCGCCTTTCCATCTTCGACGAGCCCGAGGCCGGCATCGACCTCTGGAGCTTCTCGAACCTGATTGCGGTGTTTGAAAAGATGTATGAGGACATAAACGGCAGCATACTCATCATCTCGCACCAGGAGCGCATCCTGGAGATTGCCGACAAGATAGTGGTCATAGCCGGCGGGCGCATAAGCGAGCAGGGCACGAAGGACGAAATTCTGCCCAGGCTCATGGGCGGCGTGGGCGCCTGCGGACGCCTCACGGCAGTGTAAGGAGGCGGAAGCATGGCACTTGACAAGATACAGCTTGAGCTGCTCAGGGAGATAGCGGACCTCCACGGCGTCCCCGAGGGCGCGTATAATATCCGCTCCGACGGCCAGCTCGCCGGGCGCGCCACCACCGCCAACATAGACATAGTCACCAAGACGGACAAGCCGGGCATAGACATCTACATCAAGGACGGCACCGTCAACGAGAGTATGCACATCCCGGTCATAATCGAGCAGAGCGGCCTCAAGGACCTTGTGTATAACGACTTCCACATAGGCGAAAACTGCGATGTGACGATAATCGCCGGCTGCGGCATAAATAACTGCGGCAGCCAGGACAGCCAGCACGACGGTATACACAGCTTTTACGTCGGCAAAAATTCCCGCCTCAAGTATGTTGAAAAGCACTATGCCGACGGCGACGGCTCGGGCGAGCGCATAATGAACCCCACGACCGTCATAGAGCTTGCCGAGGGCGCGTATATGGAGATGGACACCACGCAGATCAAGGGCGTGGACTCCACAAAGCGCATCACTACCGCGAAGCTTGCCGAGCGCGCGACGCTTATTGTCCGCGAGAAGCTGATGACCCACGGCAGGCAGGTGTCGGACAGCGAGTTCACGATAGACCTTGACGGGGACGACAGCTCCGCCAACGTCATAAGCCGCGGCGTCGCGCGAGACAGCTCCCGTCAGGTGCTTGTGCTGCGCATAAACGGCAACGCGCGCTGCTATGGGCACAGCGAGTGCGACAATATCGTCATGGACTCGAGCTATGTCCAGGCCATCCCGGAGATAACGGCGAACAGCGTGGAGGCGAGCCTTGTACACGAGGCCGCCATAGGCAAAATTGCCGGCGAGCAGATAACCAAGCTCATGACGCTCGGCCTCACCGAGGCCGAAGCCGAGGAGCAGATAGTCGCCGGCTTCCTGAAGTGAGAAATAATCAAAAAAACTGTTGACAAACCACGAGTGACGTGCTATTATAATCAAGCCGGTTGCGAAAGGCGCCGCGCAAAGCAATATCACGTCACTTCCATGGGGGTATAGCTCAGCTGGGAGAGCGCTTGAATGGCATTCAAGAGGTCAGCGGTTCGATCCCGCTTATCTCCACCAGAAAAAGTCCTGAAATCGCAAGATTTCAGGACTTTTTTTATTCAAATTCAGGATAGCCGCCGGGGGCGGCGCTTTTGTTTTGGGCTTTTCAGGTTCGTTTCAGCTTTGGGGCGTATAATGACCGCACATTATTTTAGGGAGGCGTTGTATGCTTCAAGTTGAACATCTCACCAAGCGCTACGGCGCGGTGACGGCGGTGGACGACCTGAGCTTTGAGATTGCCGGCGCGGGCGTTTACGGCTTCCTCGGCCCGAACGGGGCGGGGAAATCGACCACCATGAACATTATGACCGGATGCCTCTCCGCCACGCGCGGGACGGTAAAAATCTCCGGCTACGACATTTATGAAAGGCCGCGCGAGGCCAAGCGCCGCGTCGGCTATCTGCCCGAGCAGCCGCCGCTCTACCTCGGCGAGACGCCGGAGGAGTATCTCCGCTTTGTGGGCGAGGCCAAGGGGCTGCGCGGGGCAGAGCTGAAGCGCCAGATCGCCGCCGTTATTGACGAGACCGGCATCGGGGACATGCGCTGCCGCCGCATCTCCGCCCTCAGCAAGGGCTACCGACAGCGCGTGGGGATCGCCCAGGCGCTCTTGGGCGAGCCGGATACGGTTATACTCGACGAGCCGACCGTCGGCCTCGATCCCCTGCAGATACTCGAGATCAGGGCGCTCATAGCACACCTATAACGCCTCCGAGGAGGATCTGGCAGCGACGGGCCTCGACGAGCCCGAGCTCAGCGTCCGTATAGACTACCCCGAGTCCACGGATGAGGACGCGGAGACGCTCAGCTTCACCATAGCC
>CALWYQ010000085.1 GCA_944385815.1 uncultured Oscillospiraceae bacterium | reverse complement strand
GTCCACGACTACGGCCCCGGGCGGCTCATGGTCTCGCTCCACGCCGAGGTGCCCGGCAACGGGGACATCTTCGAGCTGCACGACGCCATAGACACCGCGGAGTATGAGCTGCAGAAGGAGCTTGGCTGCTCGGCCGTCATACACATGGACCCCATCAGCACTGACGACTCCAAGGTCGCCTCCATGCGCGCCGAGCTCGCCGGCGCGGTCGCCGGGCTCTGCCTCGGCATCACGATACACGACTTCCGCATCGTGGACGGCCCCACGCACACGAACGTCATCTTCGACGCCGTCCTCCCCAACGACAGCCCCCTCAGCGAGGAGGAGGCCAAGGCCAAATTGGAGGACATTGTCCGCGGCCTCTGGCAGAACACCCACCCGAAGGTGCACATAGACCGGCCATTCGTTTAAAAAACGCCCCGTTCGGGGCGTTTTTTCATTGCCGAAGAAGGCGCCGCCTTCTTAGGCAGAAGGGTTCGCACTTCGCTGCGCGCCTCGGTTGCCCGCCATTGGCGGACAATTCGACGCTTCGCTGCGTGAGCGGAAAATTTGCGGGCGGCTCTTGACAGAGCTGTGATTACTGTGTATAATGCATATACACACTATATAGGGTGATGGCCATGAACATTGTTATAAGCAACGCCTCCGGGGCGCCCATTTACGAGCAGATATGCTCGCAGATAAAGGCGGGCATAATTTCCGGCGAGTTGGCGGAGGGGGACGCCCTTCCGTCGATGCGCCTGCTCGCGAAGGAGCTGCGGATAAGCGTTATCACGACGAAGCGGGCCTATGAGGAGCTGGAGCGCGAGGGCTTTATCGTGACCCGGCCCGGCAAGGGCTGCTTTGTCGCGGGGAAAAATCTTGAACTTATACGTGAGGAGCATCTGCGGCAGATCGAGGAGCTTTTTGCACAGGCAAAGGCCCTTGCCGACGCCTGCGGCCTCACGGAGGCGGAGCTCGCAGAGATGCTCCGCATGAGCTATGGAGTTGACTGAAATGGCAAATTTAATTGAGGCGCGCGGCCTTAAAAAGCGCTTTGCGCGCTTTGAGCTCGGCGGGGTCGACCTGGTTTTGCCCGCCGGCTGCATACTCGGCCTTATCGGCGAAAACGGCGCGGGCAAGAGCACGACGATAGGCCTGCTCCTGGGCCTGCTGCGCCGGGACGGGGGCGAGGTCCGCGTCCTCGGCGAGGACCCGGAGCGCGCCGAGCCCGAGCTGCATGAGGAGATAGGCGTGGTGCTCGACAGCTGTCCCTTTGCCGAAACGATGAGCTGCCGCGACGTAAAGCGCATCCTCGCCGCGGGCTACGCCAGCTTTGACGGCGCGCGCTTTGATTCGCTCTGCGGGCGCTTCGGCCTCGACGCGCGGCAGAAAATAAGGGAATACTCGCGCGGTATGCGCATGAAGCTCTCGATTGCCGCGGCCCTGAGCCACGCGAGCCGGCTGCTGATACTCGACGAGCCCACCAGCGGGCTTGACCCCATAGTGCGCGACGAGCTTTTGGACATCCTGCTGGAATTCATACAGGACGAGCGGCGGAGCGTGCTCATATCCTCGCACATCCTCTCCGACCTCGAGAAGGCCTGCGACTACATAAGCTTCATCCACGCCGGGCGCACGGTTTTCACGGAGGAAAAGGACGTGCTGCTCGACAAATACGTCCTCGCCAAGGGCTCCGAGGGCGAGATCGCCGCGCTCGACCCGGCGCGCGTGGTCGGCGTAAGACACGGGCAGTTCGGCTGCGAGGCGCTTGTCGAGCGCGGTTACGCGGGGAAGCTTGTCTGCGACCGCGCGGGCATAGAGGACATCATGCTTTTCTACATCCGGGGTGACGCAAAATGAAGTGCCTTATAATAAAAGACTTCCTTATACTCAGGGGCCAGCTCAAAACCCTGCTGCTTGTGGCGGCAATCTGGTTCGTAATAAGCTTTATAAACGGCAGCGGGCTGTTTTTTATGGCGCTGAGCGTGGTGTTCTCCATGCTCCTGCCCATGAACACCATCACGTCGGACGAAAAGAGCGGCTTTGAGCGCTTCGCCGCCGCCATGCCGCTCCCGCGCGGGGCGCTGGCGCTCAGCCGCTATGTTGTCGGCGCCGCCTGCTCGGCCGTTATGAGCCTTGCCGGCATCGCCGCGGCTGTCATTATCGGCGACGATCCGCGCGAGACGCTCATATCGGCGGCGCTGTGCTTCTGCAGCGCGCTGTGCATGCTCGGCGTCATGCTGCCCCTGGCCTACAGGCTCGGCGTGGAAAAGGCGCGCATCGCCATGACCGTCGCCTTTGTCGTGCTGTTCCTGGCCGCCGCCCTCGCCGCGTCGGAGCTCGGCATGGAGCCCGGCGAGGGCGGCGCCGCCCTCGCCGTTTTGCCTCTCGCGGCCATAGTTATTCTGGCGGCGAGCATGTCCGTCAGCCTCAGGATCTACGCAAAAAAGGAGTTTTAGCCTCACATGAACAGCTCGGCTATATACAGCCGGCCGTCCTGATATATCATATAGAGCTTGTCGCGCTCGTCTAAGGGGCGCCGGCCCACGCGCCAGGAGTAATCCGCGCCGAGGTCCGGCCTCTCCTCTGCGGGCACGGCAAGCTCGTCTGCTATCCCGGCAAAGCATCCGCCTATATACTCGTCCGCACCCCGGTTCAGGAGGGAGTCGAAGCTCTCGTCCGGCTCCGTATACTCATAGACCGCGTACCTGTACCCGTCGCCGCCGAAGCTTGCGCCGCTGTCCGTGCGGTAGAGCTCCGTTATCCCCTCCGGCATCGCCATGCCCCAGTTGGCCTCGTACACCCCCGCGCCAACATAGCGCAGCGCGGAGTATATGGCGGGGCCGCATGCGGCGAGCAGAAGCAGGCATACCACGGCGCATATTATCACGATATTGCGCCGCTTTTTCATGCCTCCGCCTCCTGTACGTATTCCAGTATGTCTCCCGGCTGGCAGTCGAGCGCCCTGCAGAGCGCGTCGAGCGTTGTAAAGCGCACGGCCTTCGCCTTGCCGGTTTTGAGTATGGAGAGGTTCGCCATCGTGACGCCGACGCGCTCCGAGAGCTCCGTCAGGCTCAGCTTGCGCTTTGCAAGCATTACGTCAAGGTTTATCCTTATCATGCCGCCGCCTCAGACCGTCAGGTCGTTCTCGCTCTGCATGTCGGCGGCCTTGCGCGTGAGGTGCGAGAGCGCCGCGCAGGCGACACTCACCGCCGCGCCCACGGCGCAGAGGATGACCCCGAGAACAAGCAGGGAAAAGTGGAGCAGCTGGAAGGCCATCAGCACGCAGCCCACCGCGAAATACAAAAGCGTGTCCGCAAGCGCGAGGACGCTGCACGCGCCGAGCCTGCGCGCGTTTATAAGTGTAAAGCTCCTGTCAAGCCCTATGTCGCGCGCGATGAGCCAGACAAGCGCGAGGAAGGCGATGACCACAGCCGCGGTCAGCCAGAAAAATATGAGGCATGGCCAGTAGAGCTGCGCAAGCTCCTCGTAATCGTACGCCACGGCCTTGCCGAGCATCGGCATGACCATCAGCGAGAGGAAGAGCGTGCAGAGCACGCCGGCCGCGCAGATTATGCGAAGCCATATCGAAAGCGATTTCTGATTCATGCTAAACACCGTCCTTTCAAGCTGAGTATAGCACACCTCATATCGAATTGCAAGAATTATTTATCGAAAAACGATAAATAATTCTTCGACGGCTTTCGAGCGCGTTTTTGCCGGAAATCGCTTAGAATATACGCGAGCAACGCAAAGGAGGCGGCGGCGAATGAAAATAACGGCGCAATACGGCGCGGGGCGGCTTACGCTGCGCCTTGCCGGCGAGCTTGACCATCACAGCGCGAGGGAGGGCATGGCGGCCATCGAGCGCCTGCTGGACGAGTACATGCCGCGCGACGCGGCGCTCGACCTCTCGGCGCTGACGTTTATGGATTCGGCCGGCATAGCGCTCATACTCAGGACGGAGCGGCGAATGCGGCGCTGCGGCGGGCGGGCCTGCATCCTGAACCCGGCCAGCCAGCCGCTCAGGGTGCTCGACGCGGCGGGCATAGAGCGCCTTATACCGGTAAGGGGAGGCACACAATGAAGGCGGAAAACTACATAAAGTTGGAGTTCCCGAGCAGGAGCGTCAACGAGGCGCTCGCGCGGGCGGCGGCTGCGGCCTTTGCCGCCCAGCTGGACCCGACGCTGGACGAGCTGGGCGACATCAAGACGGCGGTGAGCGAGGCGGTCACAAACTGCATCGTCCACGCCTATCCCGACTGCATAGGCAAAATAACGCTGCGCCTGCGCATAATCGACGCGCGGCGGCTTGAGATCTCCGTAAAGGACACGGGGCGCGGCATAGAGGACGTGGCCAGGGCCCGCGAGCCGCTTTTCACCACCGGCGGCGAGGAGCGCAGCGGCATGGGCTTTACCATAATGGAGAGCTTTATGGACAGCGTCTCGGTGCGCTCGAAGCCGGGGCGCGGCACGACTGTGGTCATGCGGCGCGAGCTCTCGGCGCGCGCCGTAAAATGACGCCGGGCACGCTTGAGGACCTGCGCGCGGCGCGCGGCGGCGACCGCGAGGCCGCCGGGCGGCTTATTGAGGCCAATTCAGGCCTTATCTGGAGCGTCGCGCGCAGGTTTTTCGGCCGCGGCGCGGAGCCGGACGACCTGTACCAGCTCGGCTGCATAGGCTTTTTGAAGGCCGTGGCCGGCTTTGACGAGGGCTACGGCACGCAGTTTTCCACTTACGCCGTGCCCAAGATTTCCGGCGAGATACGCTGCTTCCTGCGCGACGACGGCTCGGTCAAGGTCTCGCGCAGCCTCAAGGAGCGCGCGCAGCTGATAGCCGCGGCGCGGCGCGCCCTTGAGCAGCGCCTGGGCCGCGACGTGCGCCTGAGCGAGCTTGCCGCCGAGACGGGGCTCAGCGCCGAGGAGATAGCCGAGGCCGAGGCCGCCGTCTCCCCCGCCGAGAGCCTGCAGCGCGAGAGCGGCGAGGGCTTCAGCCTGGAGCTGCGCCTCGCCGCCGAGGACGAGACGGAGCGCGTGCTCGAGCGCGCCGCCCTGCGCGAGGCCATAGAGCGCCTGCCAGAGCGCGAGCGGGCCGTGATCGCCCTGCGCTATTACCGTGACCTTACGCAGAGCGCCGCGGCGAGGCTTTTGGGCGTCTCGCAGGTCCAGGTCTCGCGCATAGAGCGCCGCGCGATAGAGCATTTGCAGCAGGAATACGCCTCGAGCGAATAAAAAACGCCCCCGCCGGCCGGCGGGGGCGTTTAAGTTTGCGTCTTATATCTTCCAGATTTTCTCCGCATACTCGCGGACGGCGCGGTCGGCGGCGAAGATGCCGCTCTCGGCGACGTTCACAAGGCTCATGCGGGCGAACTCATTGGTGTCGCGCAGCCTGGCGTAGAGGCGGTCGTGCGCGTCTACATAGCTCGCGAAGTCGGCGAGGAGCATATACTGGTCGCCGCCATAGAGCAGGCTGCTCACAAGGTCGGCGTAGCTCTTGCCGTCGGCGAGGCCGGAGTTGAAGCGGTCGAGCACGCGCTTGAGCCGCGGGTCGCTGTTGGAGTAGTGCTGCGGATTGTAGCCGCTCTGCTTGAGGGCCATGACCTCGGGGGTCTTGAGGCCGAAGAGCACCATATTGTCGTCGCCGAGGCGCTCGTACATCTCGACGTTGGCGCCGTCGAGCGTGCCGATGGTCACGGCGCCGTTCATCATAAGCTTCATGTTGCCGGTGCCGGAGGCCTCCTTGCCGGCCGTGGAGATCTGCTCGCTGACCTCGGCGGCAGGCATGAGCTTCTCGGCCACGGAGACGCGGTAGTTCTCAAGGAAGAACACCTGCAGCCTGCCCTTGCAGACCGGGTCGGCGTTGATGTCCGCCGAGAGGGAGAGCAGCAGCTCGATTATGCGCTTCGCGGCCTTGTAGCTCGCGGCGGCCTTGGCGCCGAAGATGAAGGTGCGCGGCACGAAATCCATATTCGGGTCGTCGTGCAGGCGGTCCTGGAGGTGGGCTATGAGCATGGCGCAGAGCAGCTGGCGCTTATACTCGTGCAGGCGCTTGACCTGGACGTCGAAAACGGCGTCGGTGTTCATCTCGTAGCCCTGGGTCTTTCTGGCGTACTCGGCGAGGGCCTGCTTGTTGAAGCCCTTTATCTCGCGCAGGCGCGCAAGGACCTCCCTGTCGCCCTCGAACTTGCGGAGCTTGATGAGCTCCTCGGGCTTGCGCAGATAGTCCGGGCCTATGAGCTCGCGGACAAGGCCGTCGAGCCTCGGGTTGATCTGGCTCAGCCAGCGGCGGTGGTCTATGCCGTTTGTGATGTAGGTGAACTTCTCCGGCTCGAAGGAGCAGACATCCTTAAAGAGGTCATTTTTGAGGATGTCGCCGTGCAGGGCGGAGACGCCGTTTATCATGTAGCAGGCCGCGAGGCAGATGTTCGCCATATGCACCTTGCCGCCCTCTACCACCGCGTTGCGGGAGATTTTGGCGTTGTCGCCGTGGAACTTCTCGCCGAGCTCGGCGCGCCAGCGGCGGTTTATCTCGTTGATTATCTCGTACACGCGCGGCACAAGGCTCTGCACCAGGCCCTGCGGCCAGGTCTCCAGCGCCTCGGACATTATGGTGTGGTTGGTGTAGGCCACGCAGTGGCTGACCACGTCCCAGGCCTCGTCCCAGCCCAGGCCGTCCTCGTCCATGAAGATGCGCATGAGCTCGGGGATTATGAGGGTCGGGTGCGTGTCGTTGATGTGGATAACGTGGTGCTCGGCAAAGTTCCTGACGTCGCCCCAGGTGCGGCGGTGGTTGCGGACAATGTTCTGCGCGGTGGCGGAGACAAAGAAGTACTGCTGCTTCAGGCGCAGGGTCTTGCCCTCAATGTGGTCGTCGGCGGGGTAGAGCACCTTGGTGATGACCTCGGCCATGGTGCGCTGCTCCATGCTCTGGACGTACTTGCCCTCGGAGAAGCGGTACATGTCGAGGCTGTTGGAGCTGTGCGCCTCCCAGAGGCGGAGCGTGTTCACCTTGCCGCAGCCGTAGCCGGCTATCAGCATGTCGCGCGGGACGGCTATGACGGAGTCGTAGTCCTTGAGCTCCGCGTGGCAGTTGCCGAAGTAGTCCCAGTGCTCCTCGACGCGGCCGCCGAAGCGTATCTCGACCGAGTCCTCATAGCGGGGGATGAGCCAGCTCTCGGCCGCGCTCTTCCAGTTGTCGGCCACCTCGACCTGGTGCCCGTCTACTATGCACTGCTTGAACATGCCGAGCTCATAGCAGAGGGTGTAGCCCGTGGCGCCTATGCCCTCGCTGGCCATGCTGTCCATATAGCAGGCGGCGAGACGGCCGAGGCCGCCGTTGCCGAGGCCCGCGTCAGGCTCCAGCTCAAAGATGTCCGCGGCGTTGCGGCCCATATCCTCGAGCGCCCCGATGAGGCTGTTGGCCACGCCGAGATTGTAGGCGTTCTTCATAAGGCTGCGGCCCATGAGGAACTCCATGGAGAGGTAGTGTACCTCCTTTTCGGGAGTCTCCGTCTTTTCGGCCGCTAACAGGCGGCTCATTATCTCGCGTATGACCATCGCCGAGGCCTGAAAGACCTGATCGTCGGTGGCTTCCCTGCCGGTTACGCCGAAGTAGCTGCAAAGCTTATCCTCAAGCGCGCCGTGCATCTCATCCCTGGAAATCTGTCCTGTTGTCATGTAAACCTCCATGCGCGCGGATTGCTCCGCGCAAAGTGAATTGCGAGCGCATACCGC
>CALWYQ010000084.1 GCA_944385815.1 uncultured Oscillospiraceae bacterium | reverse complement strand
CGACGTGGAGCGGGTGAAGGGAATCGAACCCTCGTATCCAGCTTGGAAGGCTGGTGTTCTACCATTGAACTACACCCGCGTTTGCCCGGTTATTGTAGCATTTCCGGGCGGGAATGTCAACCTCTCTGAGGGGGCCGCGGCCGCTCATTTTTTGCCGTGGTAGAGCTTTTTGCTCTGGTAATGCGGCTCGCAGGTGAGGTGCATGCCGAGGCGCTGGAATACGTTTTCATCGACGCGCGCGAGGATAACCGTGGAGTGGACGTCGCAGCCCTCGAGCTTTGCGAGGGCGTCCATGGCCTTCTCGGCGTTTTCGTCCGTGACCGCGCATATCGAGAGGGCTATGAGCACCTCGTCGGTGTGCAGCCTCGGGTTGTGGTTGCCCATATGCTCGACCTTGAGGTGCTGTATGGGCTCGATGATGCTCGGGGCAATGAGCGTGACGTCCTCGGGAATGCCGCCGAGGTACTTGAGCGCGTTCAGCAGGCAGGCGCTCGAAGCGCCGAGCAGGGACGAGGTCTTTCCGGTTATTATCCTGCCGTCCGGCATTTCCATGGCGACGGCGGGGCCGCCGGTCTCCTCGGCGCGGCCGAGCGAGGCCGGGACGACGGCAAGATCGTCCACCGTGACGCCGAGGCGGTTCATAAGGAGCTCCTCCTTATAGATTTCGGTCTGCTCGGCGAGGCCCTGACGGTGCTCGCAGGCGGCGGCAAAATAGCGGCGTATCACCTCGCGCTTTGCCGCGGCGCAGCAGGCCGCGTCGTCCGTTATGCAGAAGCCGGCCATGTTGACGCCCATGTCCGTGGGGGATTTGTAGGGGCTCTCGCCATAGATACGCTCAAACATGGCGTTGAGCACGGGGAAAATCTCCACGTCGCGGTTATAGTTGACGGCGCTCTCTCCATAGGCCTCCAGGTGGAAGGGGTCTATCATGTTTACGTCGTCGAGGTCCGCGGTGGCGGCCTCATAGGCGAGGTTGACCGGGTGCTTGAGCGGGAGGTTCCATATGGGGAAGGTCTCAAATTTGGCGTAGCCGGCCTTTATGCCGCGCTTGTGCTCATGGTAGAGCTGGGAGAGGCAGCTTGCCATTTTGCCGCTGCCGGGCCCCGGCGCGGTTACAACGACAAGGCGGCGCGAGGTCTCTATGTAATCGTTTTTGCCGAAGCCCTCGTCGGAGACTATGAGCGAGAGGTTCGAGGGGTAATCGGGTATCCAGTGCTGCATGTAGACGGGGACATTAAGCGCCTCGAGCCGCTTGCGGAAAACATCCGCCGCGGCCTGGCCGCGGTAGTGCGTTATGGACACGCTGCCGACATACAGCCCGCAGGCGCGGAAGGCGTCGATAAGCCTGAGCGCGTCCTCGTCATAGGTTATGCCGAGGTCGCCGCGGCGCTTGCTGCGCTCCATGTCGTCGGCGGATATGACGATGACTATCTCGGCCTCGTCCTTCATCTCCATGAGCATACGGACCTTGCTGTCCGGCTCAAAGCCCGGGAGGACGCGGGAGGCGTGGTAGTCGTCAAAGAGCTTGCCGCCGAATTCAAGGTAGAGCTTGCCGCCGAAGCGGTTGATGCGCTCGCGTATCTTCTCGGACTGCAAATGGAGATATTTGTCGTTATCGAAGCCGATTTTATTCATTATTCTGCCCCTCTCGATTTTTCACGCATATATAATACACCCTGCGGCCCCGGGTGGCAAATATATTTTTTACCGATTTTCAGGTTGTGCTTTTTTTATTCACAATTTTATGGTATAGTGCTTTAGTTAAAGCATCAAATTCACCGGAGGTCACAACCATGGGCTTAATGAGCAGGCTCTTCGGCACGCACAGCGACCATGAGCTTAAACGTATATATCCCATCGTAGATAAAATCGAGGCCCTTGAGCCCCGGATGCAGGCCCTCTCCGACGAGGAGCTCCGCGCCAAGACCGACGAATTCAGGGAGCGGTATAAAAACGGCGAGGACCTTGACGCGCTGCTGCCCGAGGCCTTCGCGGCCGTGCGCGAGGCGGCCTGGCGCGTGCTGGGCATGAAGCCCTTCCGCGTCCAGCTCATCGGCGGCGTGGTGCTGCACCAGGGCCGCATCGCCGAGATGAAAACCGGCGAGGGCAAAACCCTTGTAGCCGTCCTGCCGGCCTATCTGAACGCCATTGCCGGCGAGGGCGTGCACATCGTCACGGTGAACGACTACCTTGCCCGGCGCGACAGCGAGTGGATGGGCAAGGTGCACCGCTTTATGGGCCTGAGCGTCGGGCTTATAGTCCACGGCCTGACAAGCGAGGAGCGCCGCGCGGCGTACAATGCCGACATCACCTACGGCACGAACAACGAGCTGGGCTTTGACTACCTGCGCGACAATATGGCCATATACAAGAGCCAGATGGTCCAGCGCGGCCACGCCTTCGCCATCGTAGACGAGGTGGACTCCATACTCATAGACGAGGCGCGCACCCCGCTTATCATCTCCGGCCGCGGCGACGAGAGCACGGACATGTACCGCAGGGCCGACGACTTTGTGCGCACGCTCAAAAAGCTGGTCGTCGCCTCCACGGACGACAAGGCCGAGGAGGATGAAAACCTCGACGCCGACTATGTTGTCGATGAAAAGGGCCGCACCGCCACGCTCACCGCCCGCGGCACCGCCAAGGCGGAGCGCTATTTTAACCTTGAAAACCTCTCCGACATAGAAAACTCCACCCTCTCACACCACATTAACCAGGCGCTCAAGGCGCACGGCGTAATGCGGCGCGACACGGACTATGTTGTCAAGGACGGCGAGGTCATAATTGTAGACGAGTTCACTGGCCGTCTCATGCTCGGCCGGCGCTACTCCGAGGGCCTGCACCAGGCCATAGAGGCCAAGGAGCGCGTGGACGTCCAGCGCGAGAACCGCACTCTCGCCACCATCACCTTCCAGAACTTCTTCCGCCTCTACGGCAAGCTCTCCGGCATGACCGGCACCGCGCTGACCGAGGCCGAGGAGTTCCAGACGATATACGAGCTGGACATCGTTGAGATCCCGACCAACAGGCCCGTCGTACGCAAGGACTGGCCGGACGAGGTCTATAAGAACGAGGCCGGCAAGGACCGCGCCATACTCCGCCAGATAGCGGCCTGCCACGAGAAGGGCCAGCCCGTGCTGGTCGGCACGGTCTCGATAGAGAAGAGCGAATACCTCAGCGGCCTTCTCAAGCGCCAGGGCATACCGCACAACGTCCTCAACGCCAAGCAGCACGAGCGTGAGGCGGAGATAGTCGCCCAGGCCGGCAAGTTGGGCGCCGTGACCATAGCCACCAACATGGCCGGCCGCGGCACGGACATCATGCTCGGCGGCAACGCCGAATACCTCGCGCGCAACGACCTCAAGAAGGCGGGCTATG
>CALWYQ010000083.1 GCA_944385815.1 uncultured Oscillospiraceae bacterium | reverse complement strand
CACCCTCAACAATGATGTGACCGCTGAGTACACCTTCACTCTGGCTGATGGCGACTCCGCCCAGAAATTCGCCTTCACCAAGGACGACAACGATGATACTCTCAAGATAGAGGATGTCGTTCCCGGCAAGAAGGTTGAGTTCAGCATCATCCGCACTGTCGCTGGCGGCGAGGTTGGCAAGGATCTCGTGATTAACGGAAAGATTCACTCCAACAATCCGTCTGAGGGCAATCAGTATGATGAGTTTGAGTTCGATTTCGTGCCCGGCGCGAACAAGCTTACCATCTCTCTGACTTGGGATGATGAGACTCAGGAGTCCAATCCCGCTGTTGGTGCCTAATCTAAGCACCCATCAATAAACTAACCACAGTTTTCCGCCCCCGGTTCGCCGGGGGCGGTTTTTTGATGTGCGCCGGGCGCTGCGGCGCGGCTTATGCGGCTGCGGCCGGCCGCGTCCCAGCGGCGCGCGCGGGGTGCGCTGTCCCTCCCCCGTCTTTATGCCTCAGGGCATAGCAAAAGGCCGGCCCAGGCGGGCCGGCCTTTTACATTATATAATAGCTTATCTTTTAAGCCTGCTCAGGCGCGGGATTATCACGCTTGCGAGCGAGCCGCCTATCAGGGCGGTGCAGCCCTGCGGCCAGGAGAACATGATGCTGAGCATCTGCACCTGCTGGGGCTTTACGCCGCTCAGGACGCCGAGCAGCGCCGGGACGGCTATCCAGAGGAAGGCGCACTTGATGACCGCGGAAATCGCCATCGCGAGCCAGAGCCGCACGCCCTGCGCGCCGCCGCGCCCTAACATCAGCGCGAAGCAGGCGCACAGCAGCGCGTTGCCCAGCGCGACCACCGGGCTTACCGCGGAGACCGCCGGGCCGATGCCGATGAACTGCGCGAGCATGGCCGAGACGATGCCCATCGTCACGCCCGACCAGAGCCCGCCCACCGCCGTGAACACGAACAGGACGCAGTTCACAAGCGAGCCGGTTATAAGCTGGTTTACGCCGAACTGGCCGGCGATTATCGCGCCCGCCGGGAAGGCCTTGCCCACTAACTGGGCGAGGATGATAAGCGCGATACCCATTGCCGTGCGGGCTACCCAGCGCACGGCCTTGTCCGAATGCTGCATTGCTATACCTCCAAAAACGGATTGGCCGCGCTTATTCCTCAACTTCCTCCAGGCGGTCTATATACCTGCTCTCGAGGGAGCTTTGCATTTCGGCGCGGGCCTTGTACGTCCTCACGCTGCTGGCCGCGGCCATGACGGGCTGGATAGTGCCCGCGCCCGCGATGCAGCCGCCGGGACAGGCCATGCCCTCAAGCAGGTAGCCGTTGCGCTTGCCGGCCTTGGCGAGCGTGAGCATCTTGCGGCACTCGCGCAGGCCGTCGCCGTAGTCCACGTCCACGTGGCGCTCCGGGTCGAGCTGGCTTATTACCTCCGCGACAGCCTGTGCCACGCCGCCGCTGACCGCAAAGCCGCGGCCCGCGCCCGTGCCCTTGTCGAAGTCCTTGTCGCACTCGTCGGGCTCGAGGGTGGCGAAGTCAATGTCCTTGGCGACGAACATGCCCTGCAGCTCCTCAAAGGTCAGCACGAAGTCCACGTCCGAGCGCACGCTGCGGCGCGAGGCCTCTAATTTTTTCGCCGCGCAGGGACCGACGAACACGATGCGCGCGTCCGGATTGTCCTTCTTCACGAGGCGCGCGGTCAGAACCATGGGCGTGAGGGCCATGGAGATATTGTCCTTGAACTCGGGGTAGAGCTTCTTTGCCATGACGCTCCAGGCCGGGCAGCAGGAGGTGCCCATGAAGTCGAGGTTCTCGGGGACGTTCTCCATGAAGTCCCTGGCCTCCTCGACCGTGCACATGTCCGCGCCGATGGCGACCTCCACCGTCTCGGCAAAGCCGAGGATGCGCATCGCCTTGCGCAGCTTGGCCGGGGTGGCGTCCTTGCCGTACTGGCCGACGAAGGCCGGCGCGACGCAGGCGATAACGCGGTCGCCCTTGTTGATGGCCTGTATCAGCTGGAAAATCTGGCTCTTGTCCGCAATCGCGGCAAAGGGGCAGTTGACAAGGCACTGGCCGCAGGAGACGCACTTGTCATAGTCTATCTTGGCGCGGCCGAACTCGTCCGAGCCGATGGCGTCCATGCCGCAGGCGCGCGCGCAGGGGCGCTCGAGCTTGCTTATGGCGTTGTACGGGCACTGGTTCATGCAGCGGCCGCACTTGACGCACTTGCTCTGGTCAATGACGCTCTTGCCGTCGCGGCCGACGCTGATGGCCTTCTTCGGGCAGACGTTCATGCACGGGCGGGAGAAGCAGCCCTGGCAGTTCGAGGAGATGCGTATCTCCTTGGGCGGGCAGGCGTTGCAGGCAAAGGGGATGACGTTTATCAGCGGGGGCTCGTAATACTTCTCGGGCAGGGCGGCTTCTTCAATGCCGTCGCTTGCGAGGTGGTTCTCCGCAGCGGTGCGCAGCGGCAGGCCGCAGGCCAGACGCAGGCGCTCGGTGACTATGGCGCGCTCAAGGAATACGTCGTGCCTGTACTTGCCGACCTCGCCGGGGATAATCTTGTACGGCAGGGCGTCTATCCGGCGGTAATCCCCGCCCTCGTAGGCGAGGCGCGCGACCTCGGCGAATACGTCGCGGCGGATATCGTCTACTACGCTGTGTATACCTCTCATCTACGTATGTCCTCCTTGTCTTTTTGGGGGAGATTGTTAGCAATTTATTATACCTCATTTGCGCCGATTTGCAAGCGGAAAACGCAAAAAAGCCGGGCGGTCAGGAGAGCGGCCGCCCGGCCAGCCGGGGAAATTCGGCGCCTCGCACCGGCGCCATGGATTAAGGAGGTGAAGGCCCCGCAGCGGGGCTGACAACATTAAAAAAAACGGAGCTGCGGGAGCGGCATAACGCTATCCGCTGTCCCCTCCAGAAATTGCGGCCGTCCGGCCGCCCCGACAGTTGATGCCTCTTATGCCTTCCGGGCTCGCGCCCGTCCCCGCAGCTCCGTGGGAGATCTGCTCTGCCTACACTATATATTATTTCCCCCGGCTTGTCAAGCAAAAATTGTGCTCATTGCACGATTTTTACGCCAGTTTTTCAAATCTGTCCGCGATGTGCAGGAAGTCGTTGCGCGCCGCGGGATAAAGTGGTAAAATAGGCTCAGTTTGAGAGCAAGGAGGCTCACAGCATGAAGCTCATACACACAAACGCCGCCCCCGCCGCCGTCGGCCCGTACAGCCAGGCCGTAGTTTCCGGCGGGATGGTTTACACTGCCGGCCAGGTGGCGCTCGACCCGGAGACCGGCGTTATATCCGGCAGCGACGTCACCGCCCAGACGCACCAGGTCATGAAGAACCTCACCGCGGTGCTCAGCGCCGCCGGAAGCGGCCTTGACCGCGTTGTAAAGACCACCTGCTTTTTGGCGGACATGGCCGATTTCGGCGCCTTTAACGCCGTCTACGGCGAATACCTCCCCAACAAGCCCGCGCGCAGCTGCGTGGCCGTGAAGGAGCTCCCCAAGGGCGCCCTCTGCGAGGTCGAGGTAATAGCCGAGGCCTGACCCAGCCGGCAAAGCCGGCCCTGCTCGAACGCGGGGCCGGCTTTTGCGCGCTTCCCCCTCCCGGGCCCGCCGAAAGGCGCGCGGAAATTTGCTGTTTTTTCATTTTTTCACTTGCGCATCTCACTTTCCGGTGTTAAAATACACATTTGTGAAATCAATCTGACAGGTGATAAAAATGGACAAAGCGCATTTGAGAAACGTCGCAATCATCGCGCACGTCGACCACGGCAAGACCACGCTTGTGGACGAGATGCTCAAGCAGTCCGGCGTATTCCGCGAGAATCAGGACGTGGCCGAGCGCGTCATGGACTCCGGCGACCTCGAGCGCGAGCGCGGCATTACCATACTTGCGAAGAACACCGCCGTGCGCTACGGCGACTATAAGATAAACATCGTAGATACCCCGGGCCACGCCGACTTCGGCGGCGAGGTGGAGCGTGTGCTCAAGATGGTCAACGGCGTCATCCTCCTTGTGGACGCCGCCGAGGGCCCCATGCCCCAGACCCGCTTCGTGCTCAGCCGCGCGCTCGAGCTCGGCCACCGGGTCATACTTGTGCTCAACAAGATAGACCGGCCCGACCAGCGCATACACGAGGTCGTGGACGAGGTGCTCGAGCTGCTCATGGACCTCGGCTGCACCGACGAGCAGCTGGACTCCCCCACCCTCTTCTGCTCCGGCCGCAACGGCACGGCGAGCTATTCCCCCGACGCCGAGGGCGTGGACCTCCGCCCGCTCTTCGACACCATTATAAATTACATCCCCGCCCCCGAGGGCGACGAGGACGCGCCCTTCCAGATGCTTGTCAGCAGCATCGACTACAACGAATTCGTCGGGCGCATCGCCATCGGCCGCATAGAGCGCGGCCGCATAAGGGCCAACCAGGAGATCGCCGTCTGCAACTTCCACGAGCCGGACTCCGCCCCGCGCAAGGCCAAGGCCGTGTCCATGTACGAGTTTGAGGGCCTGCAGCGCGTGCCGATACAGGAGTCGAGCGCCGGCAGCATCATCGCCATGAGCGGCATAGGCGACATCACGATAGGCGACACCATATGCGCGCCCGAGGCCGTGGAGCCCATAGAGTTCGTGAAAATAAGCGCGCCCACCATGGAGATGACCTTCTCTGTAAACGACAGCCCCTTCGCCGGGCGCGAGGGCAAGTTCGTCACCTCCCGCCAGCTGCGCGAGCGGCTCTACCGCGAGACGCTCAAGGACGTGAGCCTGCGCGTGAGCGACGTGGAGGGCTCTACGGACAGCTTCAACGTCGCCGGCCGCGGCGAGATGAGCCTCTCCATCCTCATCGAGACCATGCGCCGCGAGGGCTATGAGTTCGCCGTATCGCCCCCGCGCGTCCTGACCGAGGTCATAGACGGCAAAAAGTGCGAGCCCATCGAGCGCGTCGTCGTGGACGTGCCCAGCGAGAGCATCGGCGCCGTCATAGAAAAGCTCGGCTCCCGCAAGGGCGAGTTTGTCGAGATGCTGCCCGTGGGCAGCCGCACCCGCGCGACCTTCTTTGTCCCCGAGCGCGGCCTCTTCGGCTACCGCAACGAATTCCTCACCGACACCAAGGGCGAGGGCATCATGTCCAGCGTTTTTGAGCGCTACGAGCCCTGGAAGGGCGAGGTCACGCGCCGCGGCACCGGCTCCCTGGTCGCCTGGGAGCAGGGCGAGGCGGTCACCTACGGCCTTTTCAACGCGCAGGAGCGCGGCGTGCTCTTCATCGGCCCCGGCACCCCGGTCTACGCCGGCATGGTCGTGGGCCAGAGCCCCAAGAACGAGGACATCCCCGTAAACGTCTGCCGCCGCAAGCAGCTCACCAATATGCGCGCCGCCGGCAGCGACGAGGCCCTGCGCCTCACCCCGCCGAGGCAGCTCTCCCTCGAGCAGTGCATGGAGTTCCTCGCCGACGACGAGCTCCTTGAGGTCACGCCGAAAAACCTCCGCATCCGCAAGCGCATCCTCGACCACAGCCAGCGCATGAAGGCCCTCAAGGGCCGCAAGGACTGAACCGGACGCCCTCCAGCCGCCGCCCATAACGGGCGGCGGCCTCACTTTTCCTTGACAAACGCGCGCGGCGGTGAGATAATATTGCCACAAAGCAGGGGAGCCTCCGGGCTGAGAGGAAGCTGAGCTTCGACCCTAAGACCTGACGCGGGCAATGCCGCCGTAGGGAGTATTTGGGTTTTCCGAGGTCCCCGCATGGGGGCCTTTCTGTTTTCCTGCATCTCTGAAGGGAGGAATCGCCGGGCACAATCAAATACGGCGCTCGGGCCGCAGGCCCGTGCCGGGTGGAGGGGGAGCGCCCTGCGTCCGGGCCGACAAGCAGCGATGGGAAGCCGTGTTCCGGCGTGAGAGGAGGCCAACAAGCCTCGACCGACCAACCTCAGGCGGGTTGACGCTGCGTCGCGCCATTTGCCCGCAAATCCAGATTCAGGGAGTGAATACAATGAGTTCTTCTACTGTCACTGTCAAAAAGCTCGCCCTTGCGGCCATGTTCGTCGCTGTCGCCGTCGTGGGCAGCTACTTTATCAGCTTCCCGCTGCTGGGCAGCAAGTGCTCGCCCACGCAGCACATGGTCAACGTGCTCTGCGCCGTGTTCCTCGGCCCCGGCTGGGGCGTGGGCGTGGCCTTCTGCGCCAGCCTGATACGCAACCTCTTCAGCGTCGGCACGCTTGTGGCCTTCCCGGGCAGCATGATAGGCGCGCTCTGCTGCGGACTCGTCTACATGGCCCTGCGCAAGAGGAATAACGACCCCCTCGCCCTCGTCTGCACCCTCGCCGCCGAGATGCTCGGCACCGGCGTGCTGGGCGGCCTCTGCGCCTGGCCCGTCGCTACGCTCTTCATGAACGTTGACGCCGCCGCCACCGCCGTCACGGCCTACATCATCCCCTTCCTCATCTCCACCGTCGTCGGCAGCCTTATTGCCGGCGTGCTGGTCTTTGCCCTCAAGACGGGCGGGACCCTCGACCGTATGCA
>CALWYQ010000082.1 GCA_944385815.1 uncultured Oscillospiraceae bacterium | reverse complement strand
GCGGGTATGGCCCAGCGGGTCTTTTTTACGCCGGCGGCGCCGAAGTAGACGGCGATGACGTAAAAGGTCGTCTCGGTGCTGCCGAGCATGACGGCGGCGGTGCGCCCGGCGAGGCTGTCCGGGCCCTCGGCGGCGATGAGCTCGCCGGCCACGGCGAGCGCGCCGGAGCCGCTGAAGGGGCGGATGAGCATGAGCGGCGCGGTCTCGGCGGGTATGCCCAGCGCGCCCAATACGGGCGAGAGCAGGCCGGTCAGCGCGTCGAGCGCGCCGCTTGCGCGCAGCATATACACCGCCGTGAGCAGCGCCGCGAGGGAGGGGAAAATGCCGAGCAGCACGCGCAGCCCGTCGCGTACGCCGTCGGCGAAGGCGGCGAATACGTCCACGCCGCGCAGCGCGCCGTACAGCGCGGCGAAGGCTATAAAGGCCGCCGGGAGCAGGCTTGCCGCGCTCATCCGCGCCAGAGCCGCGCTAAGAGCTTTGCCGCGGCTATGCCCGCGCAGACGGAGCATATGCTGCTGAGCCAGACGGCGGGCAGTATGTCGAAGGGCGCGGCCGCGCCTTCAGCGGCGCGCAGGGAGGCCGCCGTGGTCGGCAGGAGCTGCAGCGAGGCGGTGTTTACAACAACGAGAAGGCAGAGCTCGCCCGTGTGCCCGCCGCGGGCCATGCGCTCCGCCGCGCGGACGCCCATGGGCGTGGCCGCGTTGCCGAGTCCCAACAGGTTCGCGGAGACGTTGCCCGTCAGCGCCGAGAGCGTTTCGGAGTCGCGCGTGCTGCGCGGGAAAAGCCGCCTGAGCACCGGCGAAAGCGCGCGAGAGAGCTTATCCATAAGCCCGGCGCGGCGCATTATTTCCATTACCCCGCTCCAGAGGCAGATAAGCGCGCCGGTCGTAAGCATGAATTCAACGGCCGCCGGCGCGCCCTCCATGGCGGCCGCGCCGACTTCGGCAGGAAAGCCCGCAAAAAGGCCGTAAAGCACAGATAAGACCAGTACCGCGACCCATAGCCTTGACATTTTTGTACATCCCTCCCAAGTTTTCGACGTAATAATTGGCACTTTTGGCTCATTAATATGTATTACCAATCTGTTGACTTTATGCCGGATGACGTATATAATTATATAGTGCCATGTCATAAGACGCGGCAGATTTGGAGGGAATTTTATGAAATCAACAGGAATCGTAAGGAAAGTGGACGAACTCGGCCGCATTGTCCTGCCTATCGAGCTCAGAAGGACTCTTGATATTGCCGAGAAGGACTCGATGGAAATATACATCGAGGGCGACAGCATCATACTGAAGAAGTTCCAGCCGGCCTGCATCTTCTGCGACAGCTCCCGCGACATAATCAACTACCGCGGCAAGAATGTCTGCTCCGACTGCATACGCATGTTAGAGGAAAAGCTCTGATCACCTTTGGGCTGTACATGCGAATAAAAGGACGCCGTTTGATTCCGGCGTCCTTTTTCATATCCTTATTGCTTTGTTGAGCCTCTTGAGCAGCCTTGAAAAGGGCAGTATCAGCAGCCCGGCGGCCAGGTTGCCGAGGGCGTGGACGGCGTCGAAGGGCAGGCCCGCGGCTATCCAGGCGAGCATCCCGTCCCAGCTCAGGCCGAAGGCTATGGCCTGCCAGGGCGCGTAGAGCGCGCCGAAGGCCAGCCCGTGCAGCGCGCAGACGAGGGGGTAGACGACCATCGCCGCCCTGTCCGTCATGCTGCGCGGCAGCAGCATCGTCACGCCCCAGAGTATGGTCCAGATGTAAAGATAGGGAACCCACCAGGCCGCGAAGCCGCAGATAAGGCCGTTGATGAATACGTATACATAGATGGGGTAAAGCGCCCGGGCGCGGTAAACCACGGTCAGCAGCATGGTGAACATGCCGAGGAGGTGTATGTTCGGCAGCACCGCCATAATCTCCTTGGAGGCGTACATCAGCGCGCCGAACATGGCGAAAACCGCCATTTCCCGGACGCTCAGCGCCCCCTTACGCGGCCTCGCGGACAAGGGCGTAGCTGCCGCCGTCGCTCACGGGCGTGGAGTCGACGCCGGTCGAGGCGTACTCGCCGTCCACGTAGAGCGCCCAGTAAAAGCCGTCGGCGTCGTAGTCGGCGGAGATGCCGTTGACGCTTTTGATAAAGAGGCCGAACTCGCTCTCCTCGCCGGCGATGAGGCCGAGCGGCTCGAGCGCGGCGCGCAGGTTCTCCGCGTCGGTATGGATGGTGAAGGCGACGGTCCTGTCCCCGGCGGTTACCTCGACGGTTATCGTGCTCGCGCCCTCGCCCAATTCCGTGTCCTCGGTGTACTCGGCCGTGTCCCAGACCCCTCCGGCGCCTTCGGAAGGCCCGGCCGTGGGCTCGGAGGCGGGGGCGGGCGTGCCGGTGCTCCCGGCGGGGGCCTCGCCGCAGGCGGCGAGGGCAAGGGCCAGCGCCAGCGCTAAAATGAGCGCGGCGGCTTTTTTTACGTTTTTCATTACACATGCTCCTTATACATTTTGTCGCAGCTCACGAACGCGCGCGGGTGCTCGCGCGCTCTGCCGGGCGGGCATTCCGGCTTGGATCACGGCAATGGCTGTTGCGGCGGATTCTCACCGCCTTCCCCCGCCCCCTCCCGCCGCGTCGGGGATGCCGCGCGGCGCTCAGGCTCATATAGAGCGGCAGACGTACCGGTCTGTGCGGGGGTATTCTACCACAGTAAAGTCGCTCTTGCAATATGCAGCGGGCCGTGTTATAATACAGCTGCAAAACCGAATAGAGTGTCTTCGGGGCAGGGTGAAATTCCCGACCGGCGGTATAGTCCGCGAACCTCGTTTACGGGGCCGAATCGGTGCGATTCCGATACCGACAGTATAGTCTGGATGGAAGGAGACGCGTTATCTTTGCGCCTGCGAAAGATTGCGCCCGGAGGAGACATCCTTTCGGGAGTATATTTTTCGGAGGTATTTTTATGGACGCAGTAAAGAAAACCGGAACCCGCATGGACACCAAAAAGCTCGCTACGCTCTCGATGCTCGTGGCCCTGGCCTTTGTCGTCATGGCGCTGAGCAAGCTGCTGCCGAGCGTCAACGGCTTCCTCGACTTTGACTTCAAGGACGTCGTGCTCTGCATAGGCGGCTTTGTGTACGGGCCCGTCTCGGCGCTGCTGATGATAGTCGTCGTCTGCATCCTCGAGATGCTCAGCCCCTGGAGCGACACGGGCTATGTCGGCTGCATAATGAATATCGTCGCCACGGCGAGCTTTGTCTGCACCGCCTGCGCCATCTACAAGCGCCACCACACGATGAAGGGCGCAGTCATCGGCCTCGCGGCCGGCGTCGTGATGCTCATCGCCGTCATGCTCGCGTGGAACTACATCATCACCCCCGGCTATCAGCAGATCCCCCGCGAGGCCGTGGTCGATATGCTGCCCACCATTTTCCTTCCCTTCAACGCCGTCAAGGGCGGGCTGAACATGACCGCCACGCTCCTGCTCTACAAGCCCATCGTCAGCGCCCTCAGGAAGGCGAAGCTCATGCCCGAATCCACCAGCCACGCCGCGCCCGTCGGCGCAAAGAAGCACCTCGGCATCACCATCGCCGCGCTCTTCGTCTTTGTGAGCTGCGTGCTCTTCGCGATGAGCCTGCAGGGCATTATCTGACATTTATGCCAGCTCCTTCCGCAAAATCCCCCCGTTCGGGGGGATTTTTTGTATCCAATCACGCTTTTGTGGCTTTTAAACAAGAAACGGCAGCCGGGGCATAGAATTTCTTCATACCGGCGTGAAGCAAATTATACGGCGCTTTAGGGCTTAAAAGAGCGCAAGTGTGGGCGAAACGTGTACAAATCGTTAACAAAACGTAAACTGCCGCCGGACATGGGGCGGGGCTTTGTCGAATTTTGTGTTGACAGGGGCGGCAGGGTAATGTAATATTATACATATTATTAAATAGGTATAGGGGGTATACGGCCGAGAGCCTTATACATATAACCTTGATCTTCGAAGGGAGAGGACAAAATGAAGAACAGTATGAAGAAGCTGCTTGCGCTGGCGCTCTGCCTGGCCATGGTGCTCGCGCTGGCCGCCTGCGGCGAGGAGCCCGCGCCTGAGACCGAGGCCCCGGCGCCCGGCACCGAGGAGCCCACGGGCGGCATACTCACCGCCGACGAGGACGTTTATATGGCCGCCCTCGGCGACTTCTATGAGGTCTATCAGCAGGCCTTTGAGGCCGAGACCCTGTCCGAGCGCTGGGCCCTGATGGCTGTCGCCGAGGCCAAGTTCCTCGAGAGCGGCGTCGCGAGCCCGATGTACACGGCCGGCGGCTGCTACGCCATGAGCCGCAACGCCTTCCGCTCCAGCGGCTACATCAGCTGGATGGGCGACCGCGTCTACTACGACCAGATGGTCCTTACCAATGAGATAATCACGAACGAGGACTACGCCGCGCTCGAAGATATGTGGTACGAGCTCGCCGGCACCGGCACCTATTCCGACTCCGCCAGGGAGTACCTCGCCGGCAAGGGCTACACCTTTGCGGACACCGCCGTCACCACCTTTGACCGCGTCGGCACCACCTGGGATATCCTCAGCGACGGCGACTTCCACGACGACGCGTCCTTCATCGACTACCTCTACCAGTACGACTCCGAGAGCGTCCAGCAGCCCCGCCTCGCCACCGATTACACCGTGAGCGAGGACGGCCTGACCTACACCTTCACCATCCGCGAGGGCGTTGAGTGGGTCGATTCCCAGGGCCGCAAGGTCGCCGACCTTGTCGCCGACGACTGGGTCGCCGGCGCGCAGCACCTTGCCGACACCGGCGCGAGCGCCATCGACAACCTCAACGGCGTTGTCGTAGGCGTTGCCGAGTACCTCAGCGGCGAGATCACCGACTTCAGCGAGGTCGGCATCAAGGCTCTCGACGATCACACCCTGCAGTACACCCTTGTTGATGAGTGCCCGTACTTCATGAGCATGATTTCCGACACCGCCTTCCTGCCCATGAGCCGCAGCTATTACCTCAGCCAGGGCGGCGTGTTCGGCATCGCGGAGTACGACGCCGCCACCGCCTCCAGCACCTACCTGTACGGCACCGACCAGGACCACATCGCCTACTGCGGCCCGTACCTGTGCACCAACGTCACCGATAAGAACTCCATCAACTACGTTCTCAACGAGAGCTACTGGAACGCCGAGAACGTCGCCATCAAGTCCGTGCAGTTCATCTATGACGACGGCAGCGACGTCACCCGCGAGTACAACGACTTCCTCAACGGTACCGGCACCACCATCGCGCTGGATACCGCTCAGCTCGAGATGGCCAAGAACGACGGCAACTTTGACAAGTACTGCCACGTTGCCCCCAACGTTATGAACATCTTCCTGATGTGGTCCAACCTCAACCGCCAGACCTACGCCAACATCGCCGACGGCGCCTGCGCCTCCGAAAAGACCGACGAGCAGAAGGAGGTCAGCCGCGCCGCGCTGCAGAACCAGAACTTCCGCCTTGCCGTGGGCTACAGCATCAACCGCGCGAAGTACATCGAGCAGAGCCTCGGCACCGACCTTTCCACCGTCTGCCTGCGCAACGGCTATGTGCCCGGCACATTCGTCTCCCTTGAGGAGGACGTGACCATCGACATCAACGGCACCGAGACCACCTTCCCGGCCGGCACCTTCTATGGCGAGATAGTCCAGGCCCAGGTCACCGCGGACGGCTATCCGTTCAAGGTCTGGGACGAGGAGACCATGAGCTCCGACGGCTTCGACGGCTGGTACAGCCCGGAGAACGCCCAGGCGGCCCTCGCCCTCGCGGTCGAGGAGCTCGCGGCCATGGGCTATGAGGTCAGCGCGGAGAATCCCGTTGTCCTCGACTACCCCTACAGCGCCTACAACGAGACGGCCACCAACCAGGCTGTCGTCCTCAAGACCAGCATCGAGGAGGCCTCCGGCGGCCTTATCCAGATCGCCCTCATCGAGTGCCAGGACGCCACCGAGAACCTCAACACCTGGTTCAACACAACCAGCGGCAGCGAGTACAACTATGACCTCGGCGGCCTCGGCGGCATCGGCGGCGACTTCGGCGACCCCGAGACCTACCTCGACGGCCTGCTGCCCTACGGCGACGGCTTCAACAACCAGAAGATGGGCCTCTGGTAATACCGCGGCCTGACGCTTACCTGACAGAGTAATCAAGGACGGGGCGGATGGATGCGTCCATCCGCCCTGCCACATAAAAGTGATCCCCGCAAAGGCGGGCGGCCTGCCCTTCCGCTTTTGCGGCGGTCACTAAAGGAGCGCGCTTATGGTAAAGTATTTTTTCAAACGATTCTTCCGCGGCTGCATCTCAGTAATAATCGCGATTGCGCTCATAATGATGATGGTCTTTTCCTGGCTGGACGACACGCTTATTTTCGCCGAGGACGAGCAGTACGTAAAGCTCTCCAACAACCAGAAAACGCTCTACAGCTACCAGAAATGGGAGGAGTACGACTATCTCGACTATGTGCCGTATACGGACTGGCTCAATGAGCTTGTCGCCTCCGGCGAGCTCACGGATGAGGAGCGCTCCGAGGTCGCGACCATAGGCCGCACGGCCGAGGACGACGACGAGCTGACGGCCGAGTACGTCAGGCGCTTTACCGAGGAGTATGAGGCCGCGGGCTACACCGTGCGCCGCCTCGACGCCGTCATGGCCACGCCGACGCGCATAGCCTCGGGCGGCTCGCAGTCGCTTTTCGCCTACCAGAACACGCCGCTCCTCGTGCGTATGCTGAACTTCTTTGCCGGCATATTCGACTTTGACAGCATCAATTACGTGGAGGAGGACATAGGCGAGCGCGGCCTGACCTTTACGCTCTATGACCCGGCCTACGGCGGGGAGAAGTTCTCGCCGGCCATCCTGGGCAACGGTACGCTGCACAAGTACCTGCTGTACTTCGATAACCGCTTCCCCTACCTGCACCAGAACTTCCTGACGATACGCCTCGGCACGTCCTATTCGGTCAACAAGGGCGTGGACGCCTTTGAGACCATGATACAGCCCCAGGGCAACTATGTGAGGAGCACCACCTATTATCCCACCGGCGTGGTCGAGCAGAGCGCGGACGACCTGCACTCGGCCACCTACCTCGCCGGCTCGCGCGATCTGAACCTGGTGTATCAGGACCTCTTTACGGACGACTACACCAACGTCTCCCTCATAAAGGACTCCGGCTCGCGCATGTCCTACTCCTTCGTCGTAAGCATCATAGCCTCGGCGCTGGCCTATATCGTCGGCCTGCCGCTCGGCATACTGATGGCCAAGAAGAAGGACACCTGGGTGGATCAGTTAGGCAACGCCTATGTCGTGGTGGTAATGGCTGTCCCGGGCCTTGCCTACATGCTCATGCTCAAGGCCATAGGCAACAAGCTCGGCCTGCCGACGACCTTCTCGCTCGATAACCCGACCTGGCTTATGTACATCATGCCCATCGCCTCCTCCGCCATTGGCTCCATAGCCGGCGAGATGAAGTGGATGCGCCGCTACATGGTCGACCAGATGAACTCCGACTATGTAAAGTTCGCGCGGAGCGAGGGCCTGAGCGAGCGCGAGATATTCACGAAGCACATCTTCAAAAACGCCGCGATACCGATAGTCCACGCCATACCGGGCTCGATAACCGGCGCGCTCTCCGGCGCGATAATCCTCGAGCAGGTCTACCTCATCCCCGGCGTCGGCGGCCTGCTTGTCCAGGCTATCGGCGCGTACGACAACGCGGTCATAGTCGGCGTCGCGCTCTTCTACGGAATACTCTTCATAGTGTCCGCGATACTCGGCGACATACTCATGGCAGTCATGGATCCGCGTATCTCCTACACGAGCAAAGCGAGGTGATAAATGATGACAGCGACACAGGCCGAAACCATCTGTCTCGACGGCTTGGGCTACACGGAGGCCGAGCTTTTCGAGCACGTCCCGCAGGACGCCGCCGCGGTTGAAAAGATAACCGCCCCGCGCTACTCCTACTGGCACAGCGTATTCCGCGTGTTCTTCCGCAAGAAGAGCAACATCGTCGTACTCGCGCTTTTTGCGCTCATCATTGTATTCACATACGTCTACCCGGCGGTAATGGGCTTTGACCGCTACGGCAACATAATGAACTCCGACGCCAAGCACCTGACGCCGGTGGAGGCCATAGAGCAGTTCGGCTTCTCGATACGCTGGATATTCGGCACCGGCGCCTCGGGCCAGAGCACCTTTGACTCCATGTGGTACGGCGCGCGCATCAGCCTTTCGCTGGCGCTGCTCTGCACGGTCATCAACTTCTCCATCGGCATAGTTGTCGGCGCGATATGGGGCTTCAGCAAGCGCGTGGACATCTTTATGAACGAGGTCCGCAACGTCACGGCCAACATCCCCGGCACGCTTATCATCTCCGTCTGGGTCCTGGTGTTCTCGCCGAGCTTCGGCACGCTGCTCTTCGCCATGTGCGTAACGGGCTGGATAGGCATAGCCTACTCGCTCAGGACGCAGGTCATAATCATCCGCGACCGCGAGTACAACCTCGCCAGCCGCTGCCTCGGCTCGAGCACGGTGCGCATAGCGCTCAAGAACATCCTGCCCTTTATGATAAGCTTCATCGTCACCGTCATGGCCACGCAGATACCCGCGTACATCGCGAGCGAGGCGTTTTTGAGCTACATCGGCCTCGGCATTTCCGACACGACCCTCGGCAAGATACTGTTCAACTCCCAGAGCGCGATGGTAACGCCGGGCTGGGGCTGGGAATTCTGGTGCCCGGTCATGCTCAGCGCCTTCATCTCCGTGGTGCTGTTCCTCATAGGCCAGAACCTCGGCGACGCCGCCGACCCGAGAACGCATATGTGAGGGTAAAGCCATGGAAGAAAAAAAGGTACTGCTCTCTATCCGCGACCTCTGGGTCAAGTTCCACGTCAGGGGCCGCACGCTGACGGCCATACGCAACGTCAGCCTCGACATATATGAGGACGAGTCCATAGCCATAGTCGGCGAGTCCGGCTGCGGCAAGAGCGTCCTCACCAAGACCTTCGCCGGAATGCTGGACAACAACGGCTTTATCGACGGCGGGGACATCTACTTCAACGACGACTCCATAACCGACGTAAGCTTCAACGTCGGTTCCGGCGCGATAGCCCGCGCCGAGGCGAAGCTAAACGAGTATTCCCTCCTTGAGCTGGGCGCCGCGACCTGGCGCGAGATCCAGGACCTCGAGCGGGAGAAAACCGAGCGGCTGAGCCTCTCGGCGGAGGAGGCCGGGGCGTTTGAGCGCGAGCGGCAGGAGCTTGTGTTCCGCCGCACGCAGGCCAACAACAAAAAGCAGACCCTCGACCGGCGCAAGGAGAAGGCCGAGATAAAGCAGCTCTCCGCCGAGATAGACGCGCTCGACAAGCAGATAGAGAAGCTTGAAGCGCGCAAAAAGGCCACGATACGCGAGCACGAGGCCAAAACAAAGGCCGACGCGGCCTATAACGCCGAGCATGCCAGGCGCCTTGCCGGGCTGCGCGAAAGGTACGCCGCGGAGTGTTCCGGCGCGCTCACGCAGGAGCAGCGGGAGCGCAACCACCGCCTCGCCAAGGAGATCTGCCTCTCGCTCGGGCGCTATCCCAAGCGCGGCCGCATAAAGCTCGAGCGCAAGCTCTACGCCTCCTTCAAGGACGCCATGACCCGCGGTGACGACCTCACGGACGACGAGACCCTCAACAGGATTTTTGAGAAGGCCGTATTCCGCGTGAAGCTCATAGACGGCGAGGAGAAGAGCGGGCGCGGCCCGCTCCACGGCAGGCTGGTGCTCAACCTTGCGCGCACCGGCTGCGTGACCGACTGGACCAAAATACGCGGCCAGAAGATAGCCACCATATTCCAGGACCCGATGACGAGCCTGAACCCCATACTGACCATAGGCAGCCAGATAACCTCGGTCATTATGAAGCACCAGAACGTCTCGGAAATCGAAGCGCGCAAGCGCGCCATTATCCTGATGAAGAAGGTCGGCATCCCCAACGCCGAGAACCGCTTTGACGACTACCCCTTCCAGTACTCCGGCGGCATGCGCCAGCGCATAGTCATCGCGATAGCGCTCTCCTGCCAGCCCAAGATACTTATCTGCGACGAGCCGACCACCGCCCTGGACGTCACGATACAGGCGCAGATAATCAAGCTCATCAAGGACCTGCAGAAGGAGTTCCACTACACCATCGTGTTCATAACGCACGACCTCGGCGTTGTCGCCAACGTGGCAGACCGCGTCGCCGTGCTCTACGCCGGGCAGATAATCGAGGTCGGCAAGGTGGAGGAGGTCTATTACGACCCGCGCCACCCCTACACCTGGGCGCTTTTGAGCTCGCTGCCGCAGCTCATGGACAGGGGCACCAAGCTCTACTCCATCGCGGGCACGCCGCCGAGCCTGTATAACCAGATAGTCGGCGACGCATTTGCCCCGCGCAACCCGTACTGCCTGCGCATAGACACGCTGCGCGAGCCGCCGATGTTCCGCGTGACGGATACCCATTACGCCAAGACCTGGCTTTTGGACCCGCGCGCGCCAAAGACGGAGAAGCCGGAAATAATCCGCGACATCCACGGCACCCTTATGAAGGTGTTCAACATATGAAGGGAGGCGTACAGCGTGGCTAAAGAAAAAAAGACCGAAGTGCTGGACGCCAGCGCCAGCCACCTCCCGGAGCACGGCCCCATAGACGAAAACGGCCGCGAGGTGCTTTTGAGCCTCAGGCACGTTGATATCAACTTCGGCAAGGGCGAGGGCCTTGTCCGCGCCGTACAGGACGCCAGCTTTGACATCTACAAGGGCGAGACCTTCTCGCTTGTCGGCGAGTCCGGCTCGGGCAAGACCACGATAGGCCGCGCCGTAGTCCGCGCGAATACCTGCTCCGCCGGCGAGATACTCTATAAGGGCGTGCGCATCTCCGGCAAGATACCCCGTTCGCTCGACCGCGAGGTTATACGCAACATCCAGATGGTGTTCCAGGACCCCGCCGCAAGCCTGAACGAGCGCGCGACGGTGGACTATATCATCTCGGAGGGCCTGTACAACTTCCACCTCTACAAGAACGAGGCAGACCGCGTACAGAAGGTGGAGAAGATCATAGAGGCCGTCGGCCTGCTGCCCGAGCACCTGACCCGCTATCCGCACGAGTTCTCCGGCGGCCAGCGCCAGCGCGTGGGCCTTGCCCGCGCCATGGTCATGGAGCCCGAGTTCGTTGTGGCCGACGAGCCCATCTCGGCGCTCGACGTGTCGATACGCGCGCAGATACTGAACCTGATGAACAAGTTCAAGGAGGAGCAGGGCACGACCTACATGTTCATCGCCCACGACCTCTCCATAGTGCGCTATATCTCCGACAGGATAGGCGTCATATACAAGGGGCGCATCGTCGAGGTGGCGACCTCCGACGAGCTCTTCAACTACCCGCTCCACCCCTACACCCGCTCGCTCATATCGGCGATCCCCCTGCCCGACCCGCAGTTGGAGAAGAACAAGATCCTCTTTACCTACGACCCGGGCGTCCACCACTACGACGAGGAGCATGTCCCCGAGCTTGTTGACATAGGCCACGACCACTTTGTCTACGGCAGCCCGGAGGAGATAGCCGAATACAGGGCCATACGCGAGAAGGGCGAGCCGCTCAAGACCCTCTCCATCATAGGCGTGAACACCGAGGCACCCGAGGAGGGCTCCGAGGCCGAAAACGTCTCCAACGAGGTCATCCTCGACCGTCCGATACATGATACGGGCAGCGCGTGGTACGCGATATTTTCCTTCCTACTGCCGATATTGGGCATTATCGCGGCCTACGTGTTCCGGCGGCGCAACTACATACGCAACTTCAAGGCCTGCCGAAAGGGCGTGCTGAGCTTTTTGGCCTGCCTCGGCGTCCTGATAGGCGTGCTTGTGCTGCTTGCCCTGATCACGATCATATTTTAGCTTAGATGAAGCGAAGCCCATCAAACGACAGGCCGGCCGTCGCGCCTGTGGAGCATATACCCCTGCCTGAGGGCAAAGTGAAGCTGCGGGCAGCGCTGCTTATAGCGCTGCTCGTAATAGCCGCCGTGTCCTTCGGCATAGGCATAAACGCCCTTGTCGGCACAGAGGCCGGCCTGCAGGAGATAAGCGCCCTGAGCGGCGAGATGAACTGCTCGGAGGACTTTACGTTTTACTATAACCTCGGCTATGACGGCGCGGACGCCACTGATGAGCGCCGCGCCATACGCACGCTCTATTCCGAGGCGGCGGGGGACGCGCTTGAGATTTTCAGCGCAGACAGCGAATTTGAGGGGAGGAACAACGTTTTCACCCTCAATAGCCGCCCGAACGAGGCCGTCTCGGTTGACGCCGCGCTCTATGAGGCGCTGAGCCTTGTCGAGGCCGCCGGCGCGCGGTATATCTATCTCGCGCCGCTCTATGAGCAGGCCTATTCGCTTGTAAACAGCGTGTCCGACGCCGAGGCCGCGGAATTTGATCCCCGGGCAGGCGGCGCCGCGGCGGACTTTGCCGCCGGAATTGCGCGCTTTGCCTCCGACCCCGGGGCCGTTCGTATAGAGCTCTTAGGGGACAATACCGTGCGCCTTGCCGTTTCGGAGGAGTACCTCGAGTACGCGGCCGAAAACGCCGTGGAGCGCTTTATCGACTTCGGCTGGCTTAAAAGCGCCTTTATCTGCGACTATCTCGCCGGCACCCTCGCCGCCGCAGGCTATACGCGCGGCGCGCTCTTCTCCGCCGACGGCTTCAGCCGCTCGCTTGACGATGAGACCGGCGTGCAGTACAGCCTCGAGATCCCGCACAGGGAGGGCGGCAGCGTCTCGGCGATAGGCGCGCTCGAATTAGGCGGGACCTTTTCCGTCGTGCTGCTGCGCGACTATCCCATGAATGAGGGCGAGGACTACTACATCTATGAAAACGGCGTCATACGCTCGATGTTCATAGACCCCGCGGACGGGCTCGACCGCACCGCCGCGCCGGAGATAGCCTTCTGCTCCTTTGACTCCGGCTGCGCCGAACTGGCGCTGAAGGCGGCGCCGCTCTACATAAGCGAAAGCCTTGACATGAATGCGCTGGAAACCCTTGCAGGCGAGGGCGTAACGGTGTATTATACCGATAACGGCGCGCTGCGCGAGATTGGCGCGCATTGACGGAAGTCAAGGCCAAATGGGACGCTCATACGTGCAAATCAGGTATTGACAATATACCCATCAGGGGTATATGATAATTGCGCTGACGGGCGCTTTCGGGAAAGGAGCCCATCATGGAAGAGAATAGGACATGTTGCTGCCACCGGACAAAGGAGAGGACCCCGGAGGAGTACAAAAAGCTTATCCACCGGCTCAACCGTATTGAGGGCCAGGTCCGCGGCATACGCGGGATGGTGGAAAAGGGCGTGTACTGCCCGGACATCCTTGTCCAGAGCGCGGCGGTAACGGCCGCCATGAACGCCTTTAACCGGGAGCTCCTGAGCGACCATATCCGCTCCTGTGTCGCGAACGACATCCGGGAGGGCAACGACGAGACCATCGACGAGCTGCTCAGAACTCTGCAGAAGTTGATGAAGTGACAACAGGGAGGTAAGTAACAAAGGTATGAAGCAGTTTAATGTCACCGGAATGAGCTGCGCGGCCTGCTCGGCGCGAGTTGAGAAGGCTGTCACGGCTGTGCCGGGCGTCACTTCCTGCTCGGTCAGCCTGCTGACCAATTCCATGGGCGTGGAGGGCACCGCCTCCGCCGCCGACATTATAAAGGCCGTCACGGACGCCGGCTACGGCGCGAGCGAAAAGGGCGCGGGCGCTCAGAAGTCCTCCGCCAGCGCGAACCTGGCCGAGGCCGAGGCCGCTCTTGAGGACCACGAGACCCCGGTGCTCAAGCGCCGATTGATCTCCTCCGTCGGCTTCCTCTGCGTGCTCATGTACTTCTCCATGGGCGCGATGATGTGGGGCTGGCCGCTCCCGGGCTTCCTGGCCGAGAACTACATGGCCCAGGCCCTTATCCAGCTTTATCTCACGGTTATCGTGATGATAATCAACAAGAAGTTCTTCATCTCCGGCTTCAAGGGCCTTATGCACAAGGCCCCGAATATGGACACGCTGGTCGCGCTCGGCTCCTCCGCCGCCTTTGTGTGGAGCAGCTGGGAGCTCTTCCAGATGACCACGGTCAGCGAGCCCATGGAGCAGATGCACATCATGCACAACGGCTTCTACTTCGAGGCCGCCGCCATGAT
>CALWYQ010000081.1 GCA_944385815.1 uncultured Oscillospiraceae bacterium | reverse complement strand
CATGGAGCGCGACTTTGAAAAGGTGCGGACGACAAGTACATTATCGTACTTTTTTGTGAGCGGCAGCGCGCTTGTCCCGCCGAAGGCGACATAGGCCTCGTCCACTACAACGATGCTGTCCGGGTTGCTCTTGACGATTTCCTCAACGCCGGCAAGCGGCATTTCAACACCGGTCTGCGCGTTCGGGTTGGCCAGAACGACAAGGCAGCCGGCGTTGAAATAGTCCTCCGGACACAGCGTCAGGCCCTCGTACATGGGCGCGCGGCGCTCCTCAATGCCGTGCAACGCACAGAAAACCTCGTAAAATCCGTACGTAATACTCGGGAAAAGCGCCCCGTTCTGCCCATAAGCCATGAAGCAGAAATTCAAGATATCGTCAGAGCCGTTCGCGCAGAGTATGTTGTCCGGCTCCACGCCGAGGCTTGCGGCGAGCGCTGCGCCGAGCGCGCGGCAGCCGGCGTCGGGATACATGTTGAGCGCCGAGCCCTCTGCGCCGCGTATGGCCTCTATCACGGCCGGCGAGGGCGGATAGGGGCTCTCGTTTGCGTTCAATTTGATGTACTCGCCCTTCGGCTGCTCGCCTGGGACATACGCCTCAAGGCTCTCGAAGCGCGGGTCAAAGTAGCGGCTCATTTGGCTCCGCCCGCCCTTCTTGCGGTCGCGCTGACTGCGTGCCCGTGCAGCCCCTCGCTGTCCGCGAAAAGCGCCGCGGCGTCCGCGACGGACTCGAGGGCCTCCTCGGTGTAGTAGCTGAAGTAGGAGCGCTTTACAAAGTCCTCTACGCCGAGCGGGCTTGAAAAACGCGCGGTGCCCATGGTCGGGAGGGTGTGGTTAGTGCCGGAGAGATAGTCGCCGAGCGGCTCCGGGCAGTAGCGTCCGAGGAAGATGCTGCCGGCGTTGCGCACCCTGCCGAGGAAGGCGAAGGGCTCGTCCACGGCGAGCTCAAGGTGCTCCGGCGCGACGGCGTTGGCCATTTCCACGGCCTCGTCCAGGCCGGCGGTGACGATTATCTTGCCGTTTGCCTCGATAGAGGCGCGGGCTATCTCCTCGCGGGGCAGCACGGCGAGCTGGCGCTCTACTTCGGCCTGCACGGCCTTCGCGAGGTCCATGCTGTCCGTTATCAAAATCGCGGTCGCAAGCCGGTCGTGCTCGGCCTGGCTCAGGAGGTCGGCGGCGATCCAGGCGGGGTCGCTCCTGCCGTCGGAAACTATCAGGATCTCGCTCGGCCCCGCTATCATGTCGATGGCAACCTGGCCGAAAACCTGCCGCTTGGCCTCGGCGACGAAGGCGTTGCCCGGGCCGACTATCTTGTCCACCTGCGGGATGGTCTCCGTGCCGTAGGCGAGGGCCGCGACGGCCTGCGCGCCGCCGACGCGGAAAACGCGGTCTACCCCGGCTATCCTGGCCGCGGCGAGGATCACCGGGCTTACGGCGCCGCCGCTCGCCGGGGTGGTCATAACGATCTCCCCCACTCCGGCTATGCGCGCGGGGACGCAGTTCATCAGCACACTGCTGGGATAGGCCGCAGTA
Organism: uncultured Oscillospiraceae bacterium; assembly: GCA_944385815.1. Classification (GTDB taxonomy): domain Bacteria; phylum Bacillota; class Clostridia; order Oscillospirales; family Oscillospiraceae; genus Scatomorpha. The sequence goes on along the minus strand of CALWYQ010000081.1, from coordinate 4,513 downwards.
CCGCCGGGGATATAAAGCCCCACGCGGGCAAGCGGGAGCACACGCTGGCCGAGTATGGCCCCGTTTTTGCCGCACATGACATAGCCGCTCTGCAGCTGGCGCTTGTGGAACTCGCGGATATTCTCCGCCGCGAGCTCCATGACCCGGATGAGCTCCGGGTCCACGGAGGAGTAGGCCTCGTCCATCTCGGCGGCGGTGACCTCGAGCGCGGCGTCCCCGGCATTATCGAATTTGGCGTTATACCTTACCAGCGCGGCGTCGCCGTTCTGGCGGACATCGGCGATAATGCCGGCGACAACGGCGGACACGTCGCGCCCGCCCGTCTCGCGGCGGACAAGCTCGGCGTCGGGCGTTTCGCCCCGGACAAAAATCTTCAGCATGGCTTTTCTCCTCCCAATATCCCGGCGAGCGCGGCGGTCAGCGCCTCCACGCGCGGGTGCTTGAATCTGAACGCGGCCTTGTTGGCGATAAGGCGCGCGCTGATGGGCAGTATTTCCTCCAAAACCACAAGCTCGTTCTCGCGCAGGGTTGTGCCGGTCTCGACTATGTCTACGATAACGTCCGAGAGCCCCAGAATCGGCGCTAACTCTATGGAGCCGTTGAGCTTGATTATATCTATCGCGCGGCCCTCGCCCTGAAAATGCCTGGTTGCAATGGCGGGGAATTTTGTCGCCACGCGCAGGACGCCGGCCCGGCCGAGCGCCCCCTCCGGCCCCGCGACGCACATGCGGCATCTGCCGAGGCCGAGGTCCATCAGCTCGTACACGTCCGCGCCGAGCTCAAGCAGCACGTCCCTGCCGGCGACGCCTATATCCGCCGCGCCGCGCTCGACATATATGGGCACGTCCGCAGGTTTGACCCAGAAGAAGCGCAGCGAGCCGTCCCCGCTCTCCAGCACAAGCCTGCGGCTCTCGCCGGAGAGCCCGGCGGCGCCGAGCCCGGCCTCGCCGAGCAGGCGTATTACCTTTTCGCCCAAGCGGCCCTTAGGCAGGGCGATGTCGAGGGTGTCAGTCAAGGTATTCAACCTCCCCTCCGTCATTTATGCGCGCCGTCCTGCGGCAGCGCCTGCCGGCCGCGGAGCGCTGCACAAGGACGCTCAGCCCCTCGCCCCTCAGCCGCCTCGCCGCCGCTGCAAGCCCGGCCGCGCCGGAGCCGCCGTCCAGCAGCAGCACGTCCGCGTCGTACTCCGGCCCCGCCGGCTCATAGAGCCGCTCGAGGAGGTTCAGGTACACGGCGAAGCCTATGGCCCCGCCGCTCTTGCCGAGGCGGGTAAGCAGGCTGTCATAGCGCCCGCCGGAGAGCACCGCCGTCGGCGCCCCGGGGACATAGCCCTTGAAAACAAGGCCGTTATAATAGTCCGTATCGCTGGTTATGGAGAGGTCGAGGTTGACGCCGCCGGACACGCCGAAGCTCTCAAGCACGCCGTCAAGCTCCGTAAGCTCGCGCACGGCGCGCTCCGTCTCGCTGTTGACGGACATGTCTCTCAGCTCGCGGAGGTTCTCCCTCAGCGGGCCGTAGAGCCCCACCGCGCGGCACAGCCGCTCCACCGGCGCGCCGGATACTCCGCACTGGGTGCAGAGCTCCCTGAGCGTATGGGCGTTGCGTCCGGCTATGGCCCGCAGCAGCTCACCCCTCGCCCGCTCGCCTACGCCGAGCGCGCCGATAAGGCCGTTTATGAAGCCCATGTGCGAGAGGTCAAGCACGCTGCCTGCCTCAATCAGCGCAAGACTCCCCGCCGCGAGGCTGACCACCTCGCCCATGGCGTAGGCGTCCGCCTCGCCGAGGTATTCGAGCCCGGCCTGGGTTATCTCCTGAAAGCCCAGCTGCCTGTCCGGCGCGCGGTAGACGCTCTCGTCATAATACACGCGGACGCTGCCGCCCGGCCCGGCCGTAAGGTTCTTGGCTATGGACAGCGTCACGTCCGGCTTGAGCGCCATCAGCCGCCCGTTGGTATCCGTAAAGGTTATTACCCCGCCCGCGGGCAGGAAGCTGCGGTTTTCGGCATAGAGGTCGTACTCCTCAAACTTGCTCATGCGGTACGGCCTGTAGCCGCAGCTCGAATACAGCGAGCGCAGGGCCCGTACAAGCCTCTCCTCCCGCGAAAGTATCTCATCCATAGCCCTTCGCCTTTCACTTTACTCTATTAGCGCGATAGCACGCTAATATACTACCAACGCGCACCGCGTTTGTCAAGACCTTTCTCGCTCTGCGCGGGATATTTCCGCCGCCTCTATGCCGCCGGGCAGGAAGCGGGCGGCGGCAGCGGCAAAGCTGCTTATATCCCCGCTTACAAAATAATGCGTGCTGCCGGGCCCGGGGCCAGGATTCAGCAGCCCCCTGCCGCTGCATAGCGCGGCGGCGGCGCGCGCGCCGGCCTCGCCGGAGTTTATGAGCGTCACCCCGGGCAGCAGCTCCTTCACTGCCTCGGAGAAAAGCGGGAAGTGCGTGCAGCCGAGTATGAGCGTATCCGTGCCCGCGGCCCGGAAGGGCTCGAGCGCCCTCTCAAGCGCGGCCCTGACCTCCGCGTCGCCGGGCGAGGTCCGCCCGGCCTCGGCGAGGGGGACAAGCTCGGTGTTCCCGCGCGAGAGCAGCTCCAGCTCCGGCGCTATGGAGGCAAACAGCCGTTCAAACGCGCCCGAGCGCACCGTGGCCTCCGTGGCCAGGACCCCGGCGCGCCCGCGCGCCGCCGCGGCGGCGGCCCTCACTGAGGGCTCGAGCACGCCGCAGGCCGGGGTGGGCCAGCCGTCTATCAGCGCGGCGCAGTTTGCGCTTACCGTGCCGCAGGCGGCGAGCACGGCCTTGACGCCGAGGGACTCCAGCAGCAGGAAATTGTCCTCCGCTATGGCGTTGAGCTCGCCGGCGCCCCGGACGCCATATGGCACGCGCGCCGTATCCGCAAGGAAAATCAAATCCTCGCACGGAAGCAGCGCGCGCAGTGAGCGCAGGGCCGTGAGGCCGCCGACGCCCGAATCAAATATGCCTATCGGTCTCCTGTCCATACGGCTCCTCCTCAGGGCTTCGTCTCCTCCGGGAGAAAGCCCTCCCGGCGCAAAAGCTTCAGGCTCCCGGGCGAAGCGCGGCGGATAAAATCCTCAAGCAGCTCGCCCATGCTCTGATAGAAGGGTATGCTCCGCCCGCCGGAGACGGGCTGAGGCCCTTTCTCCGGCGGGGCAAGGGATATAATTCCGTCGGCGGCGGCCTCCAGCTCCGCCAGCTCCACGTCGTCCCGGTAAAAGTGCCCGGCGTTGATGTGCTCAAGCTCGTGCCTGAGACCCTCGCGCTGGCGCTCCGGGGAGAACATGGCGTTGACATAGATGGTAAAGGTGCCGTCGCCGTTCGACGCGGTCACCGCCGGTGAGCCCATGTTCGGGAAGCTTACAAGCCTCACCCAGTAGTCCGCGCCTTCAATATAGCTCATCAGCCCTTCTGCATTTCCTCAACCATGCGGGTTATGGCCTCGATCTGCTCGCGGGTGGCCTTGCGCGTGGCGGAGAAAAGCATACGCTGCTCGGGGCGGTTGCGCAGCTCGTCAAGATAGCCGGCAAGCTCCCTCTCCATCGGGTCGTCGGTGACCTTCGGCGTGGGGCTCTTGCCGAGCAGGAAGTCCACAGAAACGCCGAGGTAGTCTGCTATGCGCCCCGCGGTCTCGGCATTGATGCCCTTGGCGCGGCCCTTGCGAAGTTCTGTCATAAAGCTGCGGGACATGCCGAGGTCGGTGCTCATCTTGCTGCCGGAAATACCGCGCTCGCGGAGCAGGCCATCGATGCGCTCACCAATGCTGATGTTGCTGTAGTCGCTCATTATAATCACCTTTCAAAATGTATTAGGCGTAATTCATACATATCCCTGTGCACATTATATTACAAACAGTTGTGCGTGTCAATCCCTAAAGCTGAACTCCGCGCCCCGCGCTGAGGAAGTAGACGATTTTTTCGCGCACCGGAAGGCCGGTTATGCTGTGCATGGCGCGGGCGTAGGCCTCTATCTGCGGCCTGTAGCTCTCCGCGCGCTCCTCGACCTCCTCCGCGGGGACGGCGTCGGTCTTGTAATCGACCACGACCAGCCCGCCGCGCTCAACAAAGCAGCAGTCCACAACGCCCTGGAGCAGAATTTCGTCGCCCTCCGCGCCGGGGAATATGTCCTCCGCCGGGCAGAGCAGGGAGAAGGAGAACTCGCGCCAGGCCCTGTCCGCGGCCGCTATGCGCCGCCCGAGCGGCCCGGCGGCGAGCGCGAAAACGCTGCCGGCGTCCACGGCCCCGGCCTCGCGGCGCGAGAGGCGGCCGCTCAGCACAAGCGCTTCTATGGCGTCGCGCGCGTCCCCGGCGCTGTGTATCGCGCCCAACTCTATGTAGCGCAGCGCGAGATGCGTCGCGGTGCCGCGCTCCGCGCCCGTGAGGCGGCGTGTGCCGCTCAGCTCCGGCATACGGAAGGGCCGCACGGCGCGCTCCACAAGCTGCGCGCTCTCCGGGTCCGGCTCGGGAAGGCTCTTGAGCTCCGTCGCGGTGACCTTGCT
>CALWYQ010000080.1 GCA_944385815.1 uncultured Oscillospiraceae bacterium | reverse complement strand
CGAAGAATTTGTTCGCGCTCTGCTGGTAGAAGTATATGCGGAAGAAGCCCTGGCAGACGGCGTTGAGGCCGATGGTGTTGGTCGTGGCGTAAATGTCCCAGCGCTCCAGCTCCTCGCGCGTTACCTGGTTGACGCTCTCAACGGCGGCGCGGAAGGTGTTCCAGTTGAATTTCTGCCCGGTCTGCCGCTCTATGAACTCTATGGCCGAGTAGACCTCGTGTATGCCGAGCTCCTTGGTCGTCGGGTCGTCGTACATGAGCGGCGTAACAAAGGCGTGGACGGCCTTGCGTCCGTTGTCGGAGAGCTCGCGGTACATTACGGCGTTGTCCATCATGTTGGCGTCGCAGGGGTTGTTCGTGCAGAGCCAGAAGTTCCCCAAATCCGGGTACTCGTGCTCCACGGCTACGCCGACCTCGACAAGGGGAAGGGTGCACATGTCCTGCGGGATGCCGACGGATACGCTCTGGTCAATGTAATACGCGCCCATCTGCTTTATCATAAGCGGGAGCATGAAGGCGCACTGCTGGTTGATGTTGACGGAGTCCCAGCCCGGGAAGCCGGCCATGACGTGGCGGGGGAGGGTGTAGTCGAAGGCGACGGTCCTGTCCGTGTACTTCGTCTTGCCAAGCTTTCGGTCGGCGCGTATCATCTTCCAGAGTATGTCCACCGTGTCGCTTATCATGGCGTTGAGGGCGTGGCGGTCGCAGCGGAGCATGAGCCCGCGGTCGCCGGCTATCCACTTGTCCACCATGTGCGGCGCGGCGAGATAGCTGCTCAGCCAGCGGTAGTTCCAGAAGGCGCGGACTATGCGCACGGGGTTCTTTGCGGCGAAGGCGCCCATCTTGAGCCAGGTGGCCAGCCACCAGCCGAAGTCGTAGGCGGTGTCCACAACGCCGCGCCACTCGCGCCGGTCGTAGATGTTGGTGCCTTCAATATAGCGGTCGCCTATGTAATGGCAGGGCCCGTCGCCCTTGAGGAAGCTTTTGAGCGTCGGGTAACGCTCCTTGAACGGTCTCTTTTTCATGCGGCACCTCCTATATCGCGCCCTGGATGCGCTTTATCTCCAGCGACTCGACGAAGGCCTGGAAGCGTGTGCGCAGCTGGCCGGCGGCGGCGGTCGTGTAGTCGCGCTCTATCTGGCATACGGGCATGGAGCCGGGGACCTCAAAGCCCTCGGTCAGCCACATCGCGTCCTGCGCGCGCTCATAGCCCCAGTACTCGCAGAACTTCATGCTCTCGACAATTATGCCCTCCGCGCCGTACTCCTTCGCCTTGTCGTAGACGTAGTTCTTGCGCCCGACGAGGGGCAGGGGGCCCATTGCCCGGGGACAGTGGTTATTGTGCAGGTAGTGGCGGGCTATCGCGTGCAGCGGCGCCTCCCCGGGGGAGACGGCTATCTCCTCGCGGCCGGGCATGGAGCCGAAGCAGTACCGGTCCGCGCAGACATAGGCGCCGCAGCCCTCTAACATCTTCGTGAACTCCGGGTCGTCTATCTCCGAGCCGACCACCATGACGCGCGCGCGGAACCAGGGCTTCGGCTCGCTCTCGCGGACCCTGAGCTCCTCAAGCGTTTCGTACAGCATGGGCAGGAGCTTGTCCTTGGGGCAGGTGAGGCTGCACAGCTGCATGAGCGCGAACTCATAGCCGGTTATGACGGGGTTTTCGGCCTTGCGGTAATCCCCGATCGCGTTTATTACCCGGCAGAGCTCATTGTGCCGCTCTATGGCCCCCAGGAGGGCCTCGTCGGAAAAGTCTATGCCGTAGGCGCGCTCGAGCGGCTCGATGACCTTGCAGCGGAGCTGCCGCTCATAGTAGCCCTCGTGCCATTCCGAGCGGTTTATGGGCACGTCGAGACAGGAGACAAAAAACTTTTTGTCCGGTATGAGCTCGCAGTACTCAAAGTACTGCTCCATGCGGTTCATCGTGGTGCAGCACTCCTGGCCGAGGAGGGCGGCGATGAAGTTGTACCCGCCCTCAAAGGCACGCTCGAGTATACTCTTGGAGTACGGGCAGGAGCGGTTGGTCATGTAGTACGTCGCCATGTCCGGATTGGCGCAGCCGGGCGCGCGCAGCCGCACGCCGAAGCAGCCGGGCACGTCGAGCAGCACCTCCGGTATGTGCGAGCAGTTGTACGCCAGCGCAAGCCGTCCCTCCGCGCAGGCCGCCCTGACGAGCTCATTGTTGGCCGAACGGAGCAGCTCCTCAAAGGCGATGGTGTGTTTCAGGTCCCGCAAACGATTACCCCCTTTTTTGTATTAATCAGCTATTGGTCAAATCACGCCTCCATATAGTAAAAAACCCGGTGTCAGATTAGACATCGGCGGAATAATAACAAACTTATTGTACGTATTATACTACGCACAGCGCGTAAGGTCAACCATATTTATAAAAAATGCCGCTCGCGGCTGTGCGCGGGCGGCTTGACTGGCTTATTCTACGGGGACGTAGCCTTCGGGGACGGTTATGCCGAGGGCTTCGCAGTTGGCGCTGTTATAAATCTTTTCCATGGTGCCGTACTCGATGGGGAGGGTGGAGATATCCGTCTCCCCGCGGAGGATGCCGGCGGCCATTTCGGCCGTGAGGCGGCCCAGCTCATAGTAGTCGCAGGTGATGGTCGCGACGCCGCAGCCCGAGCAGATGCCCGGGTCGCCGCCCACTATGGGCACGCCGGCGGAGAGGGCGATGTTGGAGACGGTCTCGGTGTTCGCCGCGACGGTGTTGTCCGTCGGGGTGTATATCACGTCCGCGGCCTCGCAGGCGGCCTGGACCACGCTCGAGAGGTCGTTCACGTCGGTGAAGGCGTAGGGCTCGCAGGTGTAGCCCATGGCCTCAAGCTCGGCGCGCACGGTCTCTATCTGGTAGACGCTGTTGGGCTCGCCGGAGCAGTAGAGCAGCGCCACGGTCCCGGCCTCGGGGAAGAGCTCCGAAAGGAGCGCGGCCTGCTCGGCGAGATCTACAAGGTCGCTGGTGCCGGAGATGTTGGTGCCCACCGTGCCGCTGAAGCCGTCTATGTTCAGCGCGGTGCCGTAGTCGGTGACGGAGGTGCCGAGTATGGGTATCTCGGCCGTGGCGGAGGCCGCCGCCTGGAGCGGATAGGTGGCGTTGGCGAGGATGAGGTCAACGCCCTCGGCTATAAAGCCGTTTATTATTGTCGTACAGTTCGTCTGCTCCCCGAGCGCGTTCCCCTCGGTAAACACCACGCCGTCCTCGCCGAAAATTTCGACCAGGCCGTCCTTAAAGCCGCGCGTGGCCTCACTGAGGGAGACGTGTTCCAGCTGTTCGCATATGCCTACGGTATAGGCATCCGGGTTGTCGGCGCCCTCGTCCGTGCCGCAGGCGGCAAGCGTGAGCGTCATGGCCGCGGCAAGCGCGGCGGAGAGCAGTTTCATGTGCATTTTTGTTTCCTCCTGATGCTGAAATGTGTGTATCCGGCCAAAAAACGGCCGCAAAAATACACCCCCACCCAATAAGGCAAGGGTGTATGATTGCCAGAGAAGCTATTTGCCTTAAGCGCCTATGAGCACGCGGTCGGTTACAAGCTCGGTGCCGGCGGCGCGGGAGAACTTGGCGAGCAGGGTGTCCACCGTGAGGCGGCGCTTTTCCTCGCCGGAGATGTCGAGGATGATCTGGCCCTCGTTCATCATTATAAGGCGGTTGCCGTGCTCTATGGCGTCGCGCATGTTGTGCGTGACCATGAGGGTGGTGAGGCGGCCCTCCTCGACTATCTGGTCGCTGAGCTCTAAGACGCGCTCGGCGGTGGCCGGGTCGAGGGCGGCGGTGTGCTCGTCTAAGAGCAGGAGCCTGGGCTTTACAAGGCTGGCCATGAGCAGGGTCAGGGCCTGGCGCTGACCGCCGGAGAGCAGGCCCGCGCGGGTGGTCATCCTGTCCTCAAGGCCGAGGCCGAGGGACTCGAGCCTCTCGCGGAATTCGGCGCGCTCGCTCTTTTTGATACCCCAGGCGAGGGTGCGGCGGCTGCCGCGGCGGGCGGCGAGGGCGAGGTTCTCCTCAATGGTCATGGTCGGGGCGGTGCCCATCATCGGGTCCTGGAACACGCGGCCGATGTATTTGGCGCGCTTGTGCTCGCTGCGGCGGGTGATGTCCGCGCCGTCTATGGTGATGGAGCCGGAGTCCACCTCGAACACGCCCGCTATCGCGTTGAGCATGGTGCTCTTGCCCGCGCCGTTGCCGCCTATAACCGTGACAAAGTCGCCGTCGTTGAGCGTGAGGTTGAGGCCCCGGAGCGCGGTCTTGGCGTTTATCGTGCCGGGATTGAAGGTCTTGGAGACGTTTTTAAGCTGCAGCATTGGTTTTATCCTCCTTATTCTCAACTGAGCGGCGGCGCGCCGCGGCCGCTTTGCCCTTCCAGTACGGTATGGCGAGGAAGAGCGCGACTATAAGCGCGGTGAAAAGCTTGAGGTCGTTGGTGCCGAGGCCGAGCCTGAGCACTATCTGGATAACAAAGTAGTAGACTATCGCGCCCACCGTGCAGCCGATGAGGCCAGTGAGCACCTTGCCGTGCCCGCGCAGCAGCACCTCGCCGATTATTACGGCGGCAAGGCCGATTACTATCGCCCCGCGGCCCATGTCCACGCTGCTCGAGCCCTGGTACTGGGCCAGGAGCCCGCCGGCGAGGCCGACCATGCCGTTTGAAATCATCAGCCCCACTACCGTGGCGCTCGAGGTGTTGATGCCCTGGGCGCGCGCCATCTGGAGGTTGGCGCCCGTGGCGCGGAGAGCGCTGCCGTGCTCGGTTTTGAAGTACCACCAGAGCACCGCGACGATTATCGCCGTTATCGGCAGCATGATTATTATCGGGTTCTGCATGATGTGCTCGGAAAAATCGCGCACATAGCGGCTGGAGTGGATGAGCTCGTACTTGTCTACGCTTATCGCCAGCGTGGCCTGGGTCCCGGCCGTCGTGCCCCAGCCCATTACGCGGAGGTTTATCGAATAGAGCGCCAGCTGGGTGAGGATGCCGGCGAGTATGGCAGGGATCCCGCATTTCGTGTGGAAAAGGCCGGTGACCAGCCCGGCGAGCATACCGGCCAGCATCGCGACAAGCGTCGCAAGCCAGACGTTGACGCCGTTGAGCGTTAGGAGCACGCACACCGCCCCGCCGAAGCCGAGCGTCCCGTCTACCGTCAGGTCGGCGATGTCAAGGATGCGGAAGGTGATGTACACGCCCATGGCCATAAGGCCCCAGATAAGCCCCTGACCGACAACGCCGGGCAGGGAATTGATAAGCGATTGCAGGAAATCCATGTCTTAATTTGTCCTCTCCGTTTATTTCGCCCGTGCGGGGGAGGCTTTGGCCTCCCCCTGAGCGTATAATGTTTGCTTACTATATTATATTACTCTATCGGCTCGTAGCCCTCGGGGACCGTGATGCCGAGCGCCTCGCAGTTGGCGGCGTTGTACATCTTGGTTAAGGTCTCGTCATAGGCGATGGGCATCTCGCTGACGTCGGCCTCGCCGGTCAGGATCTGCACGGCCATCTCGCCGGTTATCTGGCCGAGCTCGTAGTAGTCTATCGAGAGGGTGACCACGCCGCAGCCGGAGCAGAGGCCGCTCTCGCCGGTGACTACCGGGACGCCCGCCGCGAGGACCACGTTCGCAATGGCCTCGGTGTTGTTGGCGGCGGTGTTGTCGGTGGGGATGTAGAGGATGTCGGAGTTGTCGCAGGCGGTCTGGGTTATGGAGGCGAGGTCGTTGGCGTCGGTGAAGGCGTAGACCTCGGTGGCGTAGCCGAGGGCCTCAAGCTCGGCCTGGATAACTTCGATCTGGTAGACGCTGTTGGGCTCGGCGGAGCAGTACAGCAGGCCGACCGTCTCGGCGTCGGGGAAGAGCTCCTGGACCATCGCGGCCTGCTGGTCGAGCGGGGCGAGGTCGCTGGTGCCGGAAATGTTGCTGCCGAGGACCTCGACCATCGTGTCGTCCTGGCCGAGGGCAATGGCGTAGTTGGTGACCGCGGTGCCGAGGACGGGGATGTCGGCAGTGGCGGAGGCGGCGGCCTGGAGGGCGCCGGTCGCATTGGCGAGGATGAGGTCAACGCCTTCGGAGACGTAGCCGTCAATTATCGTAACGCAGTTGGGCTGCTCGCCGCCGGCGTTGTTGTTCTTTATCTCAACGTCGTCGCCGAGGGCCTCGGTCAGCGCGTCGATAAAGCCCTGGGTGGCGGCGTCCAGCGCGGTGTGCGGGGCCAGCTGGCAGATGCCGACGGTGTAGAGCGGCTCGCCGCTCTCGGGGGCTTCGCTGGCGGGGACCTCGGAGCTTTCGGCCGGGGCTTCCGTCTCGGGGGCGGGCTCCTCGCCGCAGGCGGCCAGGGCCAGGACCATTATCGCGGCCAGCGCGATGCAGAGCAGTTTCTTTTTCATTTTCGTCTCTCCTTCTTGTGCGATTCCGGGCAACAAAAAAACGGCCCCCGCCTTGTAGGCGAGGGCCGCTGTCGCTTTATTCAGCAGGCCGCTTGTCTTGCAAGGCTTCTCTGGTCAGTCTGGAAGTAAAAGTAAAAGCTAAAATAGACATAGCCAAAGAAGCCCGCAAAGGAATCGCGAGCCTGGGCGCAGTTGGAGACGGAAGCGTTGACGAGGTAGTTGCGGTTCATCATGGCTCTGTCTCCTTTCTCCGGCGGTCTGCCGGTGCTGTTGCAAATACTCTAACGCTTTGCGCGGCAAAAGTCAATCCGCAAAAGCGCATAAACGAAGGCTTTAAAATCGCGCGAATCTGAACAAGATGCACAAAAACCCCGCTCTCGCGGAGGAGAGCGGGGCGGTGATTCAGGCTGTGCGGGCGTATTGGAAGTCCGCGTTTATCACGACGCCGGAGCCCGGCATGACGAACTTGAAGCTGTCGCCGTCGATGCGGACGAGCTGCAGGCTGGTCCCCGAGGCGCTGATGACCTCGACGGAGGCGACCTCCCAGCCGTCGTCCGGCGAGACGCTGAAGCTGATGGTGGAGCCGGCGAGGGCGTCCGAGACCGAGGTGTTCACGGCCCCGCCGCGGCGGGCGGAGGTGAGGATGCTGTACGCCCCGGCGGAGCTTGCGGCAAGCTCGCTGCGCGCGCCGCTGACCGCGTCCGGCTCAGGCGCCGTGCCCGCGGCGGAGGTGGGGAATATAAGTATGACCACGCTCAGGAGCGCAATAAAGACAAGCATGGGGAGGGTGACCCTGTGCCGTGTGTATTTCAAATGCCGCGCTCTGTACATGATAATGCTCCTCGGGTAACATAATATCTTTTCGTAATTATAGCTTATACATAGTCCGGCAAAATTACAAGGAAAATTACATATACTTTTGGTTACAAAATCGACATAAGAATATGATTAGACATTTTTCGACTTGTCCGGGCCGGCGCAGGCCTTCCATGGAGGGCGCGGACTGCGCCGGCGAAGGAAAAGCCGCGCGATATTGCCGCAAACTGCATTTAACCGCCGGCGCACGGGCCTTATTGCCGCCGATTGCGTTAACAATCTATCTATCCTTGACAAGCCGCGCCCGCGGATGTACACTTACCGCATAAAGGCTGAGACCTGTCTTGATAGTCAGGTATACAATAAGGGGAGAGTGGTCATTATGGGCGCCGTCCGGGCGTTTTTAAAGAGGAAGGACATCGAGATCTCGCTCAGGCGCTACGGCATCGACGCCCTGGGGGCCATGGCGCAGGGGCTTTTCTGTTCGCTGCTCATCGGCACCATACTCAACACCCTCGGCTCCCAGACGGGCGTGGAGCTCTTTACCACGGTGGGCGGCTATGCGAGCGCGATGAGCGGGCCGGCCATGGCCGTGGCGATAGGCTGGGCGCTCAAGTGCCCGCCGCTGGTGCTCTTTTCGCTCACCGCGGTCGGATGGGCCTCAAATGATCTGGGCGGGGCCGGAGGGCCGCTCGCCGTGCTGTTTGTGGCCATCATCGCCGCGGAGGTCGGCAAGGCCGTCAGCAAGGAGACGCCGATAGACGTCCTTGTAACGCCCCTCGTCACCATATTTGCCGGCGTCGCGCTCGCGGCGCTTATCGCCCCGCCGATAGGCGCGGCGGCGGATTATGTAGGCTGGCTCATCATGTACGCCACGGAGCTGCAGCCCTTCTGGATGGGCATTGTAGTCTCCGCGCTTGTGGGCATCGCCCTCACGCTGCCTATATCCTCGGCGGCGATATGCTCGAGCTTCGGGCTGGTGGGCCTTGCGGGCGGCGCGGCCGTGGCCGGCTGCTGCGCGAACATGGTCGGCTTCGCCGTTATGAGCTTCCGCGAGAACCGCTGGGGCGGGCTTGTCAGCCAGGGGCTCGGCACGAGCATGCTGCAGATGGGCAACATTGTCCGCAACCCGAAGATATGGATCCCGGCCATAGTCACGAGCATGATAACCGGGCCCATAGCTACCTGCGTGTTCAAGCTTGAGATGAACGGCGCGGCCATCAACTCCGGCATGGGCACCTGCGGCCTCTGCGGGCCCATAGGCATCTGGACCGGCTGGCTCAGCCCCGCCGAGGACGCCCTCGCCGAGGGCGCCGTGGCGATTGACCCGACCTGGTTCGACTATCTCGGGCTGGTGCTCATATGCTTCGTGCTGCCGGCGGTGATATGCTGGGCGCTCGGCCTTGTGTGCCGCAGGCTCGGCTGGATACGCGAGGGCGATTTGAAGCTCGACTGACAAAATATAAAGCATTGGGGAAATGTCTTATGCAGAAATACAGCGGCCTTAATTACACGATGCTCTGCGACTTCTATGAGCTCACGATGGCGAACGGCTATTTTAACGCCGGGATGAAGGACACGGTGACCTATTTTGACCTCTTCTACCGCACGGTGCCGGACGAGGGCGGCTTTGCCATAGCGGCCGGGCTCGAGCAGGCGGTGGACTATATAAAAAACCTGCACTTCTCCGGCGAGGACATCGACTACCTGCGCTCGCGCGGGATATTCGGGGAGGACTTCCTCGAGTATCTCAAGGACTTCCGCTTCACGGGCGACGTGTGGGCCGTGCCTGAGGGGACGCCGGTATTCCCGCGCGAGCCCATCATAACCGTCCGCGCGAACGCCATAGAGGCGCAGCTTATGGAGACCTTCCTGCTGCTCACCATAAACCACCAGAGCCTCATTGCAACAAAGGCCAACCGCGTGGTGCGCGCGGCGGATGGGCGCACGGTGCTGGAGTTCGGCTCGCGCAGGGCCCAGGGCGCGGACGCCGCCGTCCTCGGCGCGAGGGCGGCGTTCATAGGCGGCTGCAAGGGCACGGCCTGCGTGCTTACGGACCAGATCTACGGCGTCAACGCCGCTGGCACCATGGCCCACGCCTGGGTGCAGATGTTCCCGACGCAGTACGAGGCCTTCAAGGCCTACTGCGAGACCTACCCGAACAACGCCGTGCTGCTTGTGGACACCTACGATACCCTCCGCAGCGGCGTGCCGGACGCGATACGCGCCTTTAACGAGGTGCTCAAGCCGCGCGGGATAAGCAAATGCGGCATACGGCTCGACTCCGGCGACCTTGCGTACCTGACCCGGCAGGCGCGCAAAATGCTCGACGAGGCGGGCTGGACGGAGTGCACCATAACCTGCTCGAACAGCCTCGACGAGTACTTGATACGCGAGCTGCTGCGCCAGGGCGCGTGCATAGATTCCTTCGGCGTGGGCGAGCGGCTCATTACCAGCCGGACGAGCCCGGTGTTTGACGGAGTGTACAAGCTTGTCGCCGTTGAGGAGGGCGGGGAGATAGTCCCGCGGATAAAGATAAGCGAAAATGTTGGAAAAATAACCAATCCGCACTACAAGCGCCTCTACCGCTTTTACGGGCGGGAGAGCGGCATGGCCGAGGCGGACTACATCGCCCTGTACGACGAGACCGTGGACGACACGAAGGATCTGGTCATACGCGACCCGGACGCTACCTGGAAGCAGAAAACCATGCACAACTTTGTGGCCCGCGAGCTGCAGGTGCCGGTGTTCAAGGGCGGCGAGCTTGTCTACAAGCTGCCGAGCCTGCCCGAGATTCAGGCGTACTGCCAGAAAGAGGTTGCGACGCTTTGGCCTGAGGTGCAGAGATTTGACTATCCGCACAATTATTATGTAGATTTAAGCGACAAGCTTTTGGCCATCAAGCAGGCCATGCTTGCCGCCGGAGGAAAAAATGGACGGGGCTGAGCGCCGCCGGGCAATAGCCCTGGAGCTCGAGGAGGCGGACTCTTATTTGACCGCGACCGCCCTCGGCAAGCGCTTCGGGGTGAGCAGGCAGATAGTGGTCGGCGACGTGGCGCTGCTGCGCGCCGAGGGGATGGACATAATCGCGACGCCGAGGGGCTATATACTTTCCGGGCACGGCGAGGGCATCCGCACGGTGCTGCCCTGCCGGCACGACCGGGAAAATATGCGCAATGAGCTGAATATAATGGTGGATAACGGCTGCCTGGTGCTGGACGTGAGCGTGGCCCACGCGGTGTACGGAAAGCTGACGGCGGAGCTCAACCTCCGCTCGCGGCGGGACGTGAGCGACTTTGTGAGCCGGGTCATGGAGTCCTCGGCCGAGCCGCTCAGCGCCCTGACGGGCGGCGCGCACTGGCACACGCTCATATGCCCCGACCGCCGCGCGCTCGAAAGCGTAAGGCGCGAGCTCAGCGAGGCCGGCTACCTCGCGGAATAAGGACGGATACTTCCCCGGGGCTTCCCCGGGGAGTTTTTTGCCCTGCGCCGGCCGCGCCCGGCGCGTATGCATATATTTGTTGCATCTTTGCGGTGAATAGTTTATAATCATAGTGTATGTGTTATTTTAGCTGTTGGGAGTGACCGATATGAAGTTCACCAAAATGCAGGGCTGCGGGAACGACTATGTCTACGTCAACTGCTTCGCGGAGGATTTGCCCGCCTCCGAGCGGCCGCAGTTTTCGCGCCGTGTCTCCGACAGGCACTTCGGCGCGGGCAGCGACGGGCTTATATGCATCTGCCCGAGCGAGAAGGCAGACTTCCTCATGGATATGTACAACGCCGACGGCTCGCGGGCCGAGATGTGCGGCAACGGCATACGCTGCGTGGCGAAATACGTTTACGAGCGCGGCATGACCGATAAGGACGTGATAACCGTTGAGACCGGCGCGGGCGTAAAGACGCTCTGGCTGAACGTCGAGGACGGCGCGGTGGAGAGCGTGCGCGTGTGCATGGGCTCCCCCGAGTTCGAGCCGGCCAGGATACCCGTTGACGCCACCGGCGGGGCGTTCATCGACCAGCCCGTGGAGGTCGGCGGCAACGTCTGGAATGTGACGGCCCTGTCCGTCGGGAACCCGCACGCGGTCGTTTTCGTCGAGGATGTGGACTGGCTCGATCTGCCGAGCCTCGGGCCGCTTTTTGAGAACCACCCGCTTTTCCCGGAGCGCGTGAACACGGAGTTCGTCCAGGTAATAGACCGCAGCACGCTCAAGATGCGCGTCTGGGAACGCGGCAGCGGCGAGACCATGGCCTGCGGCACCGGCTCCACCGCCGCCCTCGCGGCCGCCGTTGTCAACGGCCGGTGCGAGAACAGCGCGAAGCTCATACTTCGCGGCGGCGAGCTGCTCATAGAATGGGACCGCGATAAGAACCTTATTTACATGACCGGCCCGGCCGTCACGGTATATGACGCCGAGCTGTGCTGAGGTGGAACATGCTTAAAATCAACGAAAATTTCCTCGCCCTCCCCGGGGACTACCTCTTTGCCGAGGTGGCCCGCCGGGCCGCCCGCCAGGAGGCCGCGCACCCGGATAAGCGCCTCATACGCCTCGGCATAGGCGACGTAACGCTGCCGCTGCCGCGCGCCTGCGTGGAGGCCATGAAGTCCGCCGCCGAGGAGCAGGCGGACGCGGAGACCTTCCGCGGCTACGGCCCCTATGACGGGTACGGCTTCCTGCGCGAGGCCATTGTCAAAAACGAATACGCCCCCCTCGGCTGCAATACAGCGCCCGGCGAGATATTCGTATCCGACGGCGCGAAGTCCGACTGTGGGAACATAGGCGACATTTTTTCCGCCGAATGCACCGTTGCGGTGTGCGACCCGGTCTATCCGGTGTATGTTGACGCCAACGTCCTCGCCGGCAGGGCGGGGAAATACGCGGACGGCAAATGGTCGCGCATAGCGTATATGCCCTGCACGGCGGAAAACGGCTTCATACCGAAGCCGGAGGACCTGCCCGCGGGCAATGGGGACGCGGCGCCGGACCTCATTTACCTCTGCTCGCCCAACAATCCCACCGGCGCTGCCGCGACTAAGGAGGAGCTCGCGCTCTGGGTGGATTACGCCAACATGCACGGCAGCGTTATCCTCTTTGACGCGGCCTACAGGGATTTCATAACCGAGAGCGGCCTGCCGCGGAGCATCTATGAGATACCCGGGGCCGAGACCTGCGCCATCGAATTCTGCAGCTTTTCAAAAAAGGCCGGCTTTACCGGCACGCGCTGCGGCTGGACCGTGGTGCCCCACGCGCTCGAGCGTGGCGGCGCGCGGCTCTACGACCTCTGGATGCGCCGCCAGGCCACAAAGTACAACGGCACGAGCTATATCATCCAGCGCGGCGCCGAGGCCGTGTATTCGGAGGAGGGCGCGCGCGAGGTGCGCGGGCACATCGGCGCCTACCTCAACAACGCGCGCGTAATACGCGAGGGCCTTGTCTCCGCCGGGCTCGAGGTCTACGGCGGGGTGAATTCGCCCTATATCTGGTTCCGTGCGCCCGGCGGGCTCGGGAGCTGGGAATTTTTTGACCGCCTGCTTGAGGAAGCGAACGTCGTCACCACGCCCGGCGCGGGCTTCGGCCCGAGCGGCGAGGGCTTTATCCGCCTGACCGCCTTCGGCCGCATGGAGGACAGCGTTGAGGCAATAAGCCGCATAAAGAGCATATTATAAGGAGCCTTCAGCATGAAAATCATAACCGGAACCCGCGAAGAAGTCAGCAAAAAGGCCGCGCAGCGCTATGTTGAGCTGCTCGCGAAGAAGCCGGAGGCCGTCCTCGGCCTCGCCACGGGCTCGACCCCGCTTGAGCTCTACGCCGAGCTCGCGCGCCTGTGCGCCGCCGGTGAGGTGAGCTTCGCCCGGGCGAAGAGCTACAACCTTGACGAGTACCTCGGCCTCGACGGCAGCCACGACCAGAGCTACAGGTACTTCATGGACAACAACCTCTTCAAGCATATCGACATCAGGCCCGAGAACACCCACGTCCCGAGCGGCTTTGTGAAGGATGACGCCGAGGCCGCGCAGTACGACGCGGAGATCGCCGCCGCCGGAGGCGTGGATCTGCAGCTGCTCGGCATAGGCAACAACGGGCACATCGGCTTCAACGAGCCGCTCACGCCCTACGATTCCCTTACGCACATCGTGAAGCTCACCGAGAGCACCCGCGAGGCGAACAAGCGCTTCTTCAAGAGCATAGACGAGGTCCCGACCCACGCCGTCACCATGGGTATACATACCGTCATGCAGGCCAGGAGCATCATCCTCATGGCCTTCGGCAGGGGCAAGGCCGAGATAATAAAAAAGACCGTACAGGGCCGTCCGGAGATAAGCGTCCCGGCGAGCCTCCTCCAGCTGCATACGGACGTCACGCTCTACCTCGACGAGGACGCGGCGAGCCTGCTGTAAGGAGGCGCGCATGGGCAGATATTTCGGCACCGACGGCTTCCGCGGGGAGGCCAACCGCGATCTTACGGCTGAGCACGCCTTTAAGATAGGCCGCTGGCTCGGCTGGTACTACGGCCGCGAGCACCGCGCGCGCGTCGTTATAGGCAAGGACACCCGCCGCTCGAGCTATATGTACGAGTGCGCCCTCGCCGCGGGGCTTACGAGCTCCGGCGCGGACGCCTACCTGCTGCACGTCACCACGACCCCGAGCGTTAGCTACATCGCCCGCGTGGACGACTTTGACTGCGGCGTTATGATAAGCGCGAGCCACAACCCCTACCACGACAACGGCATCAAGCTCATAAACTCCGCCGGCGAGAAGATGGAGGAGGAAATCCTCGGCCGGATCGAGGACTACATAGACGGGCTGGAGCCCGAGCCGCCCCTCGCCGCCGGCGCGGACATTGGCCGCACGGTGGACTATTCCTCCGGGCGCAACCGCTACATCGGCTGCCTCATCAGCCTCTCGACGCACTCCTACAAGGGCGTCAGGGTCGGGCTCGACTGCGCCAACGGCAGCACCTGGATGATCGCCAAGAGCGTTTTTGACGCCTTAGGGGCGGACACATATGTCATAGGCAACAGGCCCGACGGTCTCAACATAAACGTGGACTGCGGCTCCACCCACCTCGACGCGCTCTGCGCGCTGGTCAAAGAGAAGGGCCTCGACATCGGATTCGCCTTCGACGGGGACGCCGACCGCTGCCTCGCCGTGGACGAGACGGGCCGCCCGGTCTCCGGGGACGAGATCATGTACCTCTGCGCAAGGCATATGGCCGAGCGCGGCCGGCTGGACAACAACACTGTCGTAACGACGGTGATGAGCAATTTCGGGCTTTACAAGGCTTTGGACGAGATTGGCGTTAAATACGAGAAAACCGCCGTAGGCGACAAGTATGTCTGGGAGAATATGCGCGAAAACGGGCATATTATCGGCGGCGAGCAGAGCGGGCACATCATCTTCGCCAAGTACGCCACGACGGGCGACGGCCTGATAACGGCCATCAAGGTCATGCAGGTCATGCTCGAGAGCAAGCTCCCGCTCAGCAAGCTCTGCGCACCCGTCACAATCTACCCGCAGGTGCTCAAGAACGTCGTTGTGGACGACAAGGACGCCACGCTCGCGGACCCGGCCGTCACGGCCGCGGTGGAGAGGGTGGAGGCCGGCCTCGGCGGCACCGGCCGCGTGCTGCTGCGCAAGAGCGGCACGGAGCCCGTGCTGCGGGTCATGGCGGAGGCGGAGACCGACGCGCGCTGCGAGGCCGCCGTTGATGAGATAATAGACGCCATGAGGGTTAATAACCACCTCGAAAGGGTAAAATAATGTACACAACCCGTGAATTACTTGACCTGAGCCACAGTCTCGCCGCCCCGCTTTTTGAGGATAAGACCTATCCCTGGGAGGCCCTCGGCGAGATAAAGGATTTTATAATCGCCCTGGGTGCGCAGCTGAGCAGCGACGAGTACGACAACCCGGCCCCCGGCGTATACGTAGCGAAGGACGCCGTGGTGTTCCCGAGCGCCTATCTCGGCGCGCCCTGCATAATCGGGCACGGCAGCGAGGTGCGGCACTGCGCCTTCATCCGCGGCAGCGCCCTCGTCGGCGACGGCTGCGTCGTCGGCAACAGCGTGGAGCTTAAAAACGCCGTCCTCTTCGACAAGGTCCAGACCCCGCACTACAACTATGTAGGCGACAGCGTGCTTGGATACAAATCGCATATGGGCGCCGGCTCCATAACGTCCAATGTTAAGAGCGACAAGAGCCTCGTCGTCGTCAAGTTCGACGGCGGGAGCATAGCCACGGGGCTTAAAAAATTCGGCGCCATACTCGGCGACCATGTCGAGGTCGGCTGCAACAGCGTTTTGAACCCCGGCGCCGTGCTCGGCAGGGGCGTGTCCGTGTATCCCACAAGCTCCGTGCGCGGCGTGGTGCCCGCGGGGCACATATATAAGCGCGCCGGCGAAATAGCCGAGCGCATCTGAGCCCGCCAAGGTCGCGGGCGCTTCTTAGGAGGGAAGAAGCTTGAGCATAAAAATCGCCCCGTCGCTGCTTTCGGCGGACTTTGCCTACCTCTCCCGCGAGGTTGAGGATGTGCGCGCCGCCGGGGCCGACTGGCTGCACTTCGACGTGATGGACGGCAGCTTCGTGCCGAATATTTCCATGGGCCTGCCCGTGCTGCGCTCGCTGCGCCGCGCTACGGATATGTTTCTGGACGCCCATCTTATGGTGATGCACCCGCGCAAATACGCCGCGCGCTTTTGCGACGCGGGCGCGGACATGTGCACGGTGCACGTCGAGGCCGACGAGCCGATGGAGGTGATTAACTCCCTCAAGGAGATACATGCGCACGGCAAGCTTGCCGGCCTCGCGATAAAGCCCTCCACGCCGGGGAACATCATCCTGCCCTTCCTTGAGAGGGTGGACATGGTGCTGGTCATGACGGTCGAGCCCGGCTTCGGCGGGCAGAGCCTCCAGCGCGAGACGCTCAACAAAATGGCCGAGGTCCGCGGCCTTATAGACAAATACAAGCCCGGCTGCCTGCTCGAGGTGGACGGCGGCGTGAACGCCTCCACCGCGGCGGTGGTCGCCGCCCACGGCGCGCGCGTGCTTGTGGCCGGCAACGCGATTTTCGGCCGGGACGACAGGAAGGCCGCCATAGACGGCATACGCGCCTCGGCCCTGGCCGCGATTGAATAATAATGTAAGGAAGTACACAAATGCCCTCATTTTTCCCCTCAGCCCTTGAAAATCTGATAGATAAGTTTGCAATGCTCCCCGGAATCGGGAAAAAGAGCGCGCAGCGCCTCGCGTTTTACGTGCTGGGCCTGCCCGAGGGCGAGGCTGAGAGCTTTGCCGGCGCGATCCTGGCCGCGCGCGGCAGCGTGCACACCTGCTCTGTCTGCCAGAACCTTACCGACGGGGACATTTGCCCCATATGCAGGAGCGACAAGCGCGACAGGTCGCTCATCTGCGTGGTTGCCGAGCCGCGCGACGTCGCGAGCATAGAGCGCGGCCGCGAGTATAACGGCACCTACCACGTGCTCCATGGCGTGCTTTCGCCCATGAGCCACATAGGGCCGGACGACCTCAGGATATCCGAGCTTATAAGCCGCGTCGCCGCCGGCGGCGTGAGCGAGGTCATCATGGCCCTGAACCCCGACACGGAGGGGGAGACCACGAGCATGTACATCTCCCGCCTTATAAAGCCCTTCGGCGTGCGCGTCACCCGGCTGGCCTACGGCATACCCGTGGGCAGCAACCTTGAATTTGCCGACGACGCCACGCTCCAGCGCGCGCTCGAGGGCCGGGTTGAAATGTGATTACCCGCCCGGCGGAAGGCCGGCGGAAGGTTTATACATATCAGGAAAAGGAGTAATATATGGCAAAACTGAAAATAATCCCGCTCGGCGGCCTCGGTGAGATAGGCAAGAACCTCACCGTGTATGAGTACGGGCAGGACATCCTCGTTGTGGACTGCGGGCTCGGCTTCCCGGACGAGGAGCTTTACGGGGTGGACGTCGTAATACCGGACATAAGCTACCTCCGTGCGAATAAGGACCGCGTGCGCGGCATAGTCATCACCCATGGGCACGAGGACCATATCGGCGCGCTGCCCTACGTCATGCGCGAGCTGGACGTGCCCATATACGCCACGCCGCTTACGGCGGGCATAATCGAGCTCAAGTTGGAGGAGCACGACCTGCTGTACAACACGCAGATCTTCACCAAGCACGCCGGGGACCGCTTCAAGCTCGGCTGCTTTGAGGTGGAGTTTATCCACGTCAACCACTCGATAGCGGACTCCGTGGCCCTCGCCATACGCACGCCCCTCGGCGTGGTGATACACACCGGGGACTTCAAGATAGACGTCACGCCCATACAGGGCGAGATGATGGACCTCGCCCGCCTCGGCCAGCTCGGCCGGCAGGGCGTGCTCGCGCTTTTGGCGGACTCCACAAATGTCGAGCGCCCGGGGCATACGGACAGCGAGCGCAAGGTCGCCGAAAAGTTCGACGAGCTCTTCAAGGGCTGCGAGAAGCGCATAATAGTCACGACCTTCGCCTCCAACGTCCAGCGCATACAGCAGATAATCAACGTTGCCGCCAAGTACGGCCGCAAGGTGGCCGTGACGGGCCGCAGCATGGAGAACATGATGCGCGTGGCAATGGAGCTCGGGTATATGGACATACCCGCCGGCGCCCTGATGGACCTCAACCAGATAAAGGGCCAGCCCAAGGACCGCACCGTGATAATAACCACCGGCAGCCAGGGCGAGGCCATGAGCGGGCTCTACCGCATGGCCTTCAACGAGCACCGGCAGATAAATATAGACGCCAACGATCGCGTCATCATCTCCGCGAGCGCCATACCCGGCAACGAGAACACGATTTCCCGGGTGATAGACGAGCTCTTCCACAAGGGCGCCGAGGTCATATACGACAGGCACACAGACCTCCACGTCTCTGGCCACGCCTCGCAGGAGGAGCAGAAGATGCTGCTCGCGCTGACCAAGCCGCGCTTCTTCATCCCCGTGCACGGCGAGTACCGCATGCTCTGCAAGCACGCGGAGCTCGCGCACATCATGGGCGTGGACACGAACCACACCGTCATAGCCGAAAACGGCTCGGTGATAGAGCTCAGCCGCAAGACGATAAAGCTGGCCGACAGCGTCCCGGCCGGGCGCGTGTTTGTTGACGGCAGCGGCGTCGGCGACGTGGGGAGCGTGGTCCTGCGCGACAGGAAGAAGCTCGCCGAGGACGGCATGATAGTGGTCGCCCTGGTGCTTTCGGAGCGCGACGGCGGGCTCATAGGCGCGCCGGAGATAATCACCCGCGGCTTCGTCTATGAGAAGGACAGTACCGAGCTCCTCGACGAGGTGCGCCGGGTTGTCAACGAGAGCCTCGCGAGCTGCCGCCACCAGCGCATAAGCGACCTCAACGGCATCAAGAACAAGATACGCACGAACCTCACGGGCTACCTCTACAAGGCCACGCGCCGCAGCCCGATGATACTCCCCGTCGTGACGGAGCTGTGAGCGGGGGGAGAGCGTGAACATCCAGATATACGGCCGGAACAAGTGCTTCGACACAAAAAAGGCCGAGCGGTACTTCAAGGAGCGGCGCATAAAATACCAGTACGTCGATCTGCCGCGCTACGGCATGGGCCGCCGCGAGCTTGAGAGCGTGCGCCAGGCCGTCGGCCTCGACGCGCTGATCGACGAAAAGGCCCCGGACGCCGACCTGCTGCGCTATATGGCGGGCGACGCGGAGCGCTTTGAGCGGCTTTTGGAGTATCCGGACAACATCAAAACCCCTATAGTCCGCAACGGCCGCAGGGCCACCGCCGGCTATCAGCCGGAGGTATGGAAGGACTGGGAGTAAGGAGCGGGCCATGTCAATGATAAGCGTTGAGAACCTGAGCGTCCAGTTCGGCGGTCAGGTCCTCTTTTCCCATGCGGATTTGCAGTTCAATCCCGGCAACTGCTACGGCATCATAGGCGCCAACGGCGCTGGGAAGAGCACCTTCCTGCGCGTTCTCTCCGGCGAGGTGGAGCCGAGCGCCGGCGCCGTGCACATAGACCCAAAGGCGCGCATGAGCGTCCTGAAGCAGAACCAGGAGCTCTATAACGACTACACGGTCATGGACACGGTCATAATGGGCAACAGGCGCCTTTATGACATCGGCAGGGAGAAGGACGCGATATACGAAAAGCCGGACTTCACGGACGAGGACGGCATCCGCGCGAGCGAGTTGGAGGAGGAGTTCGCGGAGCTGGGCGGCTGGGAGGCCGAAAGCGACGCCGGCAGGATACTCAGCGGCCTCGGCGTGGCCGCGGAGCTGCACTACAGCCCCATGGCGGAGCTTGACGGCCGGCTGAAGGTCAAGGTGCTGCTCGCCCAGGCCCTGTTCGGCAAGCCGGATATCGTGCTGCTCGACGAGCCCACGAACAACCTGGACCTTGCGAGCGTGGTCTGGCTCGAGGACTTCCTCATGGATTACGAGGGCAGCGTGCTTGTGGTGAGCCACGACAGGTACTTTTTGAATAACGTCTGCACGCACATAGTCGATATCGACTACGGCAAGATAAAGATGTACGTCGGCAATTATGACTTCTGGTACGAGTCCAGCCAGCTGGTGCAGAAGCTCATAAAGGACCAGAACAAGAAGGCCGCTCAGAAGATTGCGGAGCTTGAGAGCTTCATACGCCGCTTCGCCGCGAACCGCTCCAAGTCCCGCCAGGCGACCTCCCGGCGCAAGCTTCTCGACAAGCTTACGATAGAGGAGATCCCCGCCTCCTCCCGCCGCTACCCCTGGGTGGGCTTCAAGGCCGCGCGCGAGCCGGGCAAGGACAGGCTCTTTGTCACCGACCTGTGCAAGAGCGTGGACGGCGTCCCCGTGCTCAAAAACGTCAGCTTCATCATGGGTAAGGAGGACAAGATAGCCCTGATCTCCCGCGACGAGAGGGCGGTCACGCTGCTCTTCAAGCTCCTCATGGGCGAGGAGGAGCCGGACTCCGGCACGATAAAATGGGGCGTATCCACTACGCAGAGCTATATGCCGCGCGATAACGGCGCGTACTTCGACGGCTGCGAGCTGTCCATCATGGACTGGATGCGCCAGTTTTCCGAGGACAAGCGCGAGAGCTATCTCAGGCAGTTCCTCGGCCGGATGCTCTTCTCCGGCGACGAGGTGTATAAGAGCGTAAACGTCCTCTCCGGCGGCGAGCGCGTGCGCTGCATGATAAGCAAGCTCATGCTCTCCGGCGCGAGCGTGCTGCTGCTCGACCAGCCGACGAACCACCTCGACCTTGAGAGCATAGCCGCGCTCAATAACGGCCTTGCCGCCTTTGACTTCAACGTGATTTTCTCGAGCCACGACCATCAGCTTACGCAGACCGTGGCCAACCGGATAATAGAGATAAACGCGGACGGGAGCATAACCGACCGCATGTGCAGCTATGACGAGTACGTCCACCTCGCCGAGATAGAGGCCGGGACGGGCGGCTGAGCCCGCGGCGGATACGGAAAGGAATACATATGCCCCAATTCCTGATACTTGCCTTTCTGTTCTGCATGGGCTCGATGGCCGGCTGGGTTATAGAGCTCATCTTCCGGCGCTTCTTCTCCTCCGCGAACCCGGAGCGGAAGTGGATAAACCCCGGCTTCTGCACCGGCCCGTGGGTGCCGCTATACGGCCTGGGCCTCTGCGCGCTGTACCTCATAGTTTCGCTGGAGCGCTACAGCGCCTTCGAGAGCGTTTTCTGGACGCGCGCCGCGCTCTTCCTCACAGGCGCCGCGGCAATGACGGCCATTGAGTACATATGCGGCCTTATCAGCCTGAAGGTGCTGAACGTCCGCCTCTGGGACTACCGGGGGCAGTGGGGGAACGTGCAGGGGCTTATCTGCCCCAAGTTCTCCGCCGCGTGGGCGGCGCTTTGCGCGGTGTATTATTTCGCCATACACCCGTACATACTCGACGCGCTCGGCTGGCTCTCGCGCAACCTGGCCTTTTCGTTTTTCGTGGGACTGTTCTTCGGCGTGTTCATAATCGACGCGGTAAATTCCGCCCAGCTTGTGACCAGGCTCCGCCGCTGGGCCGCGGAGAACGACTCCGTCGTCCGCTGGGAGCGGCTCAAGCTCCGCGTCCGCGAATATCAGGACTCCGTCCACGCAAAGCCGCGCTTTTTCAGGCCCTTCCACTCCGGCCGCCCCCTGCCCGAGCACCTTGCCGAGCTGAGGAGCGAATGGGAATCCCGCCGGCCCCGGAAAAGGAAATGAAAATATCCCCCGTGCATTCGGCTGCACGGGGGATATGCCTTATATGCCCGCCTTAATCGAGGCGCGCGCAGAGCCAGTTGAGGACGTCGGAGTATACCTCGGCGCGGTTGAGCTCGTTGAGTATCTCGTGCCGGGCCTCGGGGTAGAACTTATAGGTCACGTCGGCCATGCCGGCTTTGAGGAAGCGGGAGTAGACCCTCGCGACCTGCATACCATAGCCGCCGACGGGGTCGGCCTCGCCGCTTATGAAGAGCACCGGAGTGTCCGTGCGCATACGGCGCAGGCCGCTCTGGGAGCCTATTATGCCGAGGCCGAACATCATGTCGCGGAAGAGGCTTGTCGTCGGCAGGAAGGTGCACAGCGGGTCCGCGGCGTATTTGTCAACTACCGCCTCGTCCCTCGTCAGCCAGTCGTATTTTGTGCGCAGGCCCTCTATGCCCTTGTTGTAAGCGCCGAAGGCGAGGTTATATATGGCCTCGCTGCGGTGCATGGGTCCGTTTTTGAGCATGTCGGCGTCGCAGGCGAGGCGGCCGGCGGCGACCACCGGCGCAGGGGGCTGGCCGGTGCCGCAGAGGATGACGCCGTTGACGCGGCTCTGCGGGTGGCGTATCAGCCAGGTGCGCACGACGAAGCTGCCCATCGAGTGCCCGAACATGAAGTAGGGGAGCTCGGGGTAGACCTCATGCGTCCGGCGGCGCAGCTCCTCCACGTCGTCCACGACGTGGAACCAGCCGTCGTTTTCGGCGAAGAAGCCGAGCTTCTCCGGCCCCGTAACGCTTTTGCCGTGGCCGAGGTGGTCGCTGCCCACAACGGCGAAGCCTTTCCCGGCGAGATAGCGCGCAAAATCCTCATAGCGGCCGATGTACTCGTTGATGCCGTGAACAAGCTGCACCACGCCGTTCAGGTCGCAGTCCGGCTCCCAGACGCGGACGTGTATGGGCGTTTTGCCCTCGCTGGAGGTGAAAAAGTACGTGCTTTCGGCGATGTTCGGCATTTATATTTGCCTCCTTTTGTGATATTATCTATTTGCGATAATTTTAGCCCGAAACGCCGCGCAAGTCAATGCGCAAAGGAGAAACTATGAGTGATATTTTAGTTGTAAAAACCGCCGCCCTCGCCCCGGTCATAGCCGGGCGCCAGGGGCTTATAACCGGCTGCGGCGAGGCCGCGCTGGGCATAATAGAGCGCGAGGCGGAATTCCTCCCCCGCGAGCAGATGGAGCTCGACCCCTCCTACAGGCAGATAATCCCCTACGTCGCCATAACCCGCGGCGGCGAGGTCTTTGCCACGCGGCGGCTCAATGCCGGCGGGGAGGCGAGGCTGCACGGCAGGCTGAGCCTCGGCGTAGGCGGGCATATAGAGCGCGTGGACGCCGCGCCGGGCGAGGGCATACTCATGCGCGCCCTGCGCCGCGAGGTCGGCGAGGAGGTGGAGGCGGAGGGCGTACTGAGCCTCACGCCGCTCGGCGTCATAAACGAGGAGGACGACGAGGTCTCGCGCGTCCACCTCGGCTTCCTCTTCCGCATGGAGGTCTCCGGCGAGGTGCGCGTGCGCGAGACGGAAAAGCTCGCCGGCGGCTGGCTGCGCATTGACTCCCTCGCCGGGCGCGTGGACGAGATGGAGGGCTGGTCCCGCATAGCGGCCGCGGCCCTCGCCCCTGCGCGGGGCGTGTTCCGCCCGGCGGACATCCTGCTCCCACGCGAGGGTACGGACATGACGCGCTGGTCCTGCGTCGCCTGCGACCAGTTCACAAGCGAGCCGGAATACTGGGAAAGGGCCGCCGAAACGGCCGGCGGCGCCCCGAGCACCCTGCGCCTCATCCTGCCCGAGGCCATGCTCGGCAAGGTGGACGAGGCCGCGGCGC
>CALWYQ010000079.1 GCA_944385815.1 uncultured Oscillospiraceae bacterium | reverse complement strand
GCTCATACCAACTGAGCTACACCCACCATTGTATGGAGCCTGCCATTGGCACGCCAGGAGGGACTCGAACCCCCGGCCTACTGCTTAGAAGGCAGTTGCTCTATCCTGCTGAGCTACTGGCGCATATACGCGGCACGTGAGATCCGCACCTGCGGAATATGCCCGCCCCGCAAAGCCTGTTTATCTTACCATTCTTCCACCCGTTTGTCAAGAGCGATTATCGCCCCGCGCGAATTTTTTCTTCCCTCCCCGGGGCCGGGAGCAGCGGCCCCGGGAGGCGGGCTTCAAGGCTCAGCGCAGGCCCTTCCCCTGCTCAAGGCGGCGGAAAATGCGCAGCATGACCACGGCGGCGATCGCAGCTAAGACCAGCTCGGCGCAGAGCTGGGCATAGGCAAGGCCGTAGAGCGGGAAGAAGTGGTTGAGTACGATGAGCGCGGGTATCTCCAAGACTATCTTGCGCAGTATGGCGAAGATAAGGCTGTATTTCCCGAGCCCGACGGCCTGGAAAATGCCGACGGCCATGAAGTCCACGCACATCAGCGGCTGGGCGAGGCTCATGCCGATGAGGAAACGGCGCCCGTACTCCACAACGGCGGCGTTGTCGCTCATAAAGAGCCTGACGAAGAAGGCCGGGAAGGCGCAGAAAAGCGCGGTAACGGCAATCTGGAGGGCCAGCGAGGCCGAAAGCGTGATCCTGACCCCGCCCTTCATGCGCGGATAATTCCCGCTCGAATAATTGTAGCTCACCAGCGGCATGACGCCCTGCGAGGTGCCGAGCGCGGCGTACATCGGCACCTGCGCGAGCTTCTGGCAGATGCCCATGGCCGCGATGGCGTCCGAGCCGAAGGGGCTCGCGAGGTTGTTGAGTATGGTCATGCCGGTGACGTTCAGCAGGTTCTGTATGGCCGCCGGCACGCCGACGCCGCAGACCGAGCCGACGATCCGCCGCTCGAAGCTGAGCTTTTTTATATTGACGCAGACGTAGGTCCTGCCGCGCTTTACGGCCAGCAGCACAAAGAAATAGCAGCAGGCAACGCAGTTGGAGATAAAGGTCGCGAGCCCCGCGCCCGCCGCGCCCATATCGAGGCCCCAGGGCATGATGAATATGGGGTCGAGCACCACATTCAGCAGGCAGCCGGTCATCGTGCCCACGCTCGCGTGCAGGGCGCTGCCCTCGGCGCGCACGAGATAGGCCATGACGACGTTGAGTATGCACGGCGCCGCGCCGAGATACACCGTCCAGAGCATATAGGCATCCGTGGCCGCGCGAGTATCCGCATCCGTGCCCAGGAGCACAAGCAGCGGCGAGCGGAACACGACGCAGAGCAGGCTGAAGAGTATGCCCGCGAAAAGCGAGCAGTAAAAGCCGAAGGCGCTGCTCTTGGCCACGGCGTCATAGTCCTTACATCCGAGCGAGCGGCTCATAAGGCTCGAGGCGCCGACGCCGAAGAGGTTGTTCACGGCGTTAAAGGCCAGCATGACAGGCGCGGCCAGGGTCACGGCGGAGTTCTGCACCGAGTCGTTGAGCAGGCTTACAAAATAGGTGTCCGCAAGGTTATAGAGCACCGTCACCAGCGAGCTGAGCACCGTCGGTATGGCGAGCGAGGCGCAGGCCTTCCCCAGCGGGGCGCTCTCAAAAAGGTAGGTTTTCTTATCCAGTTCCTGCAAGTCCTTCATCTCCACGGAAAAAGCCCCGCCGGAAGCGGAGCCGCTTTTTTTATTATAATAGCACAACCCGGCCCCTCGCACAAGGAAGGGGCCGGGAAGTTTAACATACTGTTCAAAATATCAGCGCCGCCGCAGCCGCCGCGGCCGAGCACGCGGCTATCGCCCAGGGCAGGGCGGCGAGCAGCCTTTCACGACGCCCCGCCGCGCGCGGCTCCGCCCGCTCCGGGGTGGCGGCGCTGATAGCCTCGCGCAGGAGCGCCTCCCTGTCCACGCCGGCGCTGTCCGCGCGCACGAGGAATATGGCCTGCTCAAAGGGCCCGTCACCGGGCTGAGGGACTATAACCACGCGCCGGGCGGCGCCCCGCACCACCGCCCGGCCACCGAGCCGCGCGCTCACGCCCGCGCGTCCACGCGCACGGCGAGGACGGTCATGTCGTCGGCTGCGCCCTCGCGGTCCATGGCCGCGCGCAGCACCTGGCGCGCCAGGGCCTTCATGTCAAGCGCCTCGCTCTCCCCTAACAGCCTCCTGAGCCAGCCGTCGTCCGTGCCGGAGACCACGCCGTCCGAGGCGATAAGCGCAACGCTCCCGGGCCTGAGCATCATTCTGAGCGTGTCGGGCCGCGCTCCCTCGCCCGATGCGAGCCCGGCCGCGAGGCTTACGCCGTCCACGCGGCGGACGCTCCTGCCGCTGCGCACATAGCTCGGCGCCGCGCCGTACTTATAAAAGTCCGCCTCCCCGGAAAAGAGGTCCACGCACATGAGGTCCACCGTCGCGAAGCCCCACTCGTCGCCGTTTCGCAGGAGCATGACGCTGTTGAGCACCTTCATCGCCACCGCCGGGTCTACGCCGCTGCGCAGGAAGCGCTCGAGTATGGCCACGGCCTCGCCGCTCTCGCCGGCGGCGTCCTCGCCTGTGCCCATGCCGTCGGAGAGGATAACGCAGAGCGTGCCGGAGTCGGTTTTAAAATAAGTCCCGCGGTCGCCGGATACGCTCTCCCCCGCCTTCTTCGCCGCCGCGATGCCCACCGCCGCGCACAGCGGCTCGGCTTCTAACAGCGTCACGCGCCCGGCCGGGTTGTCCGTCCGTGTGCACAGCCTGACCCCGAGCACGGCCGAAAGCCGGTCGAGCCAGGCCGCGTCCTTTGTCAGCAGCGGCAGGGAGCCGGACTCTATTACCGCGCGCAGGCGGCCAGTGGCGTCGCGGAACACGGCGCAGTCGGCCTCGATGTTCAGCGAGCGCAGGTAGCGCACAAGCCGCCGCTCGGCAAGGGGGTCCGCGCCGTTCAGGCTGCCGAGCTCCGCCGAGACCTGCGCGAGTATCTCGGCAAAGTCCCTGTACTGCCCCCAGGCCGCCGCGCGCCCCTCACGGAGCCGCTCGCGGTACTGCGCGCGGTAGCTAAGCGCGCGCAGCTCGCCGTTTACCGCCGTCACAAAGGCGTTCAGGTTCCGGCAGCGCCCGGCGAACCATTCCGGCAGGTCCGCGCTCTCGAGCCGGCCCCGCTCGCGCATGGCGGCCGTGGCGCCGTTGAGCGCGTCGAGGGTCTCCATGTAGCCGTTTACCCAGCACTCGCCCTTCCCGGCGCATTTTACGCAGGCCGCGGCGGCGGCGCGGTCGAAGACACGCGCGACGTCGTTGTCGTTTTCCTCCTCACAGCCGCGCCTGGCCACGTCGCAGACGTCCATGTACGCCTCCGCTATGCCCTCCACCCGGCGCGAGGCGTACTTCCTCAGCCCGCTCTCGCCCACCCCGGGCGTCAGCGGCGTTATCACCGAGGCCGCCTGGGCCAGGAGCGAGCCCGGCAGCAGCATGAAGATAACGCTCGCGGCAAAATCCTCAAAAAGCGGCTCTAAGCGCAGCCCGCCGCTCCCCGCGCAGGCCACGATCACCCCGCCCGCGCAGACGAACACGCCCAAAAACAGCAGCCGCCCGAAGCGCGAGAACATGCCCGCGCACAGCGCCGGGAAGGCATAGGCCGCCGTAAAAAGCCCCGCCGTCCCCTCCGCCGCGTCCATCGCAAGGCCGAAGGCCGTGCCCGCCGCCGCCCCGGCGAAGCTCCCGCCCTTGAGCGAGGCGGTCATCACGCACAGCAGCGCGAGCACGCGGCCGAGGCTCACCGTGTCCATGAACTCCACGCGCGCGAGGCCCATCAGCGCCCCGGCGGCCAGGATCACCCGCGCCGCGTCACGCCGGCGCTCGCCCAGCTCCGTCTGCGGCGCGCCGGTATCCATCGCCTCGCGGAAGAAGTACGCCCCGCCGGCGGCGAGCGCGCTCTCGGCGGCTATGCTCAGCGCCGAGCCGGCAAGCGCCTCCCCCGCCGCCGCGCAGCTCAAAAGCCCCGTCAGCGCGCTCACAAGCGCGGCGCAGAGGGGAGCGAGCCAGCCCGTGCGAGCCGCGCGGCTGTCCTGCGCTATGAAAAGCGCCGTAAACGCCGCGACACAGGCCGCCGCATAGCGTATGCCATAGCTCAGCGGCGAGGTCAGGAGATAGCCCATCGCCGCCCCCGTCAGGGCGCCCACTCCGCCGAGCCCCACGCCCGAGGCCGCCGTCATCGCCACCCCGAAAGGCGCCGCCGGCAGGGCAAAGCGCCCCGCCGCCATCAAAAATCCCAGCGCGAGCCTGATAAGCGCCGGGGCGATCCGCGCCGCCTCCGCCCCGCCGGCCTGCCTGAGCGCCTGCGCTCCGGATGAGTTCTTCCCTGCCATTGGCCTGTCCTCCGAGAGAAAGAGTTTACATAAATTATAGAATGATAAGTTATGAAAACCCTGTCACTCGGCGCTGTAGTTTCTTACCTCTTTACGGGTAAAGCCGCCGCGGCCGCCAAAAAGCCCCGGCGCTCACAAAAAAGCGCCGGGGCATGTTGAAAATCTGTTTGGAATTATTCCACTATATCCTCGCCGATTTTATATACGTCTCCCGCGCCGACGGTCAGTATGACGTCGCCGGGCCGCGCGGTCGCGCGCAGGGAGCTTTCGATCTCCTCAAAGCTGTCAAAGAAGATGCTGCCGGGTATCCTCTTCGCGAGGTCGGCCGAGGAAATACCGAAGGTGTTCGTCTCCCTCGCGGCGTAGATTTCCGCAAGGTAGGTCACGTCCGGGCGGCAGAGCTGGGCGATAAAGTCCTCAAAAAGCGCCGCGGTGCGCGAATAGGTGTGCGGCTGGAACACGAGTATGGTGCGCTTGTAGCCGAGGGGCTCCACCGCGTCCAGCAGAGCCTTGAGCTCGCCGGGGTGATGGGCATAGTCGTCATAGACGTCCGCGCCGTTATACTTGCCCTTGAACTCAAAGCGCCTCCCCGCGCCGTTGAAGCCGGCGAGGCCATATTTCACGGCGTTGGGCCGCACGCCGAGGCAGACGCAGGCGGCCGTGGCCGCAAGGGCGTTTTTTACGTTGTGTATGCCCGGTATGTGCAGCGTCACGTCGGTGAAAAAGCGCCCGTGGACGTATATGTCAAACTCGCTCGACGCGCCGACGCGGCGTATGTTCCTCGCGTAGACGTCCGCCTTATCCGTAAGGCCGAAGGTGACAAGCTCGCGCCCGAGCGGGGCGAGGGTCTCCATGGTGTTCCTGTCGTCCATGTTGGCGACTATCCTGCCGTGTGGCGGGACCTTGGCGGCGAACCTGCGGAAGGAGTCCTCCACGTCCTCCAGGCCGGTAAAATAGTCGAGGTGATCTGCCTCTATGTCGAGGATGACCGCGATGGTCGGGTGGAAGGCGAGGAAGGAGTCGTGATACTCACAGCTCTCGAGGATTATCGTATCCCCCGCGCCGACGCGGTGCCCGGCGTGGAGCAGCGGGAGCGTGCCGCCTATCATAACGGTCGGGTCGCGCTCGGCTGCCATGAGTATGTGCGTACACATACTGGTCGTTGTGGTTTTGCCGTGGGTGCCGGCTATGCACAGCGCGTTCCTGTAGTCGCACATTATGGCGCCCCAGGCCTCGGCGCGCTCAAAAACGGGGATGCCGCGCGCGCGGCCCTCCACAATCTCCGGGTTATCGTCGTGGACGGCGGCGGTGCGGACGATGAACTGCACGTCGGCCGCGACGTTCATCGCGCTGTGCCCTATCTTGACCGTAATGCCCAGCTCGCGCAGATGGGCGGTCTTTTCGCTCTCGCTCATGTCCGAGCCGTCGATGATGAGGCCCATGCCGGAGAGCACCTCGGCGAGCGGGGCCATGCTGACGCCGCCGACGCCTATTAAATGCCCGCGCATACCGGGCACCAAGTATTCCTGAAAGTCTGCCATAGTAGCTCCTCAATCAAAGCTTGACGCAATTTGCACTTGCGCTGACTGCGCCTCTGTGATTATAATACATTATGCTTTGTAAAACAAGGATTAAAACGAGGTGTAATTCAATTTGCCGCCGAAATATGTAAAACTCATCCTCAGCCGCCTGCAGGCTGCCGGTTTTGAGGCTTATATGGCCGGCGGCTGCGTGCGCGACACGCTGATGGGCCGCCGCCCGGCGGACTATGACATCGCGACGAGCGCGCCCCCGGACGAGGTCCGGCGCCTCTTCGGCCGCACCGTGCCCACCGGGCTGCGCCACGGCACCGTCACCGTATTGTACGCCGGCCACGCCTGCGAGGTTACCACCTACCGCATAGACGGCAGCTATGATAACTGCCGCCGGCCGCATCAGGTCACCTTCACCGGGGACATACTGCTCGACCTCGCGCGGCGGGATTTTACCGTAAACGCCATGGCCATGGACCTCGGCGGCGGCATCATAGACCCCTTCGGCGGCCGCGGCGACATTGACCGCCGGCTCATACGCTGCGTCGGCGAACCGCGTGAGCGCTTTTCCGAGGACGCGCTGCGCATGCTGCGCGCGCTGCGCTTCGCCGCGAAGTTAGGCTTCGCCATAGACCCGCCGACGCTCGGGGCCATGCGCGCCTGCGCGCCGCTGGCCGCGAAGCTCTCCGCCGAGCGCGTCGCCGCCGAGCTGAGCGGCATACTCGCCTCCCCGCGGCCGGACACAGTGTGGCAGGCCGTGGACATGGGGCTTATGGCGCGCTTCCTGCGCCCCGGCGCGGGGCCGAGGCACGCGCTCGCGCCGCTGCCGCATTACGCGCGCCTGCCGCGCCTGTGCGCCGACTTGGAGGCCGGCGGATATATTATGTCAACCGAAAGCTTCCTCCGCGGGCTGCGCCTGCCCGCGCGCGCAATAAGCTCCGGCTCCACCGCGGCGGAGATACTTCTCTCCGGCTCGCGGGACTATAAACGGCTGCTGCACAGCTACGGCCGCGACGCCGTGCTGGCCGCGTACCCAAAGAGCCGCGAGCTGCGCCGCATACTGCGCTCCGGCGAGTGCTGGAGCCGCGAGCAGCTTAAAATCAGCGGCGCGGAGCTGCGCGCCGCCGGCTTTGAGGGCGCCGGGATACGCGACGCGCTCGAGGCGCTGCTCCGCCACGTGATGGAGCGCCCGGAGGACAATGAGCACGAAATATTATGTAAACTTGCTAAGGAGTTGAAGCCAAATGACCGAGCTTGAAAAACTGCGCGAGAGCTGCCTGGGCTGCGAGCGCTGCGAGCTCTGCCGCACGCGCACGAACGTGGTGTTCGGCGTCGGGCCGGAGGACGCGGACGTGATGTTCATAGGCGAGGGCCCGGGCGAGCACGAGGATTTGCAGGGCGAGCCCTTTGTCGGGCGCGGCGGCAAGCTGCTTGACGACATGTTAGAGCTCATAGACCTGGACCGCAGCAAGGTTTATATCGCGAACATGGTCAAGTGCCGCCCGCCGAAAAACCGCGACCCCCTGCCCTCCGAGCAGGAGGCCTGCGAGCCCTGGCTCGAGCGGCAGATCGAGCTCATAGAGCCCAAGGTCATCGTCTGCCTCGGCCGCATTGCGGCGATGCGCTTCATAAAGCCGGACTTCAAGATAACGCGCGAGCACGGCCAGTGGTTCGAGCGCGACGGCCGCCGCGTCATGGCGCTCTACCACCCCGCCGCGCTGCTGCGCGATCCCAACAAGCGCCCGGACACCTTTGAGGACCTCAAGCGCATCCAGGCCGCGATAAAGGAGATATAAAAAATCCCGGTTCCGTCTGGAACCGGGATTTTTTATATCTGCCGCCTTACGCGGCGTAGCGCATGAAGATTGCGGCGCACTGGGCGCGGGTGGCGTTCCCGGCGGGCACGATGGTGTCCTCGGTCATGCCGGAGATAATGCCGCTGTTCACGGCCCAGGCCATGGCGTCCGCGGCCCAGGAAGCGACGCTGCCCGCGTCGGTGAAGCCGGCGAGGCTGCCGGAGGCGTCGGGCGAGCCGGCGTAGCGGTAGAGCATGGTCACAAGCTCCTGGCGGGTGATGTAGCCGTTGGCGTTGGTGCCGTCGGAGACGCCGCTGGCGACCGCCCAGGCGCGGGCGGCCTCGATCCAGCCGGCGCCGGTGACGGTCTCGCCGTCGAGGCGGGCGAGCGTCGCCCAGACCATGGCGCGGGTCATCTGCGCGTCGGGGTTAAAGAGCGTGGCGCTCTCGCCCTGCATCATGCCGTTGGCGTAGACGTAGCTGACGGCCTCATAGAACCAGTCGCCCGGCTCCACGTCGGCAAAGGGCTCGGCCGCGCTGACAAAGCTGACAGAGACGGTGACGCTGCCCTCGGGCATGACGAAGCTGTACTCAGTCGCGCTCAGGCGCTTTACCTCGACTGCGCCGGCGGGGCCGCTGACGGTGACGGCGCCGACGGAATAGCCCTCGTCGGGCACTGCGGTAATGGTGATTACGCTGCCCTTGGAGGCGTTGGAGAAGCTGACGTCCACGGAGCCGTTAGCCGCGCTGCCGACGGTGATGGGATAGGTGTCGGGCAGGGAAACGGCGTACCAGCGGGCGGTAAAGGTCATGTCGGAGTATACGGGGACGGTCTCGCCCTCGTCATAGAGCTTGCCGCCGCAGCTCCAGCCGCCGAAATAATACCCGTCGCGCTCGGAGACGTAAGGCAGGGTTATGGAGGTGCCGTCGGGGACGGGAAATTCAACCGTCTCGCCGTTATTCACGTACTTGACGGCGTTGTACTCAGTCTCGCCATCGGCGAGCTCGCCGACGTACTTAACATTCCCGCCCAGCGTGCCCTGAGCCGCAAGCGCCGCAGAAAGCGTGTCGTAGTAGGTGTAAGTGCCGTCGGAATTGAGCTCATAGTCAGGAAGCACATCCGCAACACCGTCCATGGAAGCCCCAAAGCTGCCGCCGTTGACGGTGATATTAACCTTGTTGGAAGCGTCGGATATCTCAACGCTGCCGATATATCCAGCGCCATTTATCTCAAGGCTTCCTTTTTCAGGGTCGGAGCTGTCATAAATGACTTTGCCGTTTATGCTGCCGGAGTAGTCGTCCGCAAAGGTAACAGATACTCCCTCGGGATAGGCGCCCTCCCAGTAGTACACATCAAATGCTATGTTGTCCTCACTTGATGTAACAATATCAGTGTCGCCCTTGAACGTAATGTTGCCGCAGTTGAAACTCAGCACATAATTCTCGCCTTCGCACTGATTCTTGGCGTAAATGTGCATGTTTTCGAGCGTAAGGTTACAGTAATTCTGGATAATACGCTTGATCGGCTGATCTAAATCCAGATTGTCCTTAGAAATCCGAATCGTGCCGTTCTTCATGGTAATCGTCGAGTCTTCGAGCAGCTGGAACCCGTTGGTCTCAGTTCCAACAGAGCCCGCGCCCGGCCCAACGAGGGTATAAGTATGGCCGCCAAAATCAATGGTAAAGTCCTTGCCGGAATCAACCGTTATGCCCGTCGCATTTGGAATGTCCTTTACGATGTAAACGGTGTCACCGGCAGAAGCGGCAGAAATGGCGGTATTGATGTCCATGTACATCTTGCCGTTGACGGAAGCAACAGCCTTGCTGTCCTCGGCAACAGGCTCGTCTCCTATAGTGCTTTCACCGGCAAAAGCAACGTTAGACCCACCTGCAACAGAGCCGACAGCTGTATCCATGGCAGAAATAGTAGCGTCCTGTGTAGTAGTGCTGACGTTTCCGCTTACGCTGCTGTTATCGAGATATACGTTGCCGTTCTTAGACTTGTTAATAATATTGCCGGTAACGGTAGAATCACTTATGTTCAGCGACGTGCTGGAGCCGACGGAGCCGGTCGGGTTTTCATAAACAGAAGCCCTTACAACGTCGCCAACTATAGTAGCGCCTTCAATGTTAACTTCAATCTTGTTATCGGCAAGGCCAGGCTGCTCCATGGCTCTGTCAGTAACAAAAACAGCAGTGCCGTTTTCAACGCTTGTTATCGAAGCCCCGTTGCCGATGTTTATGACAAGGTCGCCGACATAACCGGTAGTGGTCTTGCCCGCCACTATGGCGCCGCTCGCTCCGCCGTTGCCGCCGTCCATAATATCCTCGTCGTCGCTGACGGAATTGCCGTGGACCTTGCCGCCGGTTACATTGAGCTCACCGGCAGCTATACGAATAGCCTGATCGCCCGTAACAAGGCCGCCATATATGTTGGATTCGCCTATGCCCGGCAGATACATGCCTGCGCCGGCCTTGCCGTCCAGCACGCCGCCGTACATGTTGAAGGTAAATCCGGCGTATATACCGCTGCTTGCATTAGTGCAAAACGCCTGTCCGGCAATTCCCTGCGAGCACTGGACAGTGCCACCAGTCATGTTAACTACAACCTTGTCGTTGTTGCAGCTGCCGCTATCGTCAAGGCCCTGCCCCATTGCGCAGACGCCCCAGATGCCTTCGATCAGGCCGCCGTTGATGTTGCAGACTATGTTGTTGGGCATAAGTGTCACGCCGTTCTTGGCGGTGTTGTATATGCCGGTGTTGCCGATAACCGAGCCGCCGTTAATCGTAACGGTATCAAGGTTAAAAATGCAGGTACCGTTGGTGTTCCCTATTTTACCATTATTGAGCGTGAACTCAGATCCGCTCCGCACAATAACCGTATGGTTTCCGGAAGAGGTTATATAACCGTTGTGTTTTTCCGAAGTGTCATCCACAACAAGCTTGGCTTTATTATGAATGTCAATGGCGTAAGAACCAAGATTTAAATAATAGCCATTAAGGTCTATCCGCAAATCGTTGTTGAGCACCACATTATTGCTACGAATCGTAAAGCTGTCGCCAAGCTTTATGTTTCCGCCGTTGGTAAACGCGCTGCTAAGCGCGGCGTCGTCAGTTACGGTAACAACCTCGTCATCTGCCGACGCGCCGATTGTTCCTGCTGCGAGCACTAAGCACACGGCTAAGAGTACGGCGAGCATCCGTTTTTTCATACCGATTCTCCTTTGCACATAATATCCACAAGATACATTGCTTCATCACGGATGAAGCACACGGCTGTACAGCCGTAAAAACATTATACGTCCTCGCCGCAGGTTAGTCAATATACAATATTAAATTTTCGTCTATTTTTTTACAGCAGGCCGAGCCGCTTGAAGAGGGCCTCAATCTGGGCCGGGAGGGCCTCTGTCATGCGCCTCGCGAGCTCGGCTGGCTCGGATTTCATGCCGCCGAGCACCCAGCGCACGGTCATCGCCACGCTGCCCCGGCAGTATAGCTCAAGCAGGAAGGCCAGGTCCCCGCCCGGCGGCGCGCCGGTCTTGCGCTCGATAAGCCCGGTATAAAAAGACATAATCGCGTCTACGTCGTGCTCCTTGAGCGAATTCGTCCCGTCCGCGCGGAAGGCCGCCGTGAAAAACACCCGTTCTGCGCGAATATACTCAAACTTCCTCTCCAGCCCCTCGCGCACCGTCCGCCCGGAGCCCATGTGCTCGAAGGAGCTCGAGAGCAGCTTGCCGAAATACCAGTTTATGAGGTCGTATTTATCCATGAAGTTGCGGTAAAAGGTCTGGCGCGTAAGCCCAGCGCGGCGCGCGAGCTCCGTAACAGTGACGCTCTCCACGCTCTGCGTGCGCAGGCACTCCTCCATCGCCCTCGCGAGAGAATATCTGGCCGTATCCGACATTTTTGCGCCCCCTTCCGGCCGTGCTTTATATAATATATCATGCCGCAAAGCCGCCGCGCAAGTGCATAATCGCGGGGCTTTAGATTAACATTTCTTGAACTTTGATTTTACTTGTTGCACAATCGTCGGAAAAATGGTAAGCTGTATATACCACGTACCGGCAGCAGGGCTGCTTACTACAAAAAAGGAGCGTGAACCTATATGGTCAATGTTATCGTGGGCCTGAAGGGATCGGGAAAAACCAAGAAGCTCGTCGAGCTTGTCAGCAAGGCCGTCAACGAGGAAAGCGGAGACGTCATCTGCATTGAAAAGGACAGGAACCTCACTTTTGATATACCCTATCAGGCCCGCCTGATTTACGCCAGCGATTATCAGATTGGCACCTTTGAGTTTATGAAGGGCTTCATCAGCGGACTTCGCGCCGGAAATTATGACATCTCGCACATATTTATCGACAATTTCCACAAGCTTTTCAACAGTAATACCGAAGCCGAAACCGTCGAGTTCCTCAACTGGATTGCGAGCTTCGCCGAAAGCGAAGGCATCCGCTTCACCATAACCATGACCGCCGACCTTGAGACCCTCGGCGAGGACATAAAGAAATACGTTATAAACGTCTGATTTATCTGCCGGGGCGGCGGCCGCCGTCCCGTGAACAGCAAACCGGCCGGTGAGATTCCACCGGCCGGTTATATTTTTTCTCAGTCCAGCCTCGCCTTTGCGAGGATGCCTATACCGAGGGCGTAGGGGCCCGTGTGCACGGCGATTACGGAGCTTATGTGCGTTATGTGTATCTCCCCGCCGCCGCCAAGGCCGAGGTCCTCCAACAGGCCCTCAACGCGGGTGCGGAAATCCAGCGCCTCGTTGTAGTCGTAGCCGTAGCCGATGCACAGCTCAAACTGCTCGCGGCTTGTAAAAGTCTCGCGCAGGTACTCCTCCGCATTCTTGAGCGTCTTGTCAAGGCTCTTGGCCCTGCCGCGCGCCACACCGCCGAGGAAGATCTCGCCCTCCTTGAGCGTTATGACCGGGCGGATGCTGAGCACGGAGCTCACCTTGCCGGCCAGCTTGCCTATGCGCCCGCCGTGCGCGAGGTAGTCTATGCCGCCTATCGTGAAGAAGATGCGGCCCGAGGGACGGATCTCGATAAGCCGCTTCGCGGCCTCCTCATAGCCGACGCCCGCGTCGCGCAGATTGCAGGCCTCGAGGACCATGAGGCCCTGCAGGACGGTGTTGACCATTGAGTTTATAACGGTTATCTGCGCGTCGGGGTAGTCCTCGCGCAGCAGGTCAAGGGCAATGCGCGCCGTCTGGTAGGAGTTCGAGAACTTCTCCGTAATGCACAGCACTATGGCCTTCTCCCCCGCCTCGGCTATCTCGGTGAAAACCTTGAGATAGTCCTGCGTGGAGGGCGTGGAGCTGCTGGGGTACAGGCCCGGGTGAGTGACCATCCACTCATAAAACTCGTCGTCGCTTATATCCACGTTCTGCTGCAGATAGTCCCCGCCGCCGAGCATTACGAAAAAGTTGATGACCCTTATTCCCCTGTCTTTTATAACCTCTGCCGGGAGATCGCCGGAGCCGTCGGTAATAACAACAAAGTCGCCCATGTGCCTGCACCTCGCAAAATAGTCTGGCGGAGAGGATGGGATTCGAACCCATGGCCGGTTGCCCGGTCACCGGTTTTCAAGACCGGCTCCTTAAACCACTCGGACACCTCTCCGTATTCAATTAATTATAACAATTCCGCACCAATTTTACAAGGGTTAAACTTTATAATACCTCAAAGCGCAAAATTCCGCCGCCCGGGGCATTTCCGGGCGGCGGAGGCGGCGCTGCTTCAGGCTCAGAGCGCGGCGACAATGGCGTCGCGGACGCTGTCCTGGCCCTCGCACATGACAAGCAGGACGCTGCCGTCGTCAAGGGTCTCGAGAATGGCGGCGTCGGCGATGGCGCCCTGGTCGGGCAGGTAGTTCTCAAAGCTCGCCTGGATGCCGGTGATGTAGGTCTCGAGCGCGGACGTCACGGTCTCGGCCTTGCCCTCGACGGGCTTGAAGAGGCCGACGCAGTAGGCCTGGACGTTCATAATGGACATGCTCACGGCAAAGGCGTCTACGTCCTCGGCGGTGAAGCCAAGGACCTCCCACATGATGGAGCCCATCTCCTCGGCGTCGGCGGAGGTGTTGATGCCGCGGTCGGCGTTGTCCTGCTCGCTGCGGGCGCCCTCGATGGCGGCCTTGTAGTGCGCGGCGAGCTCGTCGCCGCTCAGCTCGGGCTCGGGGGTGTCGGTGGGCTCGGCGGGGGTCTCGCCGCAGGCGGCGAGGGCGAATACCATGACAAGGGCGAGTATAAGGGCGGTTATCTTCTTCATTTTTGCATTCTCCTTTTATTCGGTGCTGATTCAGGCCGCAAGGGCGCTGACGATGCCGTCGTGTACGTTGTCCCAGTCCGGGCTCATGACAAGCAGGATGCTGCCGTCGTCGAGAGTCTCGAGGATGGCGTTCTGGGAAATCTCGTGCTGGTCGGGCAGATAGGTCGAAAAGCTCTGCTCCGTGGAGTCCACATAGCTCTGCAGGCCGCTGAGCACCGCCTCGTCCCTGCCCTCGGCGGGCTTGAAGAGCGCGACGCAGTAGGCCTTTATGTTCATAAGCGACTGCGCGAGGGCAAAGGCCTCGACGTCCGCGGCGGTGAAGCCGAGCAGCTGCCAGTTGTAATCATCGAGCCCGGCGGGGTCGGTCACCACGGGGGTGAACTCGTTGTCGTCCTCGCTGCGGGCGGAGGTGATGGCTTCCGCGTACTTCGCGGCCAGCTCCTCGCTCGTGAGCTCCGGCGTGGGGGTGGGCTCCGGCTCTCCCCCGCAGGCGGCGAGGGCGAACACCATGGCCAGCGCCATAACGATGGCGGTCAGTTTCTTCATTTGCATTCTCCTTGCGGTTTGTTTTCGCGCGGATGACGGCCGCGCGGGGCATTAGACTGTTCGCAGGAGAAAAAGTTCCCGGGGTTTCAAAAAATTTTTTCGCCCCCGCGCTCGACGCCCTTTACGTTGCGCTCAAATTTGCTGCGCGCGCCGAAAACCTCGTGCCCGCAGCCGAGGCATTTAAGCCGGAAATCCGCCCCCGTGCGCTCGACCTGCCAGCGGTTTGAGCCGCAGGGGTGGGCTTTTTTCATAATCAGCACGTCGCCGACGCGTATGTCCATCAGTCCTCCCCCTTTATCTGCTCCCAGTAGCGTTTTGCCGCCTGCTCGTTCTTGTTCTCACCGGGCTGATAATAGCGCGTGCCGGCGAGCGCGTCCGGCAGGTACTGCTGCCTCACCCAGTGGTTGGCGAAGTCGTGCGGATATTTATAGCCCTGCTCGCGTTCAAAGCCCGTGCCGTCGGCGTGGACGTTTTGCAGCTCGCGCGGCGGCGGGCCGTATTTGCCCTTCCTCACGTCGTCCATCGCGGCGTCTATGGCCATGACCACGCTGTTGGACTTGGGCGCGGTGGCCAGCAGTATGGCCGCCTGGGCAAGGGGCAGCCTCGCCTCCGGCAGGCCGAGCTGCAGCGCGCTGTCGCAGCAGGCCTTAACTATGCTCGCCGCCTGGGGATAGGCCATGCCTATGTCCTCGCTCGCCGAGCAGAGCAGGCGGCGTATGGCGCCTATCAGGTCCCCGGCCTCCAAAAGCCGCGCGAGATAGTGCAGCGCCGCGTCCGGGTCCGAGCCGCGCAGGGATTTCATAAGCGCGCTCACCGCGTCAAAGTGCTCGTCGCCCTCCCTGTCATAGTGCATGGCGCTCTTCGCCGTGGCGGCCTCGGCGTCCGCGAGCGTTATGCGCACGCGCCCGTCCACGCGCGGCGCGGCGGCAAACAGCAGCTCCACGCCGTTTATCGCCTTGCGCACGTCCCCGCCGCAGCTCAGCGCGAGCCGGCGGGCAACGCCCGGCTCGACCTCCGCGGCTATGCCCTCGCCCTCGCAGACGCGGCGCATCGCGCGCTCCACGGCCGGCTCGATCTCCTCCGGCGGGACGCTCTTGAACTCAAAGACGCTGCTCCGGCTCAAAAGCGCGTTGTACACGTAAAAATACGGGTTCTCCGTCGTGGAGGCGATAAGCGTAATCCGCCCGTCCTCGATGAACTCGAGCAGGCTCTGCTGCTGCTTTTTGTTGAAGTACTGTATCTCGTCGAGGTAAAGCAGCACCCCGCCAGGCGTGAGCAGCGTGTCAAGCTCCGAAATTATGCCCTTGATGTCCGAAAGCGAGGCGTTCGTCGCGTTCAGGCGGCGCAGCGTGCGGTCTGTGCGCCGGGC
The DNA here is from genome assembly GCA_944385815.1 of uncultured Oscillospiraceae bacterium. GTDB lineage: Bacteria > Bacillota > Clostridia > Oscillospirales > Oscillospiraceae > Scatomorpha. The sequence goes on along the minus strand of CALWYQ010000079.1, from coordinate 10,639 downwards.
GATGATGTTCGCGACCGTGGTCTTGCCCGTGCCCGAGGGGCCGTAAAAGACCATGTTCGGTATGCTCCCGCTCTCGATAATGCGGCGCAGAAGGCCGTTCGGGCCCAGTATGTGCTTTTGCCCCACGACCTCGTCAAGGTCGAGCGGGCGTATTTCGTCGGCCAGCGGCCTCATAGAAAAAACCACCTTAAAGTTGAAATAAGTCCGGGACAGTGCTAAAATGTCAGAAAAAACGAGAGGTGGAAAGCATGCGCACTCCCGAACAGATAAACGAAATAATCTCGCGCCTCGAGGCCGAATACCCCGACGCGATGTGTACCCTCGACTACAGCAGGGACTATGAGCTGCTCTTTTCCGTCCGGCTCGCGGCCCAGTGCACCGATGAGCGCGTCAACAAAATAAGCCCCGCGCTTTTCGCGCGCTTCCCCACGCTTGAGAGCTTTGCCGAGGCGGACGTCTCCGAGGTCGAGGAGCTGGTAAAGTCCTGCGGCTTTTATCACACCAAGGCCCGCGACATCGTAGAGTGCGCAAAAATCCTGCTCACCCGCTTCGGCGGCAGGGTCCCCGGCACGATGGATGAGCTTTTGACCCTCCCCGGCGTGGGCCGAAAGACCGCGAACCTGATACTCGGCGACGTCTATAACGCCCCCGGCGCGGTGACGGTGGACACGCACTGCATCCGGCTCACGAACCGCATGGGCCTTGTTGACAACCTCAAGGACCCCGTCAAAATAGAGTCGGCCCTGCGCGCGGAGCTCCCGCCTGACAAGACGAATAACTTTTCCCACCGCATGGTGCTCCACGGCCGCGCCGTCTGCACGGCGCGCGCGCCAAAGTGCGAGCGCTGCTGCGTGAGGCATGTCTGCCAGAGCTTTTCCGGCTGATCAGGCCCCTACCGCCGCGCCGATGACCTCGCCCAATACGCGCAGGCTGTCCCCTTCGCGCGGCGAGATCGGCGCGTAGGCCGGGTTTTCGGAGACAAGCTCCGCGCCGCGGGCGCCGCGCCTTAGCCGCTTGCAGTAGGCCTGGCCGTTCAGGACGAATATGCCTATCCTGCCCGGCGCGAGCTCCGCGCAGCGCCTGACCCAGAGCACGGCCCCGTCCGCAATGACGGGCTCCATACTGTCCCCGGCGACGCGCAGGGCAAAATCCGCCCGCTGCGGCGCATTTTCCGCGTCAATCGGCACGCTGCCCTCGCTGTCGAGGAACTGCCCCGTGCCGGCGCTCACCGCGAGGTCGTAAAGCGGCAGCACCCGCCCAGCGGCGGGCTCCTCGTCGGAATAAAGCCCGCTCGCGGCGAGGACACGGACATAGTCCTCAACAAGCCGCCGCCCGGCGGCGTTCAGCCCGGCGAGCGGCGAGGCCCGCCCGGCGAAGGTCAGCGCTATGTCCGAAACCGAGTAGATCTCGCACAGCGCGAGGAACTGCGCCGCGTTCGGCATGGTCATGTCCTTCTCCCACTTGCTGACGCCGGCCGGCTGTATCTCAAAGCCCCGCCCGGCGAGCTCGGCGCAGACGCCGCGCAGCGTAAGCCCGGACTCACGCCTCAGCTCGCCAAGTATCTCCCCAAGGGATTTTTTCACCGGTATCATCTCCTTCTGAGAGAATTATACCGCGTTCCAACCCCGATTGCAACTCCCTGCTGAAAGGATGAGAGCCATGAGCCTTATTATCCGTCCCGCGCTCGCCTCCGACGCCGCCAGCTGCGCCGCGGTGTACGCGCCCTACGCCTCGGAAAGCTGCGTGACCTTTGAGTCCCCGGCCCCGGACGCCGCCGAATTCGCCCGCCGCATAGCGGAGGTCACGCGCTGCTACCCCTGGCTTGTCTGCGAGCTTGACGGCGCCTTCGCGGGCTACGCCTACGCCCACCGCTTCCGCGAGCGCAGGGCCTTCGACTGGGACGTGGAGCTCTCGATTTACCTCGCCGCGGGCCTCACCGGGCGCGGCATAGGCGCCGCGCTCTACGGCGCGCTCTTCGAGCTGCTGCGCCGCCAGGGCATAGTAAACGCCTACGCCACCATCGCCACGCCCAACGCCGCGAGCGAGAGGCTGCACGAAAAGATGGGGCTCAGGCGGCTCTTCACGCTTGAGAATACTGCCTGGAAGTTAGGGCAGTGGCGCGATCTGAGCTACTACTCCATACGCCTCAACGACCTTGCCCCGGTCCCGGCGCCCATAATCCCCTATCCCGAGCTCGGCAATGACGCGGTGCGCCGCGCCTGCGGGCGGAACGGAGGCGCGGCATGACCAGGACGAACGCCATGCGCCTGCTTGACGCGGCCGGCATCCGCTACCGCACGGCCGAATACGACTATGATGAGAGCGACCTCTCCGGCCTCCACGCCGCCGAACAGATAGACCTGCCCGCAGAGCAGGTGTTCAAAACCCTTGTCACCCGCGGGGACAGGACGGGCATAAACGTCTTTTGCATCCCGGTGACCGATGAGCTCGACCTGCGCCGCGCCGCGTCCCTCTCCGGCAACAAGAAGTTGGAGCTTATTCACGTAAAGGAGCTGCTCCCCCTCACCGGATATATACGCGGCGGCTGCTCGCCCATAGGCATGAAGAAGAAATACCCGACCTATATTGACGAGACCTGCATCCTCTTTGATGAGATAGCCGTCAGCGCCGGTATGCGCGGCGAGCAGATAATCCTGAGCCCGCAGGACCTCATGGACTACACGGGGGCGAGGGTATATTGACCATCCGTACCATGACGGCGGCGGACGCGGACGCTGCGGCCGGGCTCTTCCGCGAGGCCGTTCTGCGCCTCTGCGCCGGGGAATATACGCCGGAGCAGCTGGCCGCCTGGGCCGCCGCCGCGGACGACCGCGAGCGCTGGGCCGCGTCCTTTGCCGGGCACACGGCCCTGTGCGCCGAGATAGGCGGCGCCCTCGCCGGCTTTGCCGACCTCGACGGACAGTACCTCGACCGGCTTTACGTCAGCCCTGATTTTTCCGGCCGCGGCGTCGCCACGGCCCTCTGCGACGCCCTCGAGCCCCTCGCCGGGGGCGTGATAACCACCCACGCCTCAAAGACCATAAGGCCCTTCTTGGAGCGCCGGGGCTACTGCGTAATAAGGGCGCAGGCCGTTGAGCGCCTCGGGGTCTGGCTTGAAAACTGCATAATGAAAAAGCCGCTCTGACTGTGCCTGTCAGGGCGGCTTTTCGGCTTATTTTATTCGGGCTTTCCGAGCATCTTGAACATGTTCTTCTTGTATGCCTCGACGCCGGGCTGGTTGAAGGGGTTCACGCCGGACATGTAGCCGCTTATCGCGCAGGCAAGCTCAAAGAAGCAGACCAGCTGGGCAAAGCCGGCCTCGTCGCGCCGCTCGAAGGAGACGCCGATGTTCGGCACGCCGCCGGCGACGTGCGCGGCCTTGACGGCCTCGCGCGCGGTGGCGCAGACGGAATCGAACTGCCTGCCGGCGAGATAGTTGAGCTTGTCCGGGTCGCCCATGGCGAAGGGCACGGCGTGCTCGGTGAGGGACTTCTCAAAGGAGACGACCGTCTCGAACATGCTGCGCGGTCCGTCCTGGATGTACTGGCCCATGGAGTGCAGGTCGGCGGTGTACTCAAGGCTGGCCGGGAAAATGCCTATGCCGTTCTTGCCCTCGCTCTCGCCGTAGAGCTGCTTCCACCACTCGGCCATAAAGCGGAAGCTCGGCTCATAGCAGGCCAGGAGCTCTATGCCGTAGCCCTTGGAGTACAGCAGCTGGCGCGCCGCGGCGTACTGCCAGGCCGGGTTCTCCGGGCTGCGCAGGTCAAAGGCGTCGAAGGCCTCGGCCGCGGCGTCGAGCACGACGGATATGTCGATGCCCGCGACGGCCATGGGCAGCAGGCCGACCGCGGAGAGCACGCTGTAGCGCCCGCCGACGTCGTCGGGCACGATGAAGCGCTCCCAGCCCTCGCTGACGGCCATGTCGTGCAGCACGCCGCGGTTGGCGTCCGTGGTGGCGAAGATGTGCTTCCTGGCGTTGGCGCCATACTTCTTGCGGAGCAGCTCGCGGAAAACGCGGAAGCTGAGCGCCGGCTCGAGGGTGGTGCCGGACTTGCTTATGACGTTTACGTCAAAGTCGTCGTCGCCTATATCGGCAATGATATCGTTCAGGTAGTCGGCGCTCAGGCCGTTGCCGGCGAAGTAAACCCTGGGGGAGCCGGGACGCTGCCGGGTGCAGAGCAGCTCGATGGCGCCGCGCGCGCCCAGATAGCTGCCGCCGATGCCGACGACCACAAGGGCCTTGGAACGGCCGCGTATCTTGTTGGCGGCGGAGAGGACAGCCTTGAGCTCATTGCGGCGTATCTCCCTGGGCAGGCACAGCCAGCCGGTGAATTCGGCGCCCGGGCCGGTCTTTTCGGAGAGCACCCTGTGCGCGGCGGAGGCCGCGCCGTAATCGGGCCCCGACGAACCAAAGAAGGTCGCGCAGCCGCTGAGGTCGACTTTAACCATATCATCTCAGTCCTTGTCTCTTAGAATGGGCGCCATGCGCCTATAATGGATTATACTACATTCAGCGAGAATTACAAGTATAAATTGCCAGCGCGCGGCCCTTGCGCGGCTTGGGGTCAGTCCATCGCGCAGAGCAGCCTCAAGAGCCGCAGGAAGGCCCCCGGCGCGCCGAGCGCCTCCACGCCCTCGGAGGCCGTAAGCGGCAGCTCGGCCAGCAGCTCGCCGCCCGCCGTCAGCCTGACCGCGCCGAGCCTCTGCCCGGCCTCCACGGGCGCGGCCACGCTCTCCGGCAGCAGCAGCTCGCGCTCGAGCGCGGCGGCCTTATCCCGCGGCAGCAGCGCGCTGTCAGCGCCGGCCAGCTCCGGCTGCACCGCAGCGGCCCTGCCGCCCTCCACCGGCACCGGCGGGAGCGCCGAATCCAGCGCCGGGCAGAGCGTGTAGTTGGCGAAGGCGTACTCTATAAGCGCCGTAGCGTCGCTGTTCCTCGACTGCGAGCTCTCCGCGCCCATGATAACGGCTATGTACTCCGTGCCCTCCCGTTCGGCGCTCGCCGCCACGCAGTAGCCAGCGAGGCTGGTCCAGCCGGTCTTGAGCCCGGTGCAGCCGTTCAGGGAGCGCAGGAGCTTATTCGTGTTCGCAAGCTCAAACTCGCCATCCCGGATACTGTCGGTCCATATGGCCGTATATTCCTTTATCCACTCGTGACTGAGCAGCTCACGGCTCATGACCGCCAGGTCGAGCGCGCTCGTGTAGTGCTCATCGTCGTCAAAAAGGCCCGTGCAGTTCGTAAAATGCGTGTCCTCAAGCCCGAGCTCGGCCGCGCGCTCGTTCATCCGCGCCGCGAAGGCCGCCTCGCTGCCGGAGACGTGCTCCGCGAGCGCTACGGCGCAGTCGTTCGCCGAAACCACGGCCACGCACTTTATCAGCTCGCCGACGCTCATCTGCTCGCCCGCCTCGAGCCATATCTGGCTGCCGCCCATACTCGCGGCGCGGGCCGAGGCCGTGACCGTGTCGTCAAGCGAGAGCGCGCCGGAGTCCACCGCCTCGGCGATGAGCAGCAGCGTCATAACCTTTGTGACCGAGGCCGGCGCGCGGCGGGCCGAGGCGTCCTTCGAGTACAGCACCGTCCCGGTGCTCTTTTCCATCAGCACGGCGCTCGGCGCGGCGCAGTCGGGCTCCGCCCCCGCGGCGGAGGCCGGCAGAGCGAGGCAGGCTGCCGCCAACAGGGCGGACAATAACTTTTTCATGCTTCCCCCTCCAAGGCTTTTTGCAATAAGCTATGCGTCCGCGCCGCCGCTTATGCGGCCCTGAGGTTACCCGTATTATGCCGCGAAGCCTGTCGAAACGCGCGAATTGTGAAGTCCATGTTAAGACAAAGCCCGGCGCGACGGCAGTTTCGCACATTATCAACAGAGTTTTCAACAGCCCTGAGCGCAAAACGCCGCCGGGCTTGCTCCCAACGGCGTTTACATAATAACTTATACCGCGTCACTTGACTTGCACGCTCCGCGCGTAATATAATATTTGTTCAGCGGTGCGCGAGGCTCTCCCTCGCGGCCCTTACGGCGGAGCAGAGCTCGTCCGTCTCCTCAAGGGTGTTATAGCGGCAAAAGCCCACGCGGACGGCGCCGTCTATGACCTCCGGCGCGAGGCCCATAGCCTCGAGCACATGGCTGCGCGCGCCGCGCTTGCAGGCCGAGGAGCGCGAGACGTAGATCTCCCGCGCCTCGAGGAAGTTCATCAGCACCTCGCTGCGGTAGCCGGGCAGGGAGAAGGAGAGTATGTGCGGCGCGCCGCCGCCTATCACGGTAAGGCCGGGGTTTTCGGCCGTAAGGCGGTCTATCGCGTGCTGCCGGAGGGCGCGCATGTGCTCCTGATACTCCGTGGCCTTTGCGTATCCCACGCGAGCGGCCTCGCCGAAGGCGCAGATATACGGCACGTTCTCCGTGCCGGCCCGGCGGCCGTCCTCCTGCGCGCCGCCTACTATGAGCGGCCTGAGCCGCACTCCGGAGCGCATGTACAGCGCGCCTATCCCCTTCGGCGCGTGTATCTTGTGCCCGGATATGCTTATCAGGTCCGCGCCGAGGGTCCTGGCCGAGAAGGGCACCTTCAAAAAGCCCTGCACCGCGTCCGTGTGCATGAGCGCCTTCGGGTTCGCGGCCTTCAGGATTTTTGAGACAGCCTTTATATCCGTCACCGCGCCGGTCTCGTTGTTCACAAGCATCAGCGAGCAGAGTATGGTGTCCGGCCGCACCGCCCCGGCGACCTGCTCCGGCGTCACCGCGCCGAGCGGCCCCGGCGTCAGCCGCGTCACCTCATAGCCGCGCCGCTCGAGCTCGTCGAGGGCCTTGCGCACGGCGTCGTGCTCCACCGTGGAGCTTATGATGTGCCCGCCCCTGCGCGATACGGCGTCCGCGCCCGACCAGAGCGCCCAGTTGTCGCTCTCGGAGCCGCAGGAGGTGAAGGCGAGCTCAAAGCTCTCGCAGCCGAGCGCCTTTGCGAGGTTCTTCCGCGCGGCCATGACAAGCTTGAGCGCGGCGCGGCCCTTGGCGTGGGTGGAGCTCGGGTTGCCGTAGTCGTTGACCATGGCGTTCATCGCGGCCTCGGCGGCTTCGGGGCACACGCGCGTGGTGGCCGAATTGTCAAGATAAATTTCCATGGTATCATCCCTTTCGTGAGGTCCTGCTTATGAAATACATTATATACACCCTTGGCTGCAAGGTCAACCAGTACGAAAGCCAGGCGATGGAAACGCTGCTCGCCGAGCGCGGCCACTCCCCCGCCGGCCCGGGCGAGGCGGCGGACGCCGTCATAGTCAACACCTGCGCCGTCACGGCCGAGAGTGGGCGCAAGTCGCGCCAGGCCCTGCGCCGCCTCACAGGCGAGCACCCCGGCGCCGTCAGCGCGGTATGCGGCTGCTGGTCCCAGACGGACGCCGCTGCGGCCGGGCTGCTTGCGGACGTGGTCTGGGGCAGCGCGGACAGGCGCGGCTTTATAGACGCCGTAGAGCGCGCCGCGGCGGAGCGCTCCCGCGCCCAGTGCGTGGATAACCCCTTCGCCCGCCGCGTCATCGAGGACCTGCCCGCCGGGGCCTTTGAGGGTCACGCCCGGGCCTGGCTCAAGATAGAGGACGGCTGCGCCAACTTCTGCTCCTACTGCATCATACCCTATGCGCGCGGGGGCGTGCGCTCCCTGCCGCTCGAGAGGGCGGGCGGGCTCGCCGCCGGCCTCGCCGCGCAGGGCTACAGGGAGATAGTCCTCACCGGCATCGAGATCGCCTCCTATGGCCGAGACCTGCCCGGAAAGCCCGGGCTCGCCGATGTCATAGAGCGCGTGGCGGCCGCCGCGCCGGGCGTGCGGATACGCCTCGGCTCGATCGAGCCGACCGTCGTGACCGGGGAATTCTGCGAGCGCATCTCGGCGCTTGGCGGCCTCTGCCCGCACTTCCATCTGAGCATGCAGTCCGGCTCCGACGGCGTCCTCGCGCGCATGAAGCGCAAGTACACCACCGCGGAGTTCTACGCCGTCTGCGAGCGCCTGAGGCGCTATTTCCCGGGCTGCGCGCTGACCACGGACCTCATAACCGGCTTCCCCGGCGAGACGGAGGAGGAGTTTGCCGAAACCCTCGCCTTTATAAAAAAATGCCGCTTCGCCGCAATGCACGTGTTCCCCTACTCGCGCCGCCCGGGCACCGCCGCGGATAAGCTCCCCGGCCAGCTCACGCACGCGGTCAAAAACGCCCGCGCGCACGAGGCGCACGCCGCCGCGCTCGAGATGCGCCGTGAGTACCTCGCCGGCTGCGTCGGCAGCGTGAAGAGCGTGCTCTTCGAGACCGAGGAGGGCGGGTATTCCACCGGCCACGCCGGGAATTATACCGAGGTGCGGGTGGAGGGCTCCGGCCTGCGCGGGCTTGTCAAAAACGTTAAAATCTTAGCGGTATCCGGGGAAATGCTTGTCGGAGCTGTCGTTTGACGGCGGCGGAAAAAGGTAATATAATTTATATGGAGTAATTTCTGCGATTTTTGAACAATTTTAACTTGAAGGGACTTGTTTTTATGGCGGATAGGGCTTATAACTTCGCCGCCGGGCCGGCCGTTATGCCGGAGCCGGCGCTCAGGAGGGCGCAGGCCGAGCTGCTCAACTGGCACGGCTGCGGCATGAGCGTGATGGAGATGAGCCACCGCGGCAGCCAGTTTGCAGAGATCCTCGCCGCGGCCAGCGAGCGCTTTAAGGACCTGCTCAAAATCCCCGACACGCACGAGCTGCTCTTTTTGCAGGGCGGCGCGACCGGCCAGTTTGCAGCCGTCCCGCTCAACCTCATGGGCTCGGGGACGGCGAGCTATGCCGTCACGGGCAACTTCTCCGGCATTGCCGCCCGTGAGGCCGGCAAATACGGCCGCGTGCACATAGCCTATGAGGGCAGGGACAACAACTACAGCCATATCCCCGCGCAGTCCGAGCTTGATATAGCGCCGGGCAGCGCGTATTTCCACTACTGCGCCAACAACACCATCTACGGCACCGCCTGGGACTATATCCCCGAGACGGGCGTCCCGCTTGTGGCCGACATGTCCAGCGAGATAATGAGCCGCCCCGTGGACGTGAGCAAATACGCCCTCATCTATGCCGGCGCGCAGAAGAACATCTCCCCCGCCGGCCTGACCGTCGTTATAATCGACAGGCGCTTTGCCGGGCATGAGTCCCCCATGACCCCTCAGATCATGAGCTATGAAAAGATGATAGCCAAGGGCTCCATGCTCAACACTCCCCCCTGCTGGTGCATATACATGCTCGGCCTCGTGCTCGACTGGGTCGCCGAGCAGGGCGGCGTTGAGGAGATGGACCGCCGCCGCCGCGAGCGCAGCGCGCTGGTCTATGATGTGCTGGATAATTCGCGGCTCTACAAGGCGCACGCCGAGCCCGGCTCGCGCAGCATGATGAACGTCACCTTCCGCACCGGCAGCGAGGAGTTAGACGCCGAGTTCGTAAAGGGCGCCGCCGCGCGCGGCCTGCTGAACGTCAAGGGCCACCGCCTCACCGGCGGCATGCGCGTATCGCTCTACAACGCCATGCCCCTCTCCGGAGCCAGGGCCATAGCCGAATATATGAAGGATTTTGAGGTGGAACACCATGTTTAAAATACGCACGATGAACACTATCTCCCCTCTGGGGACGCAGATACTGGAAAAGCACGGCTGCAGGGTCGGGCAGCAGGTTGAAAGCCCCGAGGCCCTGCTCATACGCTCGGCCGACCTGCACGGCATGGAATTCAACCCCGAGCTGCTCTGCATCGGCCGCGCCGGCGCGGGCGTGAACAACATCCCCATCGAGGACTGCGCCGAAAAGGGCATCGTTGTATTCAACGCCCCCGGCGCGAACGCGGACGCGACCAAGGAGATGATAATCTTCGACATGCTGCTCGCGAGCCGCGACATGCTCGGCGCCATCGACTGGGTCAAGTCCATCGCCGACAAGGGCGACGACGTGCCCGCCCTTGTGGAAAAGGGCAAGAGCGCCTTCTCCGGCCCCGAGCTCTGCGGCAAGAGCCTCGGCGTTATAGGCCTCGGCGCCATAGGCTCGCTGGTGGCGAACCTTGCGCTCGAGTTCGGCATGACCGTCCGCGGCTATGACCCCTACATCTCCATCGAGAGCGCCTGGAGGCTCAGCCGCGACGTGATACACGTCGATTACGTGGAGGAGATTTTCCGCGTCAGCGACTATATAAGCCTCAACGTCCCCTACAATGAGAGCACCCACCACCTCATAAACGCCGAGGCCATAGCCTCCATGCGCCCGGGCGTGCGCATAATGAATGAGAGCCGCGCCGAGGTCGTGGACGACGACGCCATGATAGCCGCGCTCGAGAGCGGCCGCGTCGGCAAATACGTCACCGACTTCCCCAACGCCAGGCTCATCGGCGTAAAGAACTGCATCACCCTCCCCCACCTCGGCGCCTGCACGCCGGAGAGCGAGGAGAAGTGCGCCATCATGGCCGCGCAGGAGATTTTTGACTACCTTAAAAACGGCAACATCAAAAACTCCGTCAACCTCCCCAACGCCAGTCTCGACCGCATGGGCGTCTGCCGCCTCTGCGTCATACACCGCAACGTGCCGAACAAGATTAACTCCATCCTCGACCTCATAAGCGCGAGGAACATCAACATCGAGCACATGATAAACAAGCCCCGCG
>CALWYQ010000078.1 GCA_944385815.1 uncultured Oscillospiraceae bacterium | reverse complement strand
AGGGCCTTGGTCAGCATGGCCCAGCCTTCCCAGTCGTCCTCGCCCATGCAGTCCTCCATGGAGATGATGGGGTAGTTGTCGGCGAACTTCTTCCACATGTTGACCATCTGGTTGCGGGTCATGGTCTTTTTGGCCTTCGGGAGGGTGTAGGTGCCGTCCTCGTGGTTGTACCAATCCGACACGGCCGCGTCAATGGCGAGCATGAAGTCCTCGCCGGGCTTGTAGCCGGCCTTCTCAATGGCGGCGACGATGCACTTGAAGGCATCCTCGTCCTTCTTGAGGTTGGGAGCGTAGCCGCCCTCATCGCCGACGCCGGCGGCGGGGGTGCCGTTGTCCTTCAGGACGCTCTTGAGGGTGTGGAACACCTCGGCGCACATGCGCAGGGCTTCCTTCCAGCTGGAGGCGCCGACAGGCATGATCATGAACTCCTGGATATCGACGTTGTTGGTGGCGTGGGCGCCGCCGTTGAGGATGTTCATCATCGGCACGGGCAGGGTCTTGGCGTTGACGCCGCCGATGTAGTTGTACAGGGGCAGGTTAAGAGCGGTCGCGGCGGCCTTGGCGCAGGCGAGGGAGACGCCGAGGATGGCGTTGGCGCCAAGACGGGTCTTGTTGGGGGTGCCGTCGAGCTCGATGAGGGTCTTGTCTATGCTGGTCTGGTCGAGCACGTTCATGCCGAGGAGGGTCTCGGCTATCTCGGTGTTGACGTTCTGCACGGCGCGGGTAACGCCTTTGCCCTGGTAACGGCTCTTGTCGCCGTCACGGAGCTCGCAGGCCTCGTAGATGCCGGTGGAGGCGCCGGAGGGGACGGCAGCGCGGCCGACGGTGCCGTCGTCGAGGGTGACCTCGACCTCAACGGTCGGATTGCCGCGGGAGTCAAGGATCTCGCGGGCCTGAACGTCAACGATCTCGAAATACTCTTTCATGGTGAACAATCTCCTAACTATTTTAATTTAGGGGTATCTTAGTCAATAAGGCTCGTGCCGGTCATCTGCTCGGGCTTGTCGAGGCCCATGAGCTGCAGTAAGGTCGGGGCGATGTCGGCAAGCCTGCCCTCGTGGAGGCTCAGCTCGCCCGCGCCGGAGATAACGAAGGGGACAAGGTTGGTGGTGTGCGCGGTGTTGGGGCTGCCGTCCGGCTCGACCATGCGGTCGGCGTTGCCGTGGTCGGCGGTGACCGCAAGGATTATACCGTTGCGGCGCGCGGCCTCAACCACCTCGCCGAGGCACCTGTCGACGGTCTCGACGGCCTTGACGGCCGCGGGGATGACGCCGGTGTGCCCGACCATGTCGCAGTTGGCAAAGTTGCAGACATAGAGCTCGCAGCCGCCCTTATCCATGCGCCTTACAAGGGCGTCCTTGACCTTTTCGGCGCTCATCTCGGGGATGAGGTCATAGGTCGGGTACTCCTTCGGGCTGGGGATAAGCTCGCGCTCCTCGCCGGGGTACTGCTTTTCAACGCCGCCGTTGAGGAAGAAGGTGACGTGCGCATACTTCTCGGTCTCGGCCACGCGGTACTGCGTGAGGCCCTTCTCGCTGACGTACTCGCCTATCGTGCCCTCGAGCTCCTCGGGGGGATACGCGATGGGCAGGGGCAGCGCCGCGTCGTACTGCGCGGTGCAGACATAGGAGAGCTTGAGCTCCTCCGTGTCCATGGTGCTCCCCTCGGGCAGGCAGCCGTTGAGGGCCCAGGTCATCTCACGCGCGCGGTCGGGGCGGAAGTTCATAAATATGACGCTGTCGCCCGAGTGTATCATACCCTCATGGCAGATGACCGTGGGTTCCATGAATTCGTCGGTTTTGCCGGCCTCATAGCTGTCCCTGACAGCCTGGACGGGGTCCGAGGCCTCGACGCCGACGCCGCGCACGATGGCGTCATAGCCCTTCTGCACGCGCTCCCAGCGCTTATCGCGGTCCATGCCCCAGAAGCGGCCCTGGATGGTGGCGATTTTGGCGTTGCCGAGCTCGTCGCACCTGGCCTGGAGCCTCTCGACAAAGCCCGCGCCGGAGGTGGGGCTGACGTCGCGCCCGTCGAGGAAGCAGTGGACGTAGACGCGCTCGAGGCCCTCGCGCCTGGCCATGTCGAGTATCGCAAAGATGTGGTTGATGTGGCTGTGGACGCCGCCGTCGGACAGCAATCCGAGGACGTGCAGCGCGCCGCCGCTCTGCTTCGCGTCGGCCATGGCCTTGAGATAGACGGGGTTTTTGAAGAAGCTGCCGTTTTCAACCTCAAGGCTTATCTTCGGCAGGTCCTGGAACACTACGCGGCCGGCGCCGATGTTCGTGTGCCCGACCTCGCTGTTGCCCATCTGGCCGTCGGGCAGGCCGACGTCAAGGCCGGAGGCGGAAAGGCGGGTGTGCGGGCAGGTCTTTAAAAGCTCGTCCATGACGGGGGTTTTGGCGAGATAGATGGCGTTGCCGCCGTTGTTCTCGCCTATGCCGTAGCCGTCAAGGATAACAAGCGCGGTAGGCTTGATGTCGGACATGGGCTCACTCCTGCGCAGTGCCGGCTACGATGCGGGCGAAGTCCGGGGCCTTGAGGGAGGCGCCGCCGATAAGGCCGCCGTCGATATCGGGCTGGGCAAGCAGCTCGTCGCAGTTCTTGGCGTTCATGCTGCCGCCGTAGAGGATGCTGACGGAACGGGCCACGCGGGCGTCGAACATGCCGCGGATGACGGCACGGATGGCGCAGCAGACCTCCTCGGCCTGCTCGGCGGTGGCGGTCTTGCCGGTGCCGATGGCCCAGATGGGCTCGTAGGCTATTACGCAGCGCTTGACCTCCTTGGGCTCGACGCCGGCGAGGGCGGCCTTGACCTGGTAGTCAATATACTCGAGCGTGAGCTCCTTCTCGCGCTGCTCGAGGCTCTCGCCCACGCAGATGATGGGGATGATGCCCACGTTGAGCAGGTTGTGGACCTTGGTGTTGACCTCGGAGTCGGTCTCGCCGTGGTACTGGCGGCGCTCGCTGTGGCCGACGATGCAGTAGCGGCAGCCGAGATCGGTCAGCATGGCGGCGTTGACCTCGCCGGTGTACGCGCCGGAATCATGCAGGGATACGTCCTGGGCGCCGAAGCTTATGCGGCTGTCCTTGATGGCGCGGGCAACGTTGGGGATGATGGGATACGGCACGCACAGGGCGGTGTCGCAGGTCTTGGTCTTGGGAAGCAGGCTCCTGAGCTCGTCAACAAAGGAACGGGCCTCGCTGGGCAGCTTGTTCATCTTCCAGTTGCCGGCAATAATAGTCTTGCGGTATTTCCTGTTCATGGTATCTCCTTTATTATTTATCGAGCAGGCAGGCAACGCCCGGGAGCTCCTTGCCTTCGAGGAACTCGAGGGAGGCGCCGCCGCCGGTGCTGATGTGGGTAATCTTCTCGGCATAGCCGCTCTTCTCAACGGCAGAGGCGCTGTCGCCGCCGCCGATGATGGTCACGCCGCCGCAGTTGGCAACGGCCTCGGCCACCGCGAAGGTGCCCTTGTTGAAGTTGGCGAACTCAAACACGCCCATGGGGCCGTTCCAGACGACGGTGCCGGCGCCCTGCACGGCGGCCTTGTAGAGCTCGACGGTCCTGGGGCCGATGTCCATGCCCATCATGTCCTCGGGGATGTCCTCGCCGGTGACAACGGGCTCGGCGTCGACGGAGAACTCAGCCGCGCAGATGTGGTCCACGGGCAGCAAGAGCTTGACGCCCTTTTCCTCGGCCTTGGCCATCATTTCCTTCGCGTACTCTACGCGGTCGGCCTCGAGCAGGCTCTTGCCGATGGTGTGGCCCTGGGCGAGCTTGAAGGTGTAGGCCATGCCGCCGCCGACGATGACGGTGTCGGCCTTCTCAAGGAGGTTGTTGATGACGGCTATCTTATCGCTGACCTTGGCGCCGCCGAGGATGGCGACGAAGGGACGCGCGGGATCGCTGAGGGCCTTGCCCATGACGGAGATCTCCTTCTCCACGAGCATGCCGGCGTAAGCGGGCAGGTAGGCGGCGACGCCGGCGGTGGAGGCGTGAGCGCGGTGGACGGTGCCGAAGGCGTCGGAGACGTAAACCTCGGCCATGCTCGCGAGCTCCTTCGCGAACTCGGGGTCGTTCTTCTCCTCGCGCTTGTCGAAGCGGAGGTTCTCAAGCAGCAGGAGCTGGCCCGGCTGCAGGGCGGCGGCCTTGGCCTTGGCGTCCTCGCCGATTATGTCGGCAGCCATGATGACCTCCATGCCGAGCAGCTCGGAGAGGCGGGCGGCTACGGGCTTGAGGCTCAGGGATTCCTTCCACTCGCCCTTCGGCTTGCCGAGGTGGGAGCAGGCGATGACGGCCGCGCCGTTATCGAGAAGATACTTGATAGTAGGCAGAGCCGCGACTATGCGCTTGTCGCTGGTAATCTCGCCGGTCGCTTTGTTCTGAGGCACGTTGAAGTCGCAGCGGAGCAGCACCTTCTTGCCGTGGGGGTCGAAGTCGTAGACGGTCTTTTTGTTGTAGTTCATACGTCATTCCTCCTGATACATGTTGCCATGGTTTAATAAGCCGGGAAAACCCTGCTGCCGCAGCGCCTCATAGGTGAGGATCGCGGCGGCGTTGGAGAGATTAAGGCTCCTCGCCTCGGAAATCATCGGTATGCGCACGCAGCGGTCGCGGTATTTTTCCCGCAGCCACTCCGGCAGCCCGGCGGTCTCCTTGCCGAACATGAGCGTCACGTCCCCGCTCCAGTCGCAGTCTGCGTAGTCCTGCGGGGCCTTGGTGGTGGTGAGCCAGAGGTTGGCGTCACCGCGTCGGGCGAAATAGTCGTCAAGGCTCTCATAAACCGTCAGGTCGACGAGGTGCCAGTAGTCCAGCCCCGCGCGCTTCACCGCGCTGTCCGATATGTCAAAGCCGAGCGGCTTGACGAGGTGCAGCCTTGCTCCGGTGCAGGCGCAGGTGCGGGCAATGGCCCCGGTGTTGTTGGGAATTTCCGGCTCGACGAGCACGAGGTCTATCATTTCCTGCCTCCAAGCTTGTCACATACGTCTGTGACATTCCTGTTATCTTTTTCGCAAGCACATTATATTACCGTTTAGCGCAGATTACAATACTAAAAATGCCGTAATTTCAGGATTTCTCATTAAATTTTTGTAAATACCGTCACATCAGAGACTCGGGCTTGCGCCCGGGGGGCTTTTGTGTCATAATGTAGGCGTAAGTTTATGCCTGTGGAGGCTGAAATGGAAAGATATTTCATCGTCGTACCCTGCTATAATGAGCAGGAGGTCCTGCCGGAGACGATAAAGCGCCTCGGTGACTGCCTTAAACGGCTCACCGGCGAGGGACTTGCCTCTCCCGACAGCAGGGTGCTTTTTGTTAACGACGGCTCGAGTGACAGGACCTGGGAGCTCATAACCGCGGCCAACGGCTTTGACGGACGCTTCGCCGGGCTGTGCCTCGACCGCAACCGCGGGCACCAGACCGCGCTTACCGAGGGGCTTATGTGCGCCCGGGAATTCAGGGCGGTTTCCGTGTCCATAGACGCGGACCTGCAGGACGACGTGGACGCCATATACGAGATGGCCAAAAAGCGCGCCGCCGGGGCGCACATAGTCTGCGGCGTCCGCGCCTCTCGCGCGACGGACACCTTCCTGAAGCGCAGCACGGCGCACGCCTACTATAAAATAATGCGCCTTTTGGGCTCGAGCCTCATCTATGACCACGCCGACTTCCGCCTTATGGGCCCCGAGGCCCTCGACGCCCTCGCCCTGTACCACGGGGACGACCTCTTCCTGCGCGGGCTTATCACGCGCCTGGGCTATCCCTGCGAGACCGTGAGCTATGACCGCGCCGAGCGCTTCGCAGGCGAGAGCAAGTACACGCTCAAAAAGATGCTCAAGCTCGCCGCCAGGGGCTTTGCAAGCGGGCGCATGAGGCCCATGAGCGTCGCGCGCGAGAGCTATACGCACACGAAGGAGCTGATTGGGCTGTGAGCGCGTGCTATGACTGCCCGAGGGCCTGCGGCGCCGACCGCGAGCGCGGCGAGAGGGGCTACTGCGGCTGCGGCGCCCTGCCGCGCGCGGCGAGGGCGGCGGCGCATTACGGCGAGGAGCCCTGCATATCCGGCGAGCGCGGCAGCGGGACGGTGTTCTTCACCGGCTGCTCCCTCGGCTGCGTCTACTGCCAGAACGCGGATATTTCCCTGCCCGGCGCGCCCGTCTCCGGCCGTGAGCTGAGCGTGCCCGAGCTGCGCGACACCCTGCTGCGCCTGCGCGACACGGGGGTGCACAACATAAACCTTGTCACCGGCACGCACTATATAACGCCAATAGCCCGCGCCCTGGACGGGCTGGAGCTCGGCATACCTGTGGTGTGGAATTCGAGCGGCTATGAGAGCGTTGAGGCGCTCCGGCGGCTGGAGGGCCTGGTGCAGATATACATGCCGGACTTCAAATACTCCGAGCGCGAGTGCGCGGCAAAGTATTCAAACGCGCCGGACTATCCCGAGGTCTGCGCCGGGGCGATAATGGAGATGTTCCGCCAGACGGGGCCCTACCGCGTGGACGATGCGGACATGCTGCAAAGCGGCGTGCTGATACG
>CALWYQ010000077.1 GCA_944385815.1 uncultured Oscillospiraceae bacterium | reverse complement strand
ATGCAAAGGCAGTAGCGCACCACGCTGCGAGCCGCGCTGGCGCGGCCCGGCCCTACGGGTAGGCCCTGTCCCTTGGCGTAGCCGGTAAAGGCCGAGACTATGAGGAAGTAGGCCACAAAGCCCATGCGCCTTATCGTGTCGAGCTCGTATTCGAGCTGCCTGTGCGCGTCCTCCCGCTCCGGGCCGTAGCGCTTTAAAAACCCGGCCTCGCAGAGCTTTTTGAGGTAGTCGAAGCTGTCCGTCTCCCCCTCCGGCAGCTGGAAGCGGGGCAGGTGGTAGTGCCCGAACTCAAAGTCAAAATTGCACTTTTCCGCGATCTCCACCGTGTTGTCCGCGGCGTCCGGCCGCTCGGGGAAGAGCGCGCGCATCTCCTCCTCGCTCTTGAGGTAGAATTCCTCCGTCTCAAAGCGCATCCGCGCCGCCTCGCCGACGGTCTTGCCCGTCTGGATGCACATGAGCACGTCCTGGTACTTCGCGTCGGCGCGGTTAATATAGTGCGCGTCGTTCGTCAGGGCGAGGGGTATGCCCGTCTCGTCGTGCAGCCTGAGTATGCCCGACGCGGCGGTCTCCTCCTCGCGCAGACCGTGGCGCTGGAGCTCGAGGTAAAAGTCCCCGCCGAAGATTTCCCTCAGCTCGAGGGCCTTCGCCTTGGCAGCCTTGTACTGCCCGGAGACTATCTTCTGCGGTATGTCCCCGGCAAGGCAGCCGGAGAGGCAGACAAGCCCGGCGCTGTACTCGCGCAGCAGCGCCCAGTCTATGCGCGGCTTTATATAAAAGCCCTCTATGAAGCCCATGGAGACAAGGTAGCTGAGGTTCCTGTAGCCCTGCTCGTTTTTGCACAGCAGGATAAGGTGGGTGTAGCGGCTGTCCACGCCGTATTCGCGGTCGGTGCGCGAGCGCGGCGCCACGTAGACCTCGCAGCCTATGATGGGCTTCACCCCGGCCCTGCGGCAGGCGCGGTAAAAGCTCACGGCGCCGTACATGGCGCCGTGGTCGGTCACCGCGAGGGCGGGAAAGCCCAGCTCCTTCGCCCGCCCGGCGAGGCTGTCTATGCGGCAGGCGCCGTCGAGCAGGGAGTATTCGGTATGCAGATGGAGATGTACAAAGGACATATCAGGCCTCCTGCCCGGCCTCGCGGCTGAGCTCTATCAGCCGCTTGAGCCTGTGGCTCAGGCAGCTCTTTGTTACCGCCGGGTATGAGAGCGCCGCAAGGTCGGCGAGGCTCGCGGCCGGGTTGGCTATGCGCAGCAGCGCCGCCTGCTGAAGCCCCTCGGGCAGGGTATCCAGCCCGCGGGAGCGCTCGAGGCCGCGGATTGCGTCCAGCTGCTCCTGGGCGGCGGCGACGGTCTTGTCGGCGTTGGCGGTGTCGCAGTTTACCTTGCGGTTTATCTCGTTGCGCATGTCCTTTTCAACGCGCGCGCTCATTATCTCGAGGGCCGAGGCCGTCGCACCGGTCATCGTAAGGAAGTCGGCCATGGCCTCGCTCTGCTTGAAGTAGGTCAGGCAGCCCGCGCCGCGGCGGGCGCTGCCCGGCTCAAAGCCGAGCTCGCCCAGCAGCGCGCTCATCTCACGGCTGACGGCGGCGTGCGTCGTGGCGAACTCAAGGTGGTAGCGCTTGTTCGGGTCGGTAATGCTCCCGCCCGCCAAGAAGGCGCCGCGCACAAAGCTCGCCTTGCAGCAGTCGTTTTCGAGCACGCCGAGGTTTATGTGCAGCGTGAGCGTATCGTCCGGCTCCATGCCGAAGGCGCGAAAGACCTCGGCTATCTTGTCCCGGTCGGTCATGAGCAGCGTGGCGCGCGCGCCGGGGGCCACCTCGCCGGGCAGCTTGTCAAAGCTCAGCCCGAAGGCCCGCCTGAAAAGCCGCGGCAGCAGCGCCGCAAACTCCGCGCTGCCCGTTATTATGCGTATCTCCCTCGAGGTAAAGCTGTTGCAGTAGAGCAGCGCGCCGTAGCACTCCGCGACGGCGCAGCACTTTTTGCTGCGCTTTACGCGGCACAGCTCGGCCTTAGCGCGGGATGCGAAGGACATTTGCTCACCTCATTCGTAAACTCTCGTGTGCGACTTCTCGCGGTAGGCGCGCATGAGCTCGCGCGCGAGGGCGTCGGGGTCGTGGCGTATGTAGCCGCTGGCCCAGGAGGCCACCGGCGCGCGGATTATGCCCACGCCGAGCTTGTGCACGGCCTCGTCGTCTATGTCCACGGGCCCGGCGCCCTCGGCGCGGTAGCGCCCGGCCAGCTCGGAGGGTATCTCGCGCGAATTGGCGAGGCACCAGTCAAAAAGCCGCGCGCCGGAGTTTGAAAACAGCGCCGAAATGTGGTCGCTCGCGGTGTAGCCCTCCGTCTCGCCGTCCTGGGTCATAACGTTCAGCACGTAGATTTTGAACGCGCCGGAGGCCGCCACGGCCTCGGCCACGCCGTCCGTTACAAGGTTCGGCATGATGGAGGTGTAAAGGCTGCCCGGCCCGAGGACTATCATGTCCGCCTCGCGTATGGCCTCGAGCGCCTCCGGCAGGGCGGGCGGCCGCTCGGGGATGAGCCGCACGCGGCTTATGCGCTTATCCGTGCCCTTTTTGAAGTCCGCGATGTGGCTCTCTCCCACGGCCTCCGTGCCGTCGGAGAACTCGGCCGCAAGGTAGACGTTCTCGTTCGTGACGGGCAGGCCCCGCCCCGTTATGGCCAGGACGTCCGACATGCGCCGCACGGCCTCGTCGAAGGTCCCGGACATGCCGTTGAGCGCGGCCAGGAAGAGGTTCCCGAAGCTCTGGCCCTTGAGCCGGCCCTCGGTAAAGCGGTAGGCCAGCAGTTTTTCCATGATGGGCTCCGTGTTCGCGAGGGCCTGTATGCAGTTTCTCACGTCGCCCGGGGGCGGCATGCCGAGGTCCTCGCGGAGCATCCCGCTGCCGCCGCCGTCGTCGGCGACGGTTACGATGGCCGTTATATTGCGCGAGCGCCGTTTAAGCCCGCGCAGCATTGTAGAAAGCCCGGTTCCGCCGCCTATAACGGCTATGCGCGGGCCGCCTGCTCGTTTACTGCTCATGGTTCACCCCTTTTCAATATCCCTGTACGCGGCGTTCACAAGCGGGAAGCGTCCGGCCAGCCGGTCGGCCAGGGCCTTTGTGACCGCCACGGAACGGTGGCGTCCGCCGGTGCAGCCGACGGCGATATGCAGCGTGTAGCGCCCCTCCTCCGCGTACAGCGGCACTATGAGGTCGAGCAGGGACATGAGCCTTTCCATGAACTCCTTCGCCTCCGGCCGGCTGAGCACAAAGTCCGCCACCGGCGCGTCGAGCCCGCTGTGCGGGCGCAGCTCGTTCACATAGTATGGGTTGGGCAGGAAGCGCACGTCAAAAACCAGGTCCGCGTCCAGCGGCAGGCCGTATTTATAGCCGAAGGCCGTCACCGTCACGGCGAAGCGCCCCTTCGTGCCGGTCACGAACTCGCGTATCCGCGCCTGGAGCATGTTCGTGTTGAGCCCGGTCGTGTTTATAATGAGGTCCGCCCTCTCGCGCAGCGGGGCGAGCGCCTTCGCCTCGCGCCTGACGGCGCCGTCTATGCTGCCGCCCGGCTCCTGCATGGGGTGCGGCCGGCGCGAGCTCTTGTAGCGGCGCACAATCGTCGGCACGTCGGCCTCCATAAAGATTATCCGGTACTCGAGCCCCATGTCCCACAGCCCGTCGAGCGCGGGCAGCAGCCCGCCGAGGCTCTCGCGCTCGCGCACGTCGGTGACAAGCGCCACGCGGTCGTAGCGGCCCTTGCTCGCGAGGCAGAGCTCGGCAAAGCGCGGCAGGAGCGCGAGCGGCATATTGTCCACGCAGTAGTAGTCCATATCCTCAAGTATGTCCGCGCACTGGCTCTTGCCGGCGCCCGACATGCCCGAAATTATTATAAAATCCATATCCTCACCAGTCCGGCGCTATTATCTTTATCTCCGGCTCGAGCAGCACGCCCTCGCGGCTGAGCACGCGCCGCCGTACCTCCTCGATTAGCTCCCTGACGTCATCATATGTCGCCCCGCCGGCGTTGACGATAAAGCCGGCGTGCTTGGTTGAGACCATCGCCCCGCCGACGGCGAAGCCCTTGAGCCCGGCGGCGTCTATCATGGCGGCGGCGTAGCCGCTTGCGGGGCGCTTGAAAGCGCTGCCCGCGCTGGGCAGGTCGAGCGGCTGCGAGGCGCGGCGCTTTTCTATGAGCTCCGCCATGCGCGCGCGTATCTCCGCCCCGTCGCCCGGGGCAAGGCGGAACACCGCCGAGGTTATAAGCCTTTCCGTGTCCGAAAAGCAGCTGTGCCTGTAGCCGAGGCCCAGTTCCCCGGCGGGCAGGGACCTTATCTCCCCGTCCTCGCCGACGAACTCCACGCTCTCGAGCACGTCCTTTATCTCGCCGCCGTATGCCCCGGCGTTCATGGCGATGCCGCCGCCGACCGAGCCGGGTATGCCGTGGGCGAACTCGGCCCCGGCGAGCGAATTTACCGCGGCGAACACGGCCAGGGCGTTGAGCGTCGCGCCCGCGCCGGCGCGTATGCGGCCGCGGCCGAGAAGCGTAAGGCCCGAGGCCGGCTTTGACATGCATATGACCGCGCCCATGATGCCCGTGTCCGGCACAAGCAGGTTGGTGCAGTTGCCGCAGATAAGCGTCTTAGCGCCCGCGCCGCGCAGTATTTTAAGCGCCGCGGCGCCCTCGGCCGCATCGCCCGGGAAGAGCATCAGCCGCGCCGGGCCGCCTATTTTAAACGAGCAGTGCTCGCTCATGGGCTCGTTTTCGCGAATTTCAAGGCCGGGCAGGGCCTCGGCGAGCCTTTGCGCGAGTTCGGAATAGTCCGGCATTTTAAAAGTCCTTTCCCTGGTCGATAAGGGCGTCGTGCTCGCGCGCGAGCGCCTCCGCGGCGTTGTAGCCCATCTTCTTCTGGCGGTTGTTCATGGCCGCCAACTCGAGTATTACGGCGAGGTTGCGCCCGGGCCGCACCGGCACGGTGTACTGCGGCAGCTCCACGCCGAGTATCGTCGTGGTCTCCGTCTCGAGGCCGAGGCGGTCGTAGGCCTTCTCGTCGTCCCAGAGCTCAAAGTTCACGACAAGGTCGAGCGAAGTCTCCGGCTTTACCGCGCCGACGCCGAAGATATGCCGCGCGTTTATTACGCCTATGCCGCGCAGCTCCATGTAATAGCGTATGAGCTCCGGCGCGCTGCCGAGCAGCAGCTCGCTCGTGATGCGCTTTATTATAACGGCGTCGTCCGCAATCAGGCGGTGGCCGCGCTTTATGAGCTCGAGGGCGGTCTCGCTCTTGCCGACGCCGGAGTCGCCCGTTATGAGCAGGCCCTCGCCGTAGACCTCGACCAGCACGCCGTGGATGGTGACGCGCGGGGCCATGGCCGTGCGGAGCATGGTTATGAGGTCGGCCATAAAGGTCGAGGTGTCCTCCGTCGTGCTCAGCACGTTGCGGTTATATTTCTCCGCCATTTCGAGTATCTCCGGCATGTCGCCTATGCCGTGGCATAGGATTATGGCGCACAGGTCAAAGCGCATGAAGCGCTCGATCGCCTCCCGGCGCTGGGATTCGCCGAGGCTCATAAGGTAGGTGCTCTCGACACGGCCGATAAGCTGGAGCCGCTTTGGGTCAAAATAGTCGTAGAAGCCGGCCAGCTGGAGTGCGGGCCGGTTGACGTCCGCGGTGCGCACCCGGACGGAGTCAAAGTCCCGGGCCGCGTGGAGGACGGTCAGGCCCTGTTCCTTTACCACCCGGCTGAGGCTTACGGAGTATTCGTCGTTTTTCATGGCGCCTCCTTCCGTGCGCGTCGGGCGCGCACTCATACATCTATATTTTAACCACCCGGCGGCGTTTTGGCAACGTTTTTCTGCGGCCGGCGTGTCGAATGCAAATCCTCTGCCCTTTTGAGCAGATTTTGCTTGCAATTAAGCGCCGGGGGTGCTATTATAGTAAGGCTGTAAAATCAACTGAGCCGAAACGGAGGTGCAACAAATGGCAAAGTGCGAATTCTGCGGCAAGGACATGGCCTTCGGCATCAAGGTCAGCCACTCCCACAGGCGTTCCAACCGCACCTGGAAGCCCAACGTAAAGCGCGTCAAGGCCATCGTCGACGGCAGCCCCAAGCACGTCTACGCCTGCACCCGCTGCCTGCGCAGCGGAAAGGTCACCCGCGCCGTATAATCATTAAAAGGCAGACCCTTTTGATGAATGAACGTCCCCGGCGAAGGCCGACGGGACTTGCCGCGCATCGAGCGCGCGTCCGAGCCCACCAGTCCAAAGGCTGGCGGGCTCGAACACATTTTATAGCAAAGTGACCGGCTGATGACTCAGCCGGTCCTTCAACTTGCCGAAGAAGGCCCACCTTCTTCGGCAAAAGGGACTGCACTCCGCTGCGCGCCTCGGTTGTCCGCCAATGGCGGACAATTCGACGCTCCGCTCCGCGAGAAGTATTTTCGGCGACGTACACGCCGCCGCCGAAAATGATTGTAACCTTTTTCGCGGCTGCGGCCGCGAAACTCTGCGAGGCTTTTTCGACAGACACGTGGACCGGCTGAAATCTCAGCCGGTCCCTTTTCGTATTCTCAGTCGTCCTGTACGTAGACCTTCTGCGGGTGGATAATGTGCCTCGGGCAGACCTCGGCGCAGTGGCCGCAGCCGCTGCACTTGTCGTAGTCTATTACGGCAAGGTTGTCCACGACCTTGATGGCCTCGTGCGGGCACTCGCGCTGGCACTTCATACAGCCTATGCAGCCGGCATCGCAGAGCTTGCGCGTGAGCGCGCCCTTGTCGTTGCTGCTGCAGCCCACTAACACGCGCTGCTCATAGGGCACCTTCTGGATAATGCCCTTCGGGCAGGCCGTGGCGCAGGCCATGCAGGAGGTGCACTTCTCGCGGTCTACCACCGCGACGCCGTTGACTATGTGCATGGCGCCGAACTGGCAGGCCTTCACGCAGGTGCCGAGGCCGATGCAGGAGAAGTGGCAGGCCTTGGGGCCCTTGTTGCCGAAGCGCATGGCGGCGACGCAGTCCGCCGGACCCTCATATTCGAAGAAGTCCTTCGCCGTGCCGCAGCTGCCGGAGCAGGGTACGTAGGCGACGTACTTGACCTCGGCGGCGGCGTCGAGGCCCATGATGGCCGCCACGGCTTCGGCTGTCTTTTTGCCGCCGGGGCCGCACTTATTGGGGGGCGCCTCGCCCGCCACCACGGCCGCCGCGTAGGCGTCGCAGCCGGCGAAGCCGCAGCCGCCGCAGTTGGCGCC
>CALWYQ010000076.1 GCA_944385815.1 uncultured Oscillospiraceae bacterium | reverse complement strand
CCTCGGTGATGTAGCCGGTGAGGTCGGGGATCGGGTGGGTCTTGTCGTCCTCGGGCATGGTCAGGATGGGGATCATCGTGATGGAGCCCTTCTTGCCTATGCGGCGGCCGGCGCGCTCGTACATCTGCGCCAGGTCGGTGTAGAGGTAGCCGGGGTAGCCGCGGCGGCCCGGGACCTCCTTCTTGGCCGCGGATATCTCGCGCAGGGCCTCGGAGTAGTTGGTGATGTCGGTGAGGATGACCAGGACGTGCATGTCCTTGTCAAAAGCGAGGTACTCGGCGGCGGTCAGGGCCATACGCGGCGTGCTGATGCGCTCGACGGCGGGGTCGTTCGCAAGGTTCGAGAAAACGACGGTGCGGTCGATGGCGCCGGTGCGGCGGAACTCGTTGATGAAGTACTCGCTCTCCTCAAAGGTGATGCCGATGGCGGCGAACACGACAGCGAAGCTCTCGTCCGCGCCGAGGACTCGCGCCTGGCGCGCTATCTGCGCGGCAAGGGCGGCGTGCGGCAGGCCGGAGCAGGAGAATATGGGCAGCTTCTGGCCGCGGACAAGGGTGTTCAGGCCGTCTATGGTGGAGACGCCGGTCTGGATGAACTCGGCGGGGTAGGCCCTCGCGGCAGGGTTCATCGGCAGACCGTTAATGTCGCGGTGGGCCTCGGCGAGGATCTCCGGGCCGCCGTCTATGGGCTCGCCCATGCCGTTGAAAACGCGGCCGAGCATGTCCTCGCTGACGCCTAACTCAAGCGGGTGGCCGAGGAAGCGCACCTTGGTCTGAGCAAGGTTGATGCCCTGGGCGCTCTCAAAGAGCTGGACGACGGCGGTGTCGCCCTCGACCTCCAGCACCTTGCAGCGGCGCTTTTCGCCGTTGGGGAGCTCAAGCTCGCCGAGCTCGTCATACGTGACGCCCTCGACCTGCTTTACCACCATAAGGGGGCTCGCGACTTCGGCTATAGTCTTGTATTCACGGATCATTCTTCCTCACCCCTCTCTGCAATCTCGGCGACCTCTTTCTTCATCTCTTCGATGATATCGTCATAGGTCTTGTCAACCTCCTCGGGCAGCACCATCTTGGCGCGGCCGATGCGCTCGCGCGCGGGGATGTTGAAGAGGGCGTTGACGTCCGCGCCCTGGGGCAGGACCGCGCGGCAGACCTCGTCGTAGCGCAGGACCATGTCGAGCAGGCGGAACTGCTTCTGGTAGGAGGAGTAGGCGTCCTCGTCAACAAAGGCGTTCTGCTGCAGGAAGTCCTCGCGGATCATCTTCGCGGTCTCGAGGGTGAGGCGGTCGGCGGGGCTCAGGGAGTCCTGGCCGACAAGGCGGACGATTTCCTGAAGCTCGGCCTCCTCCTGGAGGATGTGCATGGCCTTGTCGCGGTTGAGCATGAACTTGTCGCCAAAGTTCTCGTTGTACCAGGCCCTGAAGTTGTCAACATACAGGCTGTAGGAGGTCAGCCAGTTGATGGCCGGGAAGTGGCGCGCATAGGCCAGGGAGCTGTCGAGGCCCCAGAAAACCTTTACTATACGCATGGTCGCCTGGCTGACGGGCTCGGAGGTGTCGCCGCCCGGAGGCGAGACGGCGCCGATGGCGGTGACGGAGCCGCGGCGGTTGTCGCTGCCGAGGCAGTCAACCACGCCGGCGCGCTCGTAGAACTGGGCGAGGCGGCTGGCGAGGTAGGCGGGGTAGCCCTCTTCGCCGGGCATTTCCTCAAGCCGGCCGGACATCTCACGCAGGGCCTCGGCCCAGCGGGAGGTGGAGTCGGCGAGGACGGCCACGTCATAGCCCATGTCGCGGAAGTACTCGGCTATCGTGATGCCGGTGTATATGGACGCCTCGCGGGCCGCAACGGGCATGTCGGAGGTGTTCGCTATAAGGACGGTGCGCTTCATAAGGGGCTCGCCGTTGCGCGGGTCGGTGAGCTCGGGGAACTCCATAAGGACGTCGGTCATCTCGTTGCCGCGCTCGCCGCAGCCGATGTAAACGACGATGTCCACGTCGGACCACTTCGCGAGCTGATGCTGCACGACGGTCTTGCCCGAGCCGAAGGGGCCGGGGACCGCGGCGGTGCCGCCCTTGGCTATGGGGAAGAGCGTGTCTATGACGCGCTGGCCGGAGTTCATGGGCCTGTTAGGGGTGTGCTTCGCCGCATAGGGGCGGGGCACGCGGACGGGCCAGCGCTGGATGAGGCTGAGCTCATGCGTCTCGCCCTTGTAATCCTCGAGCACGGCGACGGTCTGCTCGACGGTGTAGTCGCCGCTCTCTATGCTCCTGATGGTGCCGCTCATTCCGGGGGGCACCATTATCTTGTGGAGGATGGCGCTGGTCTCCTGCACGGTGCCGATAACGTCGCCGCCGGCGACGTGCTCGCCGACCTGGGCCACGGCGTCAAAGTGCCAGACGCGGGTCCTGTTCAGGGCCGGGACCTGCACGCCGCGGGTGATGGTCTCGCCGGCGAGGGCGCGTATCTCGGGCAGGGGGCGCTGGATGCCGTCGTATATGTTCTCAAGCATGCCAGGGCCGAGCTCGACGCTCATGGGCATGCCCGTGGTCTCCACCTCGGCGCCGGGGCCGAGGCCGCTCGTCTCCTCATAAACCTGGATGGACGCGCTGTCGCCCGTCATGTTGAGTATTTCGCCTATGAGCCGCTGGCTGCCCACGCGGACAACGTCCGACACGTTGGCGTCGGCAAGTCCTTCAGCGACGACCAGCGGGCCCGATACTTTCGTTACAATTCCGCTCATCTGCAAACCTTCTTTACAAAATATCTGTCCCAACGGCCTTCTCGACCGCCGCCTTGAGCGCGCTCTGGCCGAGACCGAGCGGGCCTTCGCGGCCCGGTATGAGTATGATCGCGGGGCTGGGGACGTCCTTGTACCGCGCGATCTCGTGCTCGAGGTACTGCGTCAGGTTCTCCTCGACATAGATGATGGCGTACTGCCCGTCGGACTCCCTGGTCACGCGGCGAAAGACCTCGCGGGCCTCCTCCTGGCCGCTGGCCGGGAACACGTCGAGGCCGAGGGCCTTGAAGCCCATGACGGTGTCGGCGCCGCCGATAACTGCAATTTTAAGCATTTATATCACGCAGCCTTTCCCGTATGACCTCGGGCTCTATGCCGGAAAGGCGCCCGGTGAGTATCATCCTTGCGCAGGTTATCTCGCACTCCAGAAGCGCCAGATATTCCGCCGCCGGCTCGCAGCCGAAGGGGATCATCTTGGCGGCCGTGAGATAGGCCGAGACGGCGTTGTCGCAGGCCAGCTCAAAGTCCGTCATAGCGCCGCCCTTCATGGCCTGCGCGCCGAGCGCGGCCGCGGCCTCGAGCGGGGTGGCGTTGAACGCCGCGGCGACGGCGTCGCCGCTGTCCGAGCTGCGGACAAGCGCCTCGCAGTCTATGCTTCCGCCGGGGACCAGCGCCGCGTGCATAAAGGCGCTGTCCTTGCCCATGCGGACGGTGCGGACGACGGCGCGCAGGTTGGCGCTGTCTATGAGCGTCTGCACGTAGCCGGTGAGGAATTTGCTGCCGGTGGCGGCGGCCATTTTCCCGATAACGGCGAAGTAGCGCGCGTCAAGCTCAAAGTCCGCAAGCTGCGGGTTGCCCGTGCGCGCGAGGGTGGCGGCGGCCTCGGTATACGCCTCGGCCATGTCCTCCGGCAGGGACGAGAGCGTCCCCTCCTCGCTTGTATATTCGCTTAGCTTCTCCGGCGGCACGCGGCCGCAGTCGGAGAGTATGCCCGCGCAGTCGAGGCCCAGGGCGCGGGCCTTGACAAGCGCCTTCAAGTTGTGATAGTCGTACTTTGCCCTGAAGATGTCCACGACCTCGCCCTGCGGGACCATGTTCGCCAGCTCGGCGAACACCTCCGCGCGGCGGCGGTTGAGCGCGGCGTTGACCCCCGCGGCGTCGCAGTTGGACATATCCTCGTAGCCGCAGTCGGTCAGCAGCTTTGCCGCCTCCTGAAAGTTAGGCGCGGATATCATCCTGTCCATACGCTCGCGCGAGAGCATCCCGGCCTCTCTGGCCCTGATCATGGACGAGAGCATCAGGTACTCGGTGTTCTTAACCTTTTTAGCCAAGACCTTACCTCCCTGCCCGTAGTTTTATGCGCTCAGCCTTCAAAGAGCACTTCCGCGACGCGCGCGGCAAGCTCGCCCCGGCTGAGGTCGAGCAGGGCGTCCACAGTGCAGTTGACCTCGATGTCACCCTGCTTGAGGACAAGTCCGCCGGACATCTCGCGCACGGCGTCGGAAAGCGTGAGCGTCCCGGGCAGGCCGCGGCCGGCAAGAAGCTCGTTGGCGGCCTTCACGGCCTTTGCGCCGACGGCGGCGCGGTCGCGCTCGCAGAAGATGACCTCCTCCTGGCCGGTTATGGCCGCTTCGGCGGCCTGGCGGGCGAGGAAGCCGACATAGTCGCGCTCGGGCAGCTCGGCTATCCTGTCCCTGGCGAGCTCAAAGGCCTTCGTCACGGCGTCCTGCTTCATGTTGAGCACGCTCTTGCGCGCCTCGAGGCGGGCGGTCCTGTCCATGCGCTGGACGCGCTGTTCAGTGTCCCTGACGCCCTCGCGCACCAGGCGCCAGTATTCGTCCTGGGCCTTCTTCTCGGCCTCCGCCTTTATCTCGCCGCAGTGCTTGTCGCTCTCCGCCTTTACGGCGGCGCACTCGGCCTCGGCGTCAGCTAAGATGCGCGAGGTGATTTTGTCTATACCTTTCATATCACTCAGCCCTCAGCTTCAACCTCAGCCGATGTTGAGGATCATGAGCATGGAGGCGAGCAGCGAGAGTATGGCGTAGAACTCGACGGTGATGCAGAGCACCATGCCCTTGGACCAGTCGTCGGGCTTCTTGGCCAGCAGGTTTATGGACGCCGCGGCAACCTTGCCCTGGGCGATAGCGGACAGCCAGCCGCCGAGAGCCATCGGGATGCAGGCCACAAAGTAGCGCAGGCCTTCGGTGACGGTGAGGTCAACGATGGTGCCGTCCAGCAGGCCCATGGAGAAGCTGGCGAAGAACCAGACGACCAGGCCGTACAGGCCCTGCGTGCCGGGTATGACCTGCAGGATCATGACCTTACCGAACTTGCTGGGGTCCTCGCAAAGGAGACCCGCGCCCGCCTCGCCGGCGATGCCGGTGCCGATAGCGGAGCCAACGCCGCTGAGAGCCGCCGCAAGACCCGCGCCGAGCAGGCCGAGAGCCATACCGCCAAACTGTTCTAACATTTTGTTTTCCTCCTCTTATTTGTCGTTGGTGACAGTTACGTACTTTGTATTGATAGCCAGGGGCTTGAACGGCTTGCCGCCGTCCTCATAGAATTTGCCGAAGTACTCCAGGCACTGGAGTCGCAGGTCGTGGACAAAGCAGCCGAGCAGGTTGAGCGCAAAGTTGAGCGCGTTGCCCACAAGCGAGATGATGAGGAACACGATGAGGTTCCCCGCGATGGCGCCGATGGTGTTGAACACCTGAGCGATGACGCTGCCGGCGAGCATCAGGGCCATCAGACGGGAGTAGCTGAGGATATCGCCGAAGTAACCGGTGACGCCGTTGTAGATGGCGGCGATGAAGCCGGTTATGATGCCGAAGCCCTTCTTGCCCTTAGCGGAGCCGATGAAGAGCATGACGGCGCCGATGACGATGACCACGGGCACGCCGCCGATATTGCCGAAGCCCAGCGCGAGGCAGGCGACCCCGGCGAAGAGCACGAACCAGGTGCCCTCCTCAAACACGGCGGAGAATATCTCGCCGCGCCTGACCTTGATGACGACGTTTATTATCATGCCGGTGATTATCTGGATAAAGCCCAGGCACATCGCCCCGATAAGTATCATTATCGTGTCGTTAAGCGGGGTGAAGAGCGCCGGCAGGCCGGTCCAGGTCGTGTCCGGGTTGATTATCTGGGCAATCTGCAGCGGCGCGTCGGAGAAAAGGCCGCCGGTTATCGCGCCCCAGATAGTCGTCGAAATGCCGCACCAGAGCATGAGCTCGAAGAAGTTGCGCATGCCCTTGCGGGGCTTGGCCTTGGCGAGCACCACTATGGCCGCCGCGACCATGAGCACGCCGTAGCCCATGTCCGCGAGCATGATGCCGTAAAACAGGATGAAGAACGGCGCCATGAGCGGGTTGGGGTCCACGTTATTGTAGGCCGGGAGCGAGTACATCTCCGTGACCATGTTGAGCGCGCGGGTAAATCTGTTGTTCTTGAGCTTGACCGGCACCTCGGGGTACTCGTCCTCGGTGGGCTCCGAGGTCTCCCAGGCGCAGTCATACTTGCCGAGCACGCGGCCCAGCTCCTCTTCGGATTCCGCGGGGACCCAGCCCTGCATAAGCACGGTGCTCTCCGTGCTCATAAGCTTCTCCTCCGCCTCGGCGCGGGCTATCTTGGTGGACAGCGTGTCCGCGCGGAGCTTGAGCTCGTCCCTGTTCGAGGCGAGCTGGGCTATCTCCTCGCCGAGCTTCTGCTGCCTTGCCGCGAGCGCGGATATCTGCTCCTGCGCGGAGCGGATTTCCTCCCTCGCCGTGCCGGCGTACTCCCCCGGGCTCATAAGGTTGAAGCCGAAGGGGCGCAGCGCCTCAAGCGCGGCGTCAAGCTCGTCCCTGCAGCAGATAAGCGCGAGATAGCTTAGCGTCTTGTCCGACGACACCGGGAAGAGCTGCGCCTCGGGCGCCGCGGCCCAGAGCGCCGTCTCCACGTCCGCCATTACGGCCGCAGCCGGCAGAGACGCCGTCTCGAACACCGTTGTGGCCGTGCCCCTGAAGTTGAGCGGCACGTCCAACTCCGCCCAGGGCTCGAGCGCGGTGACCGCCGTCTCAAGGCGGCCCGTCTCGCTCTGGCAGCGGCGTATCTCCTCGGCCTTGTCCGTGACCTTTTTGGCCAGGGCAATGTCGGCCGGGAGCTGATGCTCGTCCAGAACAGCGTCCTGCTTCGCCTCGGGCAGCGGCTTGAGGAAGCCGCCCCTGGCCGGGGCGTAGCGGTTCATAAGCGTGATGGCGTCCGTGAGCAGGGCGTAGTCGGCGCGGTCCGAGCTCAGCTGGCCGCTGGCGCAGCGCTCAAGCCCCGGGAAGTCCGCGCTCTCAAGCTCGCCGGGCTCCGAGAACTCGACGCAGCCCAAAAGCAGCAGGTCCTTCAGAAGGGCCTTGCGCTCGCCGGCCATGACGGCCAGGCGGAGCTTTTTCATCTTTACGATTGCCATATCAGCCGTTCACTACCCTTTCCACAATGAGCGCCGCGGCCTTGTCCATACGCGCGTCGGCCCTTGCGCGCATCGCGGCCTTTTTGTTCTCCGTATCGGAGGCCAGCGCCACGGCATCCTGCTTCGCCTTGTCATCGGATTTGGCGCGCAGCTCCTTTACCTCCGACTCGGCTTTTTTGCGGGCGGCTTCCATGGCAAGCTTCCCCTCCTCCACAGCGGCGGCCTCGGCCGCCTTGGCCGCGGCAAGCGCCTCGGCCTTGAGCTGCCGGGCCTGGGCCTCGGCCTGCTCTATCGCTGTGATCGCTTCAAAGGACATTGATACACCTCCTGCCAAAAAAGACAGAAAAAGGCGAAGAACCTCTTTCCACCCATAAAACTGTATTATAATAATAACAAAAGCAGTCTGATTTATCAAGCGCTCTTTTGTGTTTTTCTGACTAAATCAACAACAACTTCTGCTCGCAAAAAACCGTGAATTTTTTGTCAACCTGTACGAATTTGATAATAAGTTAACACCAGTTAAAATTAGGTCTTGTCATTTGCCGCAAATCGTATTATAATGACTTGCTTATAACAGCTGATAAGGAGGGTCCTCCATGGCCGATAAATACCGCAAGCGCTTCGGCGACCGCAAGGAAGGCCGCCGCCTGCGCTCCATAACGCCGCTCATGGCCTTCACTCCGTTCATCATGCGCGAGCGCAGCGACGCCTGCAACTATTTTGAGGGCGAGGTAGACATCACCGAAACCGACCGCTGGCTGCGCGAGCAGCGCCGCTCCGGCGGCTACAAGGGCCTCGGCATGCTGCACCTCTTCATCGCGGCCTATATCCGCGTGGTCAGCCACATGCCCGGCCTCAACCGCTTTGTCTCCGGCCAGAGGGTCTACGCCCGCAATGAGATACTGGTCAACATGATGGTCAAGTACTCCGTCGAGCCGGACAGCCCCGAGACCTGCGCCAAGGTGGTATTCGAGCCGACGGACACCATTTATGACGTATACAACAAGATGAACGCCGCCGTGGAGGAAATCCGCTCCGCCAGCAACAGCGGCACGGAAAAGGCCGCCGGCGCGTTTATGAAGATACCCCGCCTTGTGCTCAAGTTCGCGGTCTGGCTCATCCGCCTTTTCGACTACTTCGACTGGCTGCCCAGGGCCCTGCTCGGCGTCAGCCCCTTCCACGGCTCGATGATAATCACCGACCTCGGCTCCCTCGGCATACCGCCGATATACCACCACCTTTACAATTTCGGCAACCTGCCGGTTTTCCTCGCCTTCGGCGCCAAGCGCACCGAGACCGGGCTCAGCCCCGACGGCGAGGTGGTACACCGCAAGTTTGTGGACTACAAGATAGTATGTGACGAGCGCATCTGCGACGGCAGCTACTACGCCAGCGCCTTCAAATACCTGCGCTACTACCTCAAGAACCCCGACGAGCTCACCCGTCCGCCCGAGAGCGTCATCGAGGACATATACTGATACATACGCGCGCGAAAGCGGGAGACGTCCTGTCTCCCGCTTTTATTAATATTGTTCAAAGATAATCGACAAAACTGTGCATAATGCTGGTTGCATAAAGTTAACCGTGTGGTATAATGTCGGCAAGTCCCGCACGGAATTTGCTCAGGTGCGGAAAATATCAAGCCCAGCGGGCCGGGCTGACGGCCCGGGTGTTTTATGAGAAAGCTAAGACAGCTTACTTACGTACAGACAATTGCCCTCGGCTTTTTCCTTGTTGTAATGAGCGGCACGCTGCTTCTGATGCTGCCCATATCCTCGGCCGACGGGACAGTCACTGGCTTTATCCCCTCGCTCTTTACGGCGACGAGCGCGAGCTGCGTCACAGGCCTTGTGATGGTGGACACGGGCACGCACTGGTCCTTTTTCGGCCAGGTGGTCGTGCTGGTGCTGATACAGATAGGCGGCCTGGGCTTTATGACCATCGCCACGCTGTTCAGCAAGCTTGTAAAGCGCCGCATGAGCATGCATGAGCGCGGCGTCATGGCCGCGTCGATAAGCTCGAACGGCTTTGGGCGCATAACGGAGATAACCGGCACGATAGGCTGGGGCACCCTGCTTTTTGAGGGCGTGGGCGCGCTGCTGCTGTGCATCCGCTTCATCCCCGAGCGCGGCTTCTGGGACGGGCTGTGGTTCGGCATCTTCCACTCCGTCACCGCCTTCTGCAACGCGGGCTTCGACATCATCGGCAGCTACGCCTCGCTCACCGCCTACTCCGGCGACTGGCTCGTCTGCGGCACCATCATGGCCCTTATCACGATAGGCGGCATCGGCTTCCTCGTCTGGGACGACCTCAAGCGCAACCGGCTTAATTTCCGCCGCTATGAGCTCCAGACCAAGCTGGTCATAGTCACAAGCGCTATCCTCACCTTCGGCGGGGCGCTGCTCTTCTTCCTGCTCGAGCGCAGCCGCATGAACGCCGGAATGCCCTTCGGCGAGCAGGTGCTCGTCAGCCTCTTCTCCTCGGTGACCCCGCGCACCGCGGGCTACAACAGCGTGGACACCGCCGCACTCTGCCCCGGCAGCAAGCTCCTCACCATCATACTCATGTTCATCGGCGGCAGCTCCGGCTCCACCGCCGGCGGCGTAAAGACCTCCACCATCGCCGTGCTGGCCGTCTGCCTCGCCTCGGGCGTGGTGGGCAAGCGCGACCCGGAGATTTTCGGCCGCCGCATCTCCAACGACGACGCGCGCCGCGCCGGCGTAATGGTCTTTATGAACCTCTCCCTCGCGCTTATCGGCGCGCTGCTCATAAGCCTCGTGCAGGATTTTGAGCTCACGGACATACTCTTCGAGGTTTTCTCCGCCATGGGCACCGTCGGCATGACCACGGGCATAACCCGCGACCTGTGCGACTTCTCCGCCGTAGTGATAGTTATCCTCATGTACCTCGGCCGCGTGGGCAGCATAAGCTTCGCCATGGCCCTGCTCGAGCGCAAGGCCCAGGCCCCCGTCCGCTGCCCGGAGGAGGCCGTTACCATAGGCTGAGCCCCGCATCGCCCGGAACAACGTTTTTTAATGTTTTCAATGGAGGTTATACGTATGAAATCCTTCCTTATAATCGGCATGGGCACCTTTGGCCACCACCTCTGCGAGGCGCTGCGCCGCAACAGGTGCGAGATCATGGTCGTGGACCAGAACCCCGACACGCTTGAGGACGTGCTCCCCTACGTTGCCGAGGCCAAGGTCGCCGACTGCACCAATATCGACGTGCTCAAGAGCTTCGACGTCGCGAGCTTCGACGCCTGCTTCGTCTGCGTCAACCAGGCCTTCCAGGCCTGCCTTGAGATAACCGACCAGCTCAAGGAGCTCGGCGCCCAGCGCGTCTACTCCAAGGCCGACCGCGACCTCGAGGCCAAGTTCCTGCGCCGCTGCGGGGCGGACTTCATCATATACCCCGAGCGCGACGCCGCCGAGCGCATAGCCGTGCGCGAGTCCAGCGACCATATATTTGACTTCATAAGCCTCGCCGAGGGCTGCGCGATATGCGAGATAGAGCCGCCCACGGAGTGGATGGGCCGCTCCGTCGCCGAGGTCGGGCTGCGCAGCCGCTATAACCTCAACCTCATCGCCGCCCGCACCGATGACGAAAGGATGCACCCCGTCCTCGACCCGGGCTACAAGTTCAAGGGCGACGAGCACGTCCTCGTCCTCGGCAGCATGGACGATATAAGGCGCGTCACCACCTGATGCGCGGCGAAATTGCTGCCGACTTCGCCCTGCTCGCCGCGCTCTACGCCCTGCTGTACGCGCTGTGGCTGCGCCGGCGCGGGGCGCGCTACCGCGTCCGGTTCACGCTTTTTTACCTCTACCTCTGCCTTACGGCCTTCGTCACGCTCATGCCCTTCCAGCTCGGCGTGCCCGGCAGCGACCCCACGGTGCTCGATGAGATAAACTTGGAGCCCTTCCGGGACATAAAGCGCGGCTATCTGGGCGCGTGGCGCGGGGTCATACTCAACGGCGTCATGTTCCTGCCCATGGGCTTCCTGCTGCCCGCGCTCAAAAGGCGCGGCCTTGTAAAAACGGCGCTGCTGAGCCTTGCGGCGAGCCTTTTCATAGAGGGCACGCAGCTCTTTTACTGCTGGTGCGACGTCTCGAACCGGCGGATATTTGACGTGACCGACCTCATTATGAACACCGCCGGCGGCGTCTGCGGCTGCCTCATATACCTCGCCGCGCGCCCGGCGCTCAGGCGCATTGACAATGAACTGCCATAAAAAAAGCGTTGGCCTCAGGGCCAACGCTTTTTTGTGCCTTTATTCGCCGTCCTCGGGCTCTTCCTCGTCCTCGATGGGCTCCACGCCGTCGAATTCAAGGCTTTCGCCGCAGTTGGGGCAGTCTATGCCGCCGAGGTCGAGCACATCCTCGTCTATCGTGATGGTGTGCCCGCAGGCGGGGCAGGTGAGCTCATAGAACACGGGCTCCTCCCCGTCCTCATCGTCCACGTCGCCGTCGCAGCCGGGGCAGCCGGCGCACTCGTCCTCATCGTCGTCTGCGCCGTAGACAACGTCCTCGATGTCGGAGAGGTCGTCGCTGACCTGGTCGATGGCTTCGCCGAGGTCCCAGGCGTTTTCCTCGAGGTCCTCTATGTCGTGGGCGACATCCTCGAGGATATCGAGTATGGCGGCGAGGATTTTGCCCTCCTTGCTGCTTTCGTCATAGCCGAGGCCCTCGGCCAGGCCCTTGACGTATGCGACCTTTTCGGAAGTATTCATGGTATTAGTCCTCCAGTGGGGTGATCAGCCCTTGGCGCGCTCGAGATACTCGCCGGAGCGGGTGTCTATCTTAATCCTGTCGCCCTCGTTTATGAACAGCGGGACCTTGACGGTGGCGCCGGTCTCGACGGTGGCGGGCTTGGTGGCGTTGGTGGCGGTGTTGCCGGCGAAGCCCGGGTCGGTCTGGGTGACCTCAAGCTCAACAAAGTTGGGCGGCTCAACGGCAAAGACCTTGCCCTTGTAGCTCATAACAACGCAGACCATGTTCTCCTTGACGAACTTGAAGCTGTCGCCGAGGAGGCTCTCGTCTATGGGGACCAGATCGTAGGTCTCGGGGTCCATGAAGTAGTAGAGGTTGCCGTCGGCATAGCTGTATTCCATGCTCTTGCGCTCGATGGTGGCTTCCTCGAACTTCGCGGTGGGGTTGAAGCTGGTCTCGACCACGGCGCCGGTTATGACGTTCTTCATCTTGGTACGGACGAAGGCCGCGCCCTTGCCGGGCTTGACGTGCTGGAACTCGACGACCTG
Source organism: uncultured Oscillospiraceae bacterium (assembly GCA_944385815.1). GTDB lineage: Bacteria > Bacillota > Clostridia > Oscillospirales > Oscillospiraceae > Scatomorpha. Next base: position 98 of record CALWYQ010000076.1, on the reverse strand, counting down.
CATGACCTGGCCGTCCATCTCAAAGGTGACGCCGTTCCTGAAATCGCCTGCAGAAATCATGTGTTGTCCTCCTATGGCAGTATCTATAGTTGGCAAAA
>CALWYQ010000075.1 GCA_944385815.1 uncultured Oscillospiraceae bacterium | reverse complement strand
TGCAAGGCCCCGCCGCGCCCGCTCCGGCGCGCTCTGCGCCGCGGCCTGCGCGCTTGCCGCCTGCGCCCTTGCCGCGGGGGCGGGGCTTGTCTCCGGCGGGCTCATAACGGCGGCGCTGGCCCTCCTTCCGGCCTTCGACATGGTCAGGGCCGCGCACGACGCGCTGCTGCTGCGCGTGCTGCCGCCGAGGGTGCTGCCGCGCATGGAGCTCGCCGGGGGAGTGCCGGAGGAGGGCAGGACGGTCTGCGCCGTCTCCGCTGTGCTCTCGGCGCCGGAGGACGGCGCGAAGATAGCGCGGCGGCTCGAGACCTTCCGCTGCGCCGCGCGCGACTGCGGCGAAAACCTGCTCTTCGCCATGCTCTGCGACCTCCCGGAGGCCGCCGGCGAGACGCTCGAGGGCGACGCCGCCGTTATAGAGGCGGCGAGAGCCGCCGTAGACGCGCTGAACCGGAAATATTCCGGCGGCTTCTTCCTCCTCACCCGGGCGCGCAGTGAGAACAGGCGCGACGGGCTCTGGACGCCTCGCGAGCGCAAGCGCGGCGCGCTCATGGCCCTTGCGGAGCTCTGCGCCGGGCGGGAAAGCGAGCTCAAATGCCTTGCTGGCGAGGCCGGGCGCATCGCGGGCGCCAGGTACATCATCGCCCTCGACGCGGACACGACGCTCCTGCCCGGCTCCGCGCGCGAGCTCATAGGCGCGATGCTCCACCCGCTCAACCGCGCCGTGCTCGACCGCGAAAGGCGCGTTGTGGCCGCCGGGCGCGGCATAATCCACCCGCGCGTGAGCGTGGAGCTCGCCGCGAGCGAGCGCACGCGCTTTTCCCGCACCGTGGCCGGGCCGGGCGGCGTGGACCCCTACGGCACGGCCTGCGGCGAGCTGTGGATGGACCTTACGGGCCGCGGCGGCTTCGCCGGGAAGGGCATCATCGACGTCGAGGCCCTGCTTGTCTGCTGCTCCGGCCTGCCGGAGAACCTTGTCCTCTCGCACGACGCCATAGAGGGCGCGCTGCTCCGCGGCGGCTACATGGGCGCAAGCGAGCTCACGGACGGCTTCCCCGCCTCGCCGGCGGCGTATCTGAAGCGCCAGCACCGCTGGGTGCGCGGCGACTGGCAGAACCTCGCCGTGCTCCGCCGCCTGCGCGGCCGCGTTTCGGCCGCCGACCGCCTGCGGCTTTACGACAGCGTGCGGCGCAGCCTCTCCCCGGCCGCCGCCGCGCTCGCCATAGCCCTCGCGGGCTTTTTCCCGGCGCTCTATCCGGCCGCCGCGCTCGCCGCCATTTCCCTCTGCGCCGGGCTGCCGGGCGCGCTCATGCGCGCGCTTTTCCGCCGCTCGGGCCGGGAAAAGCACCCCGGCGGCGCGCTCTACGGCGCGGCGCTGTGCCTTAGCCGGCTGCTTATAAGGCTCGCCTTCCTGCCCTGGGAGGCCTGGACCAACCTGTCCGCCGCCTGCACGGCGCTCTGGCGCGTACACGTCTCGCACCGGCGGCTTTTGCAGTGGCAGACCTCGGCCCAGGCCGCGTCCGGCACGGCCGGGGCGCTGCTGCTGTCGGCCTGGCCGCAGCTGCTGCTCGGCGCGGCGCTTTTGGCCCTTTCGCCCGAGCCGGCGGGCAAGACGCTCGGCGTTATATATATGGCCGCGCTGCCCATGGCGCTGCCGCTGGGCGCCGACGCGCGCCGGGCCGCGCCGCTCCCGCGCGAGAGCAGGCGCTTCCTGCTCGACGGATGCGCGAAGCTCTGGCGCTATTTTGACGAGCTGTGCACCCCGGCGCGCGGCTTCCTGCCGCCGGACAATTTTCAGGCCCAGCCGCCCGTCGGCGCGGCGGAGCGTACCTCGCCGACGAATATCGGCCTCGCGCTTGTGAGCTGCCTTGCGGCGATCGACCTCGGCCTTGCGGAGCCGGAGCGCGCCCTCACGATAGCCGAGGGGCTGATTGCGACCTGCGAGCGGCTTGAAAAGCGCGGCGGGCATCTCTATAACTGGTACAGCCTCGCGACGCTGCGGCCCATTGAGCCGCGGATAATCTCCACCGTGGACAGCGACAACCTGGCTGCCTGCCTTGCCGCGGCCGCGGCCGGGCTGCGCGAATACGGCCGCGGCGGCCTCGCCGGGCGCTGCGACAGGCTGCGCGAGGGAATGGACTTCTCCCTGCTCTACGACGAAAGGCGGCGGCTTTTCCGCATAAGCCTCGGCGAGGACGGCCGCGCGAGCGAGGGATGCTACGACCTTCTGGCCAGCGAGGCGCGGCTCACGGCCTACTACGCCGTCGCGCACGGGGACGTGCCCGCGCGGCACTGGCGCCAGCTCAGCCGCGCGCTGCTCGGGCGCGACGGCTACCGCGGCCTTGCGAGCTGGACTGGGACGATGTTCGAGTACCTGATGCCGGAGCTCTTCCTCCCGCTCGAGCGCGGCTCGCTGCTCTATGAAAGCGCGCGCTTCTGCCTTTACGTCCAGCGGCGCGACGTGCCGGAGGGCGCGCCCTGGGGCCAGAGCGAGAGCGCCTTCTTCGCGCTTGACGAGTCGATGAGCTACGCCTACAAGGCCCACGGCTGCGCCTCCCTCGCGCTGCAGCGCGGCATGGACGCGGACACGGTCTGCGCGCCCTATGCGTCCTACCTCGCCCTCGCCGTCGCGCCCGGGGCGGCGCTGCGCAACCTGAAGCGCTTTGCCGCGCTCGACGCGGGCGGGCGCTACGGCTTGTGGGAGGCCGTGGACTTCACGCCCCGCCGCTGCGCCGGCAAGGGCGGCGAGCAGGTGCGCTCCGCGATGGCGCATCACACGGGCATGAGCCTCATCGCCGCGGCAAACTGCCTTCTGGACGGCGTTTTTGTGCGCCGCTTTATGAGCGGGCCGGACATGGCGGCCTTTGAGCCGCTGCTCTGCGAGCGCGCGCCCGAGGGCGCGGTGACGCTGCGCCGCCGCGCCTTCAGCCGCCCCAAAGGGCCGGGGGAGCGCCGCGCCGTGGTGTTTTCTGACTCCGCCGCCTGCGAGAGCACCGATTCGCCGCGCGTCTACGCCCTGTCGAACGGGGTCTACAGCCTGCTTGTCAGCGCGGCGGGGCGCTCGCGCGCGAGCGCCGGGGGCGTGCTGCTCTACCGCGGGCTGGAGGCCGCCGCGTCCGGGCCCGCCGGGCTGCGGCTGAGCTTCGGCGGCATGGAGCTGCCGGACGCCGCCGCCGGGGGCGTATGCAGCCTTGCCGGCGGGCTGCTGCGCTTTTCCGGCGCGCGGGATGGGCTTGAGTATTCCCTCTCCTGCGGCGTTTCGGCCCGGGACACGGCGGAGCTGCGCGTCCTTGAGCTCAGGAGCGACACCGCGCGCCGGGGCAGGCTCGTCTGCGAATTTGAGCCCGCGCTCGCCCGGGAGGCGGATTATTTTGCCCACCCGGCCTACTGGCGGCTCGGCGTCCGCGCCGAGAGCGCCGGCGGGGCGCTGCTGCTCCGGCGGCTGCCGCGCTCCGGCGCGCCGGGCTGCTGGCTCTGCCTCGCCTCCGACGCCGCCTGCGCCTTCCGCGCCAACATCGACGGCGCGCCCCTCGGCTGGCTGAGCCACCCGTATGTGACTGCGTCGCTGCCCGTGGAGATAGGGCCCGGAGAGAGCTTCCGCGTGCGCTTCGCCCTGGCCTTCGGCGCGGACCGCGCCGGGGCGCTGGACGCGGCGCGCCGGGCGCTTGTAAGCGGGGCGGCGCAGCTTGCCGACCTCACCTCCACCCTCGGCGGGCTCTACGGCCTGGGCCGCGAGGAGCTTGCGCCGCTGCCGGAGCTTGCCGGCAGGCTCATTTTCCCGCGCAGCGCAGGCCGCGCCGGGCCGCGCGAGGAGCTCTGGGCCGCCGGGATCTCCGGCGACCTGCCGGTAATAGCCGCGCGCGTCGAGCCGCCGGAGACAGCGGCGCTCTGCGCGAGGCACGCGCTCATGCGCGCCTGCGGCGTGAGGGCCGACCTCGCCGTGCTCACGGGCGACGGGGAGGGCTACGGCCGGCAGGGCCGCGACGCGCTGCGCCGCGCCCTCGCAGCCGCGGGGCTTGAGACGCTCCTTGGCGCGCGCGGCGGCATATACGCAGTGGACGCTAAGCACGCAGCCGCCGTCGAGGCCTCCTGCGCGCTCAGGCTCTCCTCGGCGCGCACCCTGCCGCCGCGCGGGCGCGGAGTGCTCGCGCTGCCGCCTCCGGGGCCGTGGAAGCGCCGGGGCGGCCAGGCGGAGCATGAATACCGCGGCGGCGAATTCCGCTTTACCGTGCGAGGAAGGCTGCCGCGCCGGGCCTGGTGCCTGCCCATGGCCAACGCGGGCTTCGGCTATATCGCCGCGGACTGCGGCCTCGGCTGCATGTGGGCGAAAAACGCGCGGGAGGAGCGGATAAACGCCTGGCTCTGCGACGAGCGCGCCTTAGAGGGCCCGGAGACGCTCCGGCTCGAGACGCCGGAGGGCGCCGTCAGCCTTTTTGCGGCCGAGGACGGGCTCGAGTGCCGCGTCCGCTTCGGGCCGGGCTATGCCGTGTGGGAAAAATCGGGCGCGCGCGTCACGGCCTTCGTGCCGCTGGACGCCGCCGCGCGGATATTGATAATAGAAAACGCCCCGGGCCGCGTGGTCTGGCACAGCTCCCTGCAGCTTGCCGCCGAGGCGCGCGACGGTATTTTTACCGTAACGCGCCCGGAGAAGGCCGCGCTCACGGCGGAAAACCCGCGCGGCGGGATGAGCTTTGCCGCGGCCTTCTCCGAGGAGGCGGACGCCTTTACCTGCGACGAGGCCGCCTTCCGCGCCGGAAGGCTCGGCGGAGAGCACGGCGCCGGGCTTGCGCCCTGCTTCGCCGCGGCCTTTAACGGCTGCGAAAGGCTTGTGATAGCCTGCGGCTGCTGCGGCCTCGACGAACTGCGCAGGCTGGCGCGGTATGAAAACGCCGCCGTGGAGCTGGAGCGCGTCAGGGCGCGCTTTGACCGGCTGTGCACCCTGCGCATCGCCACGGGGATTCCCGAGCTCGACCGCTATGCCGGGCGCTGGGCCGTGTACCAGGTCCTTGCCTGCCGCATCCTCGCCCGCGCCTCGCTCTACCAGAGCGGCGGGGCCTTCGGCTTCCGCGACCAGCTTCAGGACGCGGCGAACCTCCTCTTCTTAGAGCCCGGCATCGCGCGCGGGCGCATAATAGACTGCTGCGCGCACCAGTACGACGAGGGCGACGTCATGCACTGGTGGCACCCCGGGGAGCCGGACAGGGGCGTGCGCACGCGGATATCCGACGACCTCTTGTGGCTGCCCTGGGCCGTGTGCGAGTATATGGACGCCGGGGGCGGCGCGGAGCTGCTTCGCGAGCGCGTGCGCGGCATAAGCTCGCCGCCGCTTGCCGGGCATGAGCGCAGCCGCTATGAGAGCGCCGCGCCGGGCCGGGAGGCGAGCGTCCTCGAGCACGCCGCGGCGGCCTTCAAATGCGTGCTCGCGCGCGGCTTCGGGCCGCACGGGCTGCTTAAAATGGGCTCCGGCGACTGGTGCGACGCCTTCGACGAGGTCGGGGGCGAGAGCGTATGGCTGACGGAATTCTTTGCGCATACGGCGAAGCGGTTTTTAAAATACCTCGACACGCCCTCGGCCGCGGTCCTTTCGAGCGCGGCGCGGCGCTGCCTGCGCGCAGTCGAGGCCGCCTGGGACGGCGGCTGGTACCGCCGCGGCTATTATGAGGACGGCGCGCCCCTCGGCTCGAAGGAGAGCCGGGGCTGCAAAATCGACCTTGTGGCCCAGGCCTGGGCGGTGTTCGCCGGCTGCGACGGGCCCCGCACGGACGCGGCGCTCACCAGCGCGCTCGAGCAGCTCTTTGACGAGAGCGGAGGCCTCACGAGGCTCTTTGCCCCGCCCTTCGGCGAGGGCACGGAGCGCGCGGGCTATGTGAACGGCTACGGCCCGGGCTTCCGCGAAAACGGCGGGCAGTACACCCACGCCGCGCTGTGGCTCGCCCTGGCGCTTTTGGAGCGCGGCCGGACGGAGGAGGCGCGGCGCGTGCTGCGCGGGGTCATGGCGCGCGGCGAGGCCTACGGCGCCGAGCCCTTTGTCTTAGCTGCGGACGTATACTCCGCGCCGGAGCGCTTCGGCGAGGCGGGCTGGAGCTGGTACACGGGCTCCGCGGGCTGGTGCCTTCGCGCGGCGAGGGCCCTCGCAGAAGTTGACGGAAAATTTACAAAAGAAAGCCGCAAAGGGTAGTGGCTAAACGCGAGGATATCTGTTATAATGCTTAGTTATAAAAGCGCGGGAGGTGAGCAGCGTGGATTACCGCCGGGACGAGCTGATGCCTGGGGTGTACCTCAGTGTGCTCAGCACGGACAGGTTCAGGCTCCGTACCATGGGCGTGGCCCTGCTCAGCCAGATGGAGGGCGCCACGGCCTATATGGACGCGCTGCTCCCGCACGTGCTGCTGCGCGGCACGGTAAGCCGCCCGGACCGGGAGGCCGTCGCGCGCCGGCTCGAGGAGCTCGGCGGCGCTTCGGTGCGGCCGCTTGCGCTGCGCGTGGGCGAGGTCCGGGCCTCGGGCTTCAGGGCCAGCCTGCCCGAGGGCTGCCGCGCCGGCGGGGCCGCGGAGCTGCTCGGCGAGCTGCTGTGCGCGCCGAACACCCGCGGCGGCCTGCTCCTGCCGGACTATGTCAACAGCGAGGGGGAGGCCCTTGCCGGCAGGATACGCGAGGCGAAAAAGGACGGCGCGCGCCTTGCCCTCTGCCGGCTCATAGAGCGCATGTGCGCCTTTGAGCCGCTCGGCGAGAGCGTTCCCGCCGACCCGGACGCCGCCGGGGCCATACGCTACCGCCGCCTCACGCGGCGCTGGCAGGAGCTGCTCTCGGCCTGCCCGATTGAGATCTGCTGCTGCGGCCCGGCGTCCTACGGCGAGCTGCGCGACGCCTTCCTGGCCGCGCTTGCCGGGCTGCCGCGCGGGGAGCTCTGCTTTGACATCGGCACCGACGTGCGCATGAATTCCGTAGAGGCCGCGCCCCGCGTGTTCAGGGAGGGCGCGGAGGAGGGGCCGGGCCGGCTCGCAATGGGCTGGCGGCTCGGCGAGTGCATGGAAGAGCCGGACCCCGCGGCGCTCAGGGTGTTCAACGCGGCCTATGGCGGCGCGCCCTCGGGGAGGCTCTCCGGCCTGCCGGGCGGCTTTTCGAGCTGCCTGGACGAGGTAAAGGGCCTGCTCATTGCCATGGGCAGCGCGGACGGCCCTGATTCCGCCGCCGGGGCGGACGCCGCCCTGAAGGGCCTCGCCGGTGGGAGCATCACCGGCGCGGAGATAGACGCGGCGAGGGAATACTGCGCCGGCGCGCTGCGCCGCACGCAGGAGGACCCGGAGCGGCTCCTCGATTACTGCCTCAGGATGGCCGTAACCGGCGCCGAGCTCTCGCCGGATGAACTGGCCGAGCTCTGCGGGCGGGTCACGCCCGGCTCCGTCGCGGATATTGCCGCCGGAGCGGAGCTCGACGCGGTGTATTTCCTCGGCGGCGGGGAGACGGAAGATTGAGCTCCCCAGGCCGCCGCAACCACTGAGAAAGGACTTGATTCCAATGGACAGCGCAATCCCTACAATGATGCGCGACGCTGCGATAAGCTTCCCGATGTTGGGGAACCTTACGCTTGATTTCCCGGCGAGCTTCAGCTTCAGCCTCTTCGGCCATGAGTTCACCATATACATGTACGGCATAGTCATGGCCATAGCCTTCCTCACGGCCGTGTTCTACGCGAGCAAAAGGGCGCCGAAGCTCGGCATAAAGAGCGACGACGTGTTCTCCCTCGTGCTCTGGGTGCTGCCCCTGGCCATAGTCGGCTGCCGCATCTACTACGTCATCAGCGAGTGGGACCAGTTTAAGGACGACCTTATCTCCATACTGTACATATGGGAGGGCGGCATCGCCATGTACGGCGGCACCATCGCCGGCGCGATAACCATCATCGTCTGGTCCAGGTGCAAGAAAATACCCTTCGCCGCCACGCTCGACCTCGGCGGCAGCGCGCTCATCCTCGGCCAGGTCATAGGCCGCTGGGCAAACTTTGTAAACCGCGAGGCCTTCGGCTACCAGACGGATATCTTCTGCCGCATGGGCCTGACGCGCCCGGGGCAGGAGACGGTGTATGTCCACCCGACCTTCCTGTATGAGAGCATGTGGAACCTCGTCGGATTCCTGATAATCAACTTCTTCTGGTACAAAAAGGACCACCGCAAGTACGACGGGCAGATCTTCATCTTCTACGTCCTCTGGTACGGCACGGGCCGCGCCATGGTCGAGGGCCTGCGCACCGACAGCCTCTACATACCCGGCACGGGGATCCGCACCAGCCAGCTCGTCGCCGCCTGCAGCGCCGCCGTCGCGCTCGTGCTCCTGCTCGTCAACATAAAGCGCGGGCACAAGCCGACCTTCGCCTCCGTCAAAGCGGCCGAGGCCGCAGCCGCAGCGGCGGAGGATGGCCAGGCAGATAAGGATTAAGCACCGCTTCAAATACAACAAAACACCATTTCAGGAGGAAAAACCGCATGTCTGACTACAATGAGCTTTTGAATTCCCTCAAGGCCGCCGCCGGCAGCGCGGCCAACATCGCCCGCGACCTGGCGGAGACCGCCGGAGAAAAGGCCCGCGATTTTGCCGGCTCCGCCGGCGAGAAGGCCCGCGCCGTCGCCCGCCTCACCAAGCTTTACCGCGAGGTGAGCGCGCACCGCTCCGAGCGCGACGAGGCCTTCGCCGAGATAGGCCGCATGTACTTCGAGAGCGCCGACAAGAAGAACCCCGGCGAGCTCTACGTCCGCCTCTTTGACAAGGTCATGCTCGCGAACGCCGCCATAGAGCGCCTCGAGACCGAGATGCGCGAGTGCGCCGAGGCCCTCGGCGAGCAGGGCATAGACGTCGATTTCGAGGAGGTTGTGGACTCCGCCGAGGCGGAGGCCGCGCCCGAGGCCGAGGAGTCTGAAAAAGGGCCCGAAAACGGCGACGCGGAATAAAAAAGCCAAAACGGCCTGCCGCATTTTGCGGCAGGCCGTTTTGGCTGCTCAATCGCCGGGACACAGGCCGTCAAGGCGGGCCAGAGCGTCTGCCAGGTCGTAGTCGAGCACCAGTACGTCGGCGAGGCGGCCCCGGAGGGCGGCGCGGAGGGTGTGCGCCTTTTCAACTCCTGAGGCCGCTATGAGCTTGTGCGGTATGCGGCGGTAGGTGTCCATGCCTATGGCGAGGGTGCGCCCGGCGAGCTCGCTTGCGCACTCCTCGCCGTTTTCGTCGAAGAAGCGCAGCATCAGGTCGCCGTAGGGGCGGTGCTCCGCGAGGGCGGCGTACTCGGCCTCGCTCAGGTAGGGCAGGCGGGACAGCGGCGAGGTGGGCTCGGGGTAGAAGGAGCCTATGCCGCTGACCGAGGCGGTTATCCGCTCGAAGAGGGAGAAGATGTGCGCGATTTCCGGCTGGCGGCGCAGCATGGCAAGCTGTTCGGCGCTCTCCAAAAGGCCCGGGGCCGCAAGGGCGTACTGCCGCCCGCCGAAGGCCATGGCTATGCGCCGGACGAGGGTGTTGACCTCAAACTTGTCGCTGCAGCTGATGATGCTGCCGTGCAGCGTTACAAAGGTGGCGTCGGTGCGCTGGCAGGGGTTCAGGTACTGTATGAGCTCATACATCGTCCCGCCCCAGGCCACGCCGAGGATGTCCTTCGGCCGGATGATGCGCTGGATATAGCGCGCCCCCTCGAGGGCGACCGCGCGCTTGACGGCCTGCGCGTCCCGGCCGCCGTCCGGCTCCGGGGGCACCACGATGACCTCCTCGAGGCCGTAATGCTCGCGCAGCTTTTTCTCGAGCGTAAGGCATTCACGGTAGGGGGAGGGGATGATGAAGGAGATGACCCCCTCCTCCTTGGCGCGCTTTAGCAGCCGGGACACGGTGGGCACGGATACGCCCAGACGCTCGGCTATGTCCTTCTGCGAGCAGCCCTCGATATAGTACATGTTAGCCGCCCGCAGAACAGTGCAGCGGGACCTGATGAATACCTCGCTCTTCATTTTCCTCCTCCGGGGCTCAGAAGCTTTCGATGGGAAGCATACTCGGGCGCATGTCCTCATATACTGCTATGTAGCGTATTCCGGCCTCGCGCGCGAGCTCCACCGCAAGCTCAAAGCCGCAGCTCAAAAGCTCCGTGCGGTGGCTGTCGGAGCCTATGGTGACGTACTCCCCGCCTAACTCCGCATAGCGCCGCAGCCAGCCCAGCTCCGGCCGGCGGCCGCCCAAAAGCGGGAAGGGGGAGGTGTTTATCTCAACGCATTTGCCCTCGCCTATGGCGAGGCGGAAAATTTCGTCCAACTCGTCCGGGGCGTATTCCCAGAGCAGGGCGGCCTGCGGCTCGCCCTGCCTCAGCCTGCCCTTGACGGGGAAGTCCACATGCCCCACGCAGCTGTAGAGCGCCGGGTCAAGCTTGCGCAGCCCCTCCAACAGCGCGGCAAGATATGCGCGGCAGGCCTCGGGGAAGCTCCGCCCCTCAAAAAAGTCCGGCTCCATGGGGTTCGTGTCCCCAACCACATGGGCGGAGGCTATCACAAAGTCAAAGCGGCTCCCGCGCAGGATCGCGGTGAGGCGCTCGAACTCCTCCGGCGTGCAGGATATGCCGGCCTCGGCGCCGAAGCGCAGTACGGGCGCGCCGGGGCTCCGGCGCAGCTCCTCGCAGGCGCGGCGGCAGGCCTCAAAATCCGTCTCGTGCCCTATCCACTGCTTCAGCCCGAGCTCAAGGTGGTCGGTGAAGCAAAGCTCGTCGAGCCCTAACTCTGCGGCCCGCGCGACCTGCGCGGCCATGGGCGTATCGCAGTCCGGCGAAAACGCCGTGTGTACGTGATAATCTATGCGCGGCATGCTGAATCTCCTCGGTTCCGGCGGGCCGCAAAGGCCCGGTTATCTTTTATTATACCGGAAAACCATGGTTAAGAAAATATAGAGAATTTTTTCATTATCAAGCGCGCTTTGTGCAATAGTGAAAATATTTTATATATTGCCAGCGCGGCTTTGTTCAAATATACTGATATCAGCCCGAGTACTCAATGGCCCCGCGGGGCCGAGGCAATCATTATACAGACGGAGGTTTAGCGTATGTTTATCGACCCCATCATAATGCAGATGGACGAGTCCATTGACCGCGAGCGCTTTGTAATCGCCACCTATTACTGCGGCGCCAAGCCCACCACCAATATGATGAAATTCGCCGCCGCCCTGGCGGTGGAGCAGACCACCGGCACCTGGATACAGGTCCCCGGCGAAACTCCCGAGGTCCGCGAGCGCTGCATAGGCCGCCTTGTCGGCGTCTATGAGACCCCCGCGTATCAGATCGAGCTGCCGCGCGACCTTGAGGAGAGGCACTTCATAGTCAGGATAGCATATCCCTGGGCCAACTTCGGGCCGCAGTTCGCCATGATGCTCAGCACCGTCATTGGCAATATATCGAGCTCCGGCAAGGTCAAGCTGCTGGACCTGAGCTTCCCGCCCTCCTTCCTGGCCCAGTTCAAGGGCCCGAAGTTCGGCGTAGAGGGCATACGCGAGCTGCTGGGCGTCTGGGACCGCCCGCTGCTCAACAACATGATAAAGCCCTGCACCGGCCTCAACCCTGAGGAGACCGCGAAGCTGGCCTATGAGGCCGCCGTGGGCGGCGTGGACATCATCAAGGATGACGAGCTGGTGTCCGACGCGCCGCACTGCCCGCTGGTGCCGAGGGTAAAGGCCGTTATGGAGGCCATACGCCGCGCCGACGAGGTGAAGGGCGAAAAGACGCTCTACGCCTTCAACATAACCGACCGGGTGGACAGGCTTCGCGACAACGCCATGCGCGCCCTTGACGCCGGGGCCAACTGCCTTATGGTGAACTACTTCACCATCGGCCTTGACGCCGCGCGTATGCTGGCCGAGGACCCGGACATAAATGTGCCCATCCTTGCGCACTCCGACTTCACCGGCGCTGTGTACGAGTCCCCGTGGTCCGGCATGAGCGCCATGCTCATAGGCGCCAAGCTGCCCCGCCTGGCTGGCCTGGATATGGTCATCGCCCTGAGCCCCTACGGCAAGTTCCCCATTATGATGGACACCTTCCTCAACAGCGGCTACCACATGCTGATGCCCATGGGCGGCATTAAGCCCATCTTCCCCATGCCCGGCGGCGGCACGACCCAGGGCCATGTTGAGGACCTCTACAGGAAATTCGGCAAGGACGTCATGATTGCCGCGGGCGGCGCCATCCACGGCCATCCCATGGGCCCCGCCGCCGGCGCCAGGGCCTTCCGCCAGGCGATAGACGCCGTCGTGGCCGGCGGCACGCTCGCCGAGGCCGCAAAGGAGCACGCCGAGCTCAAGGCCGCGCTCGACCTCTGGGGCATATACAGCGAGAACGGCGGCGGGCTGTTCGATCTCAAGGGCTGATTTGTTTTAGCATAAATTAAAAACCAATTTTATTAAGGAGGAAGTAGTCATGGCAAAACAGTATACGAGAGACGAGGTTCTCAACCGGTTTAAGGCCACCATCGCCGAGGGCAAGCCGGTAGTCATCGCCGGCGCGGGCACGGGCATTTCCGGCAAGTTCGCCGAGCGCGGCGGCGCCGACCTGGTCGGCGTGTACAACTCCGGCCTGTACCGCATGGACGGCAACGGCTCCCTGGCCGGCCTCATGCCCTACGGCAACGCGAACGACATCGTCATCCAGCTGGCCAACAGGGTGTTCCCCCAGATCAAGGAGGCTCCCATGATTGCCGGCATCTGCGGCAGCGACCCCACGAGGGAGATGAAGCCCTTCCTCAAGCAGCTGCTCGAGCTCGGCTTCTCCGCGGTTATGAACTTCCCCACCGTTGGCCTCATCGACGGCCGCTACCGTCAGGAGTTAGAGGACACGGGCATGGGCTATGACAAGGAAATCGCCACGCTGAAGCTCGGCAAGGAGCTGGGCCTCTTCACCATCGGCTACGCCTTCAACGAGCAGGAGGCCGCCATGGTCGGCGAGGCGGGCCTGGACGTCATGATCTGCCACATGGGCCTCACCACCGGCGGCGCCATCGGCTCGAAGTATTCCGAGGCCGTCACGCTCGAGACCTGCGCGGCGCTCATCAACCGCATGACCGAGGCCGCGAGGGCCCACAACCCCGACATCCTCATCTTCGCCCACGGCGGACCCATCTCCTCCCCCGAGGACACCGCCTACATCTACGAGCACACCGAGTCCGTCGGCTTCCTCGGCGCTTCCAGCATCGAGCGCATCCCGGTCGAGAGGCCGCTCATGGAGGCCGTCAAGGACTTCAAGGCTCAGAAGCTGGGCAAAAAGTAAGTCTCCCCGCACGCATTTCCGCACCGATCTGACCCTTGGGGCGGGGCCCGGCCTTCCGCCGGCGCCCCGCCTTCCGCTTATGGGGCCATCCCCCGCAAAATCTTACCACCGGAGGAGCTTATATGAAACCTGAAATAGTAATAACCGGAATACTGGATACCAAAGGCGAGGAAATAAAGTTCATAGCCGAGGCCGTGCGCGCGGCCGGCGGCAACCCCACCATCATGGAGCTGAGCCCGGGCAAGGAGGTCGGCTGGGCCGACATCGGCCTTAGCGAGCTGCTCAGGCCCATCGGCAAGACGCCGGAGGACCTGTACGCGGTTGACCGCCACCAGGCGGCCGCCTGGGTCACCGAGGCGGCCATAATCCGCGCGGGCGAGCTGCTGCACGGGGGCAGGCTTGACGGCATAATCGGCTTCGGCGGCTCCATGGGCGCGTCCATCTCCTCGGCCGTCATGCAGTCTTTGCCCATAGGCGTGCCCAAGATGCTTGTCACCACCATGGCTTCCGGCGAGGTGCGGCCCTATGTCGGCACGAAGGACATCTGCATGATGTACCCCATCGCCGAGGCCGGGCTGAACAGCCTTACCAAGCAGATACTTACGAACGCCGCCTGCGGCATAGTCGGCATGGCCTCCGCGCCCAAAATCTCCGCCGCCGACAGCAAGCCGCTCATAGGCTGCATGATGTTCGGCGTCACCACGCCCTGCGTGCTCCGGGCCTCGCAGACCATGGAGGGCCTCGGCTACGACGTCATAATCAACCACGCTATAGGTACCGGCGGCATGTCCATGGAGCAGATGATAGATGACGGCTTCATAAAGGGCGTGCTGGACATAACCACCCACGAGCTCGCCGACGAGCGGCTCGGCGGCGTCCTCGGCGCGGGGCCCGACCGCCTCACCGCCGCCGCTAAGAAGGGCGTGCCGCAGGTCGTCGCCCCCGGCGGCCTCGACCTCATAAACTTCGGCGCGAAGGACACGGTCCCGGCGCACTACATGGCCCAGACCCACCTGCCCGGGCGCGCGCTCTATGAGCACAACCCAACCGTCACCTGCGTTGGCGTGCTGCCCGAGGAGGCCTATGAGATAGCGAAGGAAATGGGCGAAAAGCTCAGCGTGGCCGAGGGCCCGGTCTGCGTCTGCATACCCATGCGCGGCTGGGGCGCCTGCGACATACGCGAGCCCAACAAGGACCTCGGCTGGGCCGGCCCGGCCGCCGGGCCCTCCTGGGTCGCCGACCCGGACAAGCCCGAGTGGTCGCTGCGCAGCCGCCGCTTTGTTGACGGGCTGAAGGAGACGCTTGACCTCGGCAAGCCCAACATAGAGGTGCTCATAGCCGACTACCACATGAACATGCCCGAGTTTGCCGACCTGATGTCCGGCATCCTGCAGGAAATGCTCGAGGGCCGCTGGACAAAGGGCACGCACAACGCCGGCCCCGTCCAGGCGCTGTAAGGCGGTGCGCGGCATGACGCGGCAGGAAGTCCTGTCCAGGCTGCGCGCGCAGGTGGCCGCCGGGCGCCCCCTGCTCATGTTCGGGGCGGGGACTGGCCTGACGGCAAAATGCGCCGAGCGCGGCGGCGCCGACCTCATCGGCGTCTACTCGACCGCCATATTCCGCATGAGGGGCCTGCCCTCCATCCTGGCCTGGCTGCCCTATGGCGACGCGAACGAGCACCTGCTCGCCATGGCGCGCGAGATACTGCCCGCCGTCCGGCAGACGCCCTGCATCGCCGGCGTCGGCGCGCATGACCCGGCGCTGAACATGGACGCCATGCTCGACAGGCTCATGGAAATGGGCTTTTCCGGGGTCAATAACGAGCCCTTCTGCGGGCTGTACGGGCCGTACTTTGCCGAACAGCTCGAGCAGGCCGGCCTCGGCTTCTCGCGCGAGGTGGAGCTTGTCCGCCGCGCGAGGCAGAAGGACATATTCACCGTGGCCTGGGCCATGTCTCCCGAGGAGGCCGCAAGGATGGCCGCCGCCGGGGCCGACGTCGTGGGCGCCATGATAGGCGTTACCTCCGGCGGCATGAGCGGCGCGAAGAACGTCACCCCGCTCGAGGCGGCCTCTATGCAGGCGCGCGAGATGGTGGAGGCTGCCCGGCGCGAAAACCCCGAGGTGCTTGTGCTTACGCACGGCGGGCCCTTCGCGGACCCCGAGACCGCACAGTATTCCATCACCCACTCCGGCGCCGACGGCTACGCCTCGGGCTCCAGCGGGGAGCGCGTTCCCACGGAGCAGGCTGTTGTCGCCGTCACCGAAGCATACAAGGCCATGACGCTGTGAGCTCAGCTGTCATCTTTCTCCAGTCTTCCCTCTAAGGGGGGGAGGGCCCGGGCAATCCGCCCGGGCCCTCTTATAATTAAAGGCAGCTGCCGCAAAAGCGGCAGCTGCCTTTGGGTTTGTTGGTTTTGTCAGGCTGACGCGGCGCGGCGGCGCTTGATGCTGCGGCAGACCAGGGTGAGGGCCACGAGGATGACGAAGCCCGCTATGTCGGTCTCGATGCCGGGCACGAGCAGCAGCAGGCCGCCGGCCATGAAGCCTATGCGGGTGTACCAGTGCAGCTTGACGTAGAGGAAGCCGTTCATGGCGACCGCGACGCCGAACATGCCGAGCACGGCGGTGATGCAGATGAGGATGATGTCGCCCACGCCCGCGTCGATGAAGAGCATCGTCGGGTTCAGGGCAAAGACATAGGGCACAATGAACGCGCCTATGGCGAGCTTTGTAGCCTGTATGCCGGTTTTCATCGGGTTGCTCTTGGCGATGGCGCTGCCGGCGTAGGCCGCGAGGGCGACCGGCGGGGTGATGTCGGCCACTATGCCGAAGTAGAACACGAAGAAGTGCGCCGCAATGGGGTTGATGCCGAGGCGCTCGAGTATCGGCGCGCAGGTGGTGGCCATGATGACGTAGTTCGCGGTGGTGGGCACGCCCATGCCGAGGATGATGCAGCAGATCATGGTGAGCACGAGGCCTATCATCGGGATGCCGCCGGAGAGGCGCACGACGGTGCCTATGAGGGTCATGCCGAGGCCGGTGACGTTGATGCAGCCGGAGATGATGCCGGCCACGGCGCAGGCGACGGCGACGGTGATGGAGCCGCGGGCGCCGGCCGCGAGGGCGTCCATGAACTTGCGCGGGGTGATGCGGTTCTCCTTTTTGAAGAGGCTGGCCACGATGGCGACGACGATGCTTATCGCGGCGGAGAACTGGATGGTCTTTGCGTTGGTGCTGACCATGACTACCAGCACGACGATGGGCGCGAGCAGGTAGATGTCCTTGATAAGGTGGCCGAACTTGGGCAGCTCGCTGCGCGGGATGCCCTTGAGGCCGCTCTTTTTGGCCTCGAGGTGGACGGCGATGAAGATGCCGAGGAAGTAGAGCACGGCGGGCAGTATGGCGCGGGTCGCGACCTCGCCGTAGGTGATGCCGACAAAGTCGGCCATGAGGAAGGCGGCCGCGCCCATTATCGGCGGCATTATCTGGCCACCGGTGGAGGCGGAGGCCTCGACCGCCGCGGCGAATTCGGCGCGGTAGCCGGTCTTTTTCATCATGGGGATGGTGATGGAGCCGGAGCCGACGGTGTTGGCGACGGAGCTGCCGGAGGCCATGCCCTCGAGAGCGGAGGCGATGACCGCGACCTTGGCCGGGCCGCCGGAGGCGGAGCCCGCGACGAAGTTCGCGCACTCGATGAAGAAGTTCGCGATGCCAGTCCGCTCAAGGAAGGCGCCGAAGATGACAAAGACGACGATGAACTTGGCGCAGACGTTTATCGGCGTGGAGAGTATGCCGTTCACGCTGTAGAACAGCGTGTAGATGAAGCTCGCGAAGCTCCGCCCGGTGGCGAAGGTGTATATGACCAGCGCGCCCGCGACAAACAGTATCGGCAGGCCGACGCAGCGGCGGCAGAGCTCTATGATGGAGAGCACGCCTATCAGGCCGACGACGGAGTAGAAGGCGGTCATGCTCGAGGCGCTCTTTACGACCAGCACAAAGCTGTCGTAGGTGAAGCAGTAGTAGAAAAAGGCGCCCGCGCCGAGCAGCATGATGATGATGTCGTACCAGGGCAGGGAATTGACCCTTACGTGCTTCTTGCTGATGGGGTAGGTGATGTAGCCGAGGAGTATCATGCAGCCCATGAAAAAGGTAAGCCGCTTTTCAACGCCCCAGTTGGACCACAGCGTGGACCAGATGCAGTAAAGCGAGAAGGCCGCCATGATAAGGTCGATTACGAACTTGGCCCTGCCCTCCCAGATGCGGGTGTTGGATTCCTTGTCATACTTGCGCATGACGGCCTCGACGTCCTCCATCGTGCCGACGTCGACGCCGGCATCCGCGGCCTGGTCCTCCTCGGGCTCATAGGACGCGCCGTCAAAGCCCTTCACGTGCGGCTGCTCGTAGTGCGGCTCGGCCTGCGCGCCGGCGTCGACTACGGTGCCGTCGAACAGCCCGTCGGTTTTTTTGTTCTTCTTTGCAGACATTGTATACCTCCCGTGCGAAAGCCGCGGCGCCCTGGCTGGGCGCCGCGGACCAACGCATTTTATTTCCTTTCAGCTGCGCTCAGGCAGTGGGGACCTCTATGCCCTTCTCGGCGAAGTACCTGGCCGCGCCGGGGTGGTAGGGGACGTTGGTGATGGAGCTGGCGAACTCGAGGTCGAGCTCATTTTCCTTGGCGTGGCTGAGGCTGCCTATGTTCTCAAAGACGGTGGAGACAAAGTCGTAGACGGCGTCCTCGCTCACGTCGTTGCCCGCGATGACGACCGCGCCGACAGCGACGGTGGTGCAGTCCTCGGGGGTGCCGTAGACATCGGCGGAGATGACGTTCTTGGAGTAGTAGGGGCTGGTCTCAATGAGCTTGTCGATGTGCTCGTCGTCAAGGCTGACAAGGTAGACGTCGTTGCCGCTGGCAAGGTCCTGCACCGCGACGGTGGGAGCGCCGGCAACGATGAAGGCCGCGTCGATCTTGCCGTCCTTCAGGGAATCAACGCTGGTGGCGAAGTCCTGATACTGCGGGGTGATGTCCTCCTCGGTGATGTCGTAGGCGCCGAGGACGTCGAGGGCGTTGAAGTACACGCCGGAGCCGTTGGCGCCGATGGAGACGGTCTTGCCCTTCAGGTCGGCGACGGTCTTGATCTCCGGGTCAAGCGTGACTATCTGAACCTGCTCCATGTACAGCGCGGCGACGACGGAGAAGCTGGTAACGGGCTTGCTCTCGCCGGTGTCGGGGTCTACAAAGAGGCGGGTGCCGTTGTAGGCGTAGTCCATGACGTCGGACTGGACAAAGCCGAGCTGGATCTCGCCGGAGGCGATATTCTCAACGTTGGTCTGGGAGCCGTTGGACGCAACGGCGGTCACGGCGGTGTCGGTGTGCTCGGTGACATAGCCGGCCAGCGCGCCGCCAAAGGCAAAGTAGGTGCCGGAGTCGCCGCCGGTGCCGAACATGAGCGCGTTGCCACAGGCGCTGAGGGATAAAAGCATCGCGAGGCAGAGCACGACGACAAGTATGCGCTTCTTCATTTTGTTTCCTCCTGTTTCCCTGATTTTGCAGCCGCGAGGCCGCCAAAATTCATTACTATCTCAGTATAACCCTTATTACCTGAGATTTCAAGAGTAAAATGAATAGATTTTTTTCAAGATTGCAAACAATTTAACGCTGCAATTCAAAACCGGGCCTTCACCCAGGCGGCGGCGTACTCGGCGAAGCGCCTTGTGGCCGGGCCGGCCCTGTCCGCCTCCGGCATACACAGGCCTATCGCCCGGCTCGCCGGCGGGTCCAGCTCGAGGCAGCAGACGTTTTCGGAGCAGCTTTTGAGCAGGAGCTCCGGCATTATGCTCACGCCGAGGCCCTGCCCGACCATGGCGAGCACGGCGTAATCGTCCTTGGTGGTGTATTTGATGCGCGGCACAACGCCGGCGGCCTCGAGCGCGCCGCGCGCGTCGCGGTCGCTGGTCTCGAGCAGGCCTATGAAATTTTCGTGCTCGAGCCCGGCGGCGGGGAAGCTCTTCCCGCCGGCCAGGGGATGGTCCCGCGGTATTACGGCGAGCAGCCTGTCGCGCATTAGCGGCGTTACGCTGCCGCCGAGCCTTGTCGGCAGGGGGACAAAGCCTATGTCCGCGCTGCCGTCGGCGAGCCAGAGCTCCACGTCGTGGTAGTCGCCGCTCATAAGCTTGAGCTCCACGTTCGGGTAATCGGCCTGGAACTCGGCGATTATGCCCGGCAGCCAGTGCACGCCGACGCTTGAGAAGGTGGCTATGCGGACGTTGCCGGAGTCGAGCCCGCGTATGGCGCCCGCCGTCTGCTCGAGCCGCTCGCGTGCGGCCAGGATGCCGCGTATGGCGGGGATTATCCGCCCGCCGTCGGCCGTGGGCACGGCCCCGGCGCGGCCGCGACGGAGCAGGGCGAAGCCGAGCTCGCCCTCGAGCGAGCTTATCATGTGCGACACGGCGCTCTGCGTGACGCCCAATTCCTCGGCCGCGCGGGTGAGGCTCCTGAGCTCCACGGCGCGCATGAAGGCCTCGTATTTGTTAGCGGGCATGGTCCACCTCCCGTTTTACCATTTGTTCGCGACCCTCTCGGCAAAGCCGGGGAAGTCCCGCAGACGGAGCTTTACGCCGTTATCGAGCACGGCCGTGCCGGAAAACAGCCCGAAAACCTGGTGCTGCTCGCTGCGCAGGAGCTTTACGTCCATGTCGGCGCTGCGGTCGAGCACGGGGCGGAAGTCCATCTCAAAGCGGCCGTCGTCGCTTGTGAAGGTCCAGGGGGACATATAGCTGTACTCCCCGGCGCGGCGCGGAATGTTGAAGCTCACGCGCGAGAGCTTGTGCAGCCGGCCGCCATAGAAAAGGCAGTTTTCCGTTGCGGCGGAGGTGTCCCCAAAGCCGCAGCCGATGTTGAAGCCGAAGGGCACGCCGTCGAGCTCGCCGGAGGCGCTGCCCCAGTACCAGGTGTTGGAATAGGTCCAGACGCCGCGGCCCCAGTCGAGCACGGCGAAGGAGTCCGCCGGGTCAAAGCTGTAGTGCCGCCCGCGGACGTACACGGAGCCGGAGGCGCGCATGCAGTTTATCTTCTGGTTGAAGTAAAAATGCGCCCCTTTGCGGAAGGGGGTGCACATCACTATGCTCTCCTCCGGCTCGCCGCTCAGGCTTATCTCGCCGCTGATGGGCAGGCTGCCGGAAAAGCTCTTCATCTCAAAGCTGAGCATGCGCCCGCCGACGATGTGCCTGAAGGAGATGGAGTAGTCGCGCGACTTTACCGCGACGTCCCCCGCCGCGGAGCTCGCCGGCATGTGCCGGCGGCCGAGGGGCAGCAGGCTTATGGGCGAGGAGGTCTGCTGCCAGAGGTTCTCGAGGTCGATGAAGCTTATGGAGTCGAGCCCCATGTAGCCGTTGTCGGCCACGGTCAGCGCAAGGGCGAAGCGGCCGTTATTAATAAGGTAGTAGTCCCACTCCTTGACGCGCAGGGCCCCGGCGCGGATGTCCTTTCGCGAATAGACGGGCAGGAGCCGGCGCGCAAAGCCGGGCTCGGCGATGTTGCCCTTCGAATCGAGCAGTGGGCGGCGGCGGGTTATCTCGTGCTGAAGCATCAGCGCGCCTCCTTCCTGAGCCGGCGTATGTCCGTCCCGGCAAAGCTCAAAAGCTCGTATTCCCCGGCGAGGCGGGAGGCGGTCTGCGCGCCGTAGCGCCGCTCTATCTCCGCGTCGGAGAGGTTGGTCGAGATGATGCTCGGCCGGCCGGCGTTCAGCCGCGTGTTCACAAGCTGGTAGAGCGCCGCCACGGTGAAGCCCGTGGACATCTCCGTGCCGAGGTCATCGAGTATCATAAGGTCGCACTCGAGGTATTCGCGCACCCTGGCCGAGGCCGCCGCGGCGGCGTCCGCATCGCGGGAGAAGCGCGCGCTTTCAAATTCGCCGAGCGCCGCGGGGGCGCTCTCGTAGGCCACGGAATAGCCGCGGTCGGCCGCCTCGCGGGCTATGCAGGCCGAGAGAAAGGTCTTGCCGAGGCCCGTGCCGCCCCTGAAGAGCAGGTTCGGCGAGCGGGGGGAGAAGTTCCTTGCGTAGGCGAGGCAGGTCTTAAAGACTATGTCCATCGTCTCGCGCGGGCTCATGCCGCCGAGGGCGGGGTCGGGCTCGGCGCTGTAGAGGTCGAGCCGGAAGCTTGCGAAGCTCTCCTTCCCGTCCCGCAGCAGGCCGCTCAGCTCCCGCGTGAGGCAGAGCTTGTACTCCCGCCTGAGGCAGGAGCACAGCTCGCTGCCTATAAAGCCGGTGTCGCGGCATTTTTCGCAGCTGTAGATATCGTCGAGCCAGTTCGCCGGGAGCCCGGCGTCCCGCAGCAGCTGCGCGCGCTCGCGCTGGAGGGCAAGGTTCTCCGCCCGGAGCGCCTCCACCCGCTCCGCCGCGCCCGCGTCCCTGGAGAGCGTCAGCGCGCAGAGCTCCGCCATCTGGCGGCGCAGCGCCAGGTCTATTTCCTCCACGCGCGGAATGCGCGCGTAGACCGCCCTTGTCCGCCGCTGCTGCTCTGCGGCGTTATCCTCCCGCCTTTTGGCGAGGCGCTCGCGCGCGCGGGCCAGTACGGCGCCGTTATAAGACATTCCCGCTCACCTCCGTTCAGCCGTTTTTGAGCCTGTCGTAAAGCCGCTTCATCCGCTCTATGTCCTCCGCCTTCGTCTCCTGGCCGCGCTTTACCGGCACGCTCTGGCGGCGGCGCGGCGCGTCCCCGGCGGAGATTTCCTCTGGCGTGTGCAGGCCCTTGTCCTGCCAGGAGCGGATGATGCTGTCCATATAGTTCCATTTAAGCGCGCCGGTGTTGGTCACCGTGCGGTCGTAGGCCAGCTCTATCGCCTCGACGCCGAAGCCGAGCGCGAGCCAGTCCTCTATGTATTTGCGCTCGCCCGGGGAGAGCTGCCTGTCGCGTATGCCGAAGGCGCGGCGCAGCTGCTCGGTGCTCTCGCGCACGGCCTCGCGCGAGCGGATGTACTCCTCCGCCTGCTCGAGCGTCATTATCTCGCGGTTCACCCAGACGTAGGCCTCGCGCTCGATCTGGCGCATGGTGGGCACGCGCCCGGGCCCGTAGCGCCGCCGGCACTCCTCGGCGCAGTGGTGCAGCAGCATCATAATGACGTCCGTCGGGAGGCCGAGGTAGTCGTATATCCCGAAGAGCGTGCGCGTGTCCGCGCCGGAAAGCGCATGGCCGAGCACGCGCTCGCACTCGGCGAGCAGGGCGCGGAAGCCCTCGTCGGAGTCCGAGCGGCGGACAATCTCCTCGGCCGTGTATTCGGGCAGGGCCTCGCCGCGCTCGCCGCCGGAGAGCAGCCCGAGCGCGCGGAGCCTGTCCGCCGCCGCGCCGAGCCGCCGCGCCGTCATGTTCAGCGCGCGGCAGAGCTCCGCGGCGGGCGCGCGGCCGCGGCGCAGGAGATATATATACAGCAGCGCGCAGTCCCCGTCGCCGCTTTCTATAAGCCTGTCCGCGTCCCGCGCGGGCAGGGAGCAGAGCTCCGAATTGAGCTTGTAGCCCCTGTCGTCCATTTTCCGCCTCACAAATAGTTTAAAGTATGGACATATATTATCATGTTTTCAGCCTTGCCGCAAGTGGGGGCTTGTGTTATAATCAAGGCTGTATCTTTATCACCATATCACCCGGAAGGAGGTCAGGAGCGTGGAGGTTCTCGCCTGCGCGGAGAGCGCCGAGGCGGTCATCGCCGCGGTGCAGAGCGGCGCCGACGCCGTATATATCCGCTTTGGCGGCCGCGGCGTGCGCGGCTTTACCGAGAGCGCGCTTGCGAAGTCCGTGCGCTACTGCCGCGTGCGCGGCTGCCGCGTATACGCGGAGCTGGACGCGCTTGTGACGGACGCGGAGACCTCGGCCGCCGCGGCGCTTGCAAAGCGCGCGAGCGAGCTCGGCGCCGACGCCCTCATCGCCCAGGACCTCGGCTTTGTGACGATAGCGCGCGCGGTCGCACCCGAGCTGCCGGTTTTTGCCGGCGAGCGGCTCGGGCTGCACAACGCCGCGGGCATAGAGGCCCTGCGCCAGCTCGGCGCGAGCCGGGTGTTCCTCCCCAAGGAGCTGAGCCTTGAGGAGATACGCGCCCTTATTAAGCGCTGCCCGGGCATGGAGTTTGCCGTCTGCGTCCTCAGCCGCGGCTGCGCGGCAAGGGCGGGGCAGTGCGCCCTCAGTGCGATAACCGGCTCCGGCAGCGCCAACCGCGGCGTCTGCTCCCGCCCCTGCGAGGAGAGGTACAGCCTCGGCGGCCGGATGGACGACTATCCCCTCGCCACGCGCGGGGTGTTCCTTGTAAAGCGCCTCGGCGAGCTTGCGGACGCAGGCGTATGCTGCGCCGAGGCCGGCGGAGGCTTTGAGCCCGAGCGCCTTGCCGGCGCGGTGAGGGTGCTCTCCGCCTGCTCGCGGGAGGGCCGCGGGCCGACCAATATGGAGCTTGACGCGCTTGACACGCTCTTTGCCGGGCAGCAGTTCACGGACTGCTTCCTTGACGGCCGCCCTGCCGAGGCCGCCGGCCGCGATGAAAAGCCCGAGCGCGACGTTCAGCGCGCCGCCGAGCGCGCCATGAGCGAGGAGCGCCGGCGCTACGCCAATATAGAGCTGCGCCGCGTGAAGGTGGAGTTCTTTGTGGCCGCGAAGCCCGGCCGGCCGCTCCTGGCCGGCGTTCAGGACTCCGACGGCAACCGCGCCGAGTGGAAGGGCCCCGTTGTGGGCGACGTGCCGGGCACACAGCTGACGGCGAACTCCGCCGCGAGCGAGCTGCGCCGCACGGGCGGCACACCCTACCACTGCGAGCGCGTGCTGACCCTTGTGCCGCCCGGCTGCCGCGTGCCGCCGGACGCCCTTGCCGCCGCGCGCGGCAAGCTGGTGCACGAGCTCTCGGCCAGGCGCGCCGTGCCGCCGAAGCGGCGCAGCGGAACGCTTCCCGGCGTCCCGGGCGGCGGCGGGAGCGCGGAAAAGCTGGCGTTCTGCGTCGAGGCGCTCAGCGCAAGGCAGCTCTCGGCCGAGTTGGCGGAGCTCAGGCCGGAGTTTTTGAGCCTGCCGCTGACGGAGATACCCGCCGCGGCGGACATGCTCGAGCTCTTTGCCAAAAACGGGGCCTCCCTTGCCGCGGTGCTGCCTCGGGTCATACAGGACGCGGAGCTGCCCGGCCTCACGGAGCTGCTGCGCCGCGCGCGGGCCGTAGGCGTGACCCAGGCTATGGTGGGCAACATAGGCCACGTGGCCCTTGCGCGCATGGCCGGCATGGACGCGCGCGGGGACTTCGGGCTGAACATATATAATTCCTACTCCGTCGCCGCAGCCGCGAGCGCCGGGCTTCTGAGCGTGACGGCCGGGACGGAGCTCTCGCTCGAGCAGATACGCCGGCTCTCCAAGGCCGTCGAGGTGGAGATAATCGGCTACGGCCGCCTCCCGGTGATGCTGACCGAGCGCTGCATTATCGAGGCCAGCGCGCGGCGCTGCGTCTGCGAAAACGGCGTCATGCTCTCGGATTCTCACGGGCGGGCGATGCCGGCCGCGCGGGAATACGTCTGCCGGAACGCGATATACGGGCCTGAAAAGGTCTTTATGGCCGACAGGCGCGCGGAGCTGCTCCGCGCCGGTGTCAGCCGCTTCCGCGTCCTCTTTACGAGCGAGGGCGCGCGCGAGTGCGTGGAGGTGCTAAAGGCCTGCATGGGCCTGAGCTCCTACAGGCCGAACGGCCTGACGCGCGGATTTTATGCAAAGGGTGTTGAATGACATGTCCCTGATCCTTGCCTCCGCCTCCCCGAGGCGGCGCGAGCTGCTTGAAAAGCTCGGCGTCAAGTTTGAAATAATCCCGGCCCGGCACGAGGAGCCCGCCCCCGAGGGCGTGGGCGCCGGCGAGGCCGCGGCGTATATCTCCCGCGCCAAGGCGCTCTCCGTGGCGGAGCAGTGCGCCCCGGGCGACGTGGTTATCGCGGCGGACACGGTTGTCTGCCTCGACGGCGAGCTGCTCGGCAAGCCGCACGGCATGGAGGAGGCGAAGGCCATGCTCCGCCGCCTTTCCGGCCGCAGCCACGAGGTCTATACCGGGCTCGCGATAGTCAGGGACGGGCGCGTTATGAGCTCCTATGAGCGCACGCGCGTGCGCTTCCGCGCCCTCACCGGCGATGAGATCGACGCCTATGCCGCCAGCGGCGAGCCGCTTGACAAGGCCGGGGCCTACGGGGCCCAGGGCCTCGGCGCGCTCTTTGTCGAGGGCATAGAGGGCGACTTTTTCAACGTTATGGGCCTGCCGCTCTGCCGGCTTGGCCAGATGCTCAGCGAAGTGGGTGTGAAGCTGCTGTGAAAGAATATCTCAAGAAAAACGGCATACGCCTCGGCATAATCCTGCTTGTAGTGGTCGCCGTGGCCGCGGTGGGCGCTCAGGCGCTCTCCGGCAGCGCGGGCTTCCTCACAAACGCCGTCATGGCCGTGCGCGAGCCCATAAGCAAGGCCGCGACCGCCGCGAGCGACCTTCTGGAGGGCATATACGGCTACGTCTTTGAGTACGAGCAGCTCCAGGCCGACAACGAGGCGCTGCGCATCCGCGTGGCCGAGGCCGAGGAGGCCGCCCGCGCGGGCAGCGAGGCCGTTGAGGAAAACGAGCGCTACGAGACCCTGCTCGGCTTTGCCGACGACAACCCCGACTACGTCATGGAGCAGGCGCGCATAGTCGCCTGGAACACCTCCAACTACTCTAACAGCTTTACCATAAGCAAGGGCTCCGTCAACGGCATCGAGGCCGGCGACGCCGTTATAACCGAGTACGGCGCGCTGGTCGGCACGGTCACCGAGGTCGGCACGAGCTCCTCCACCGTCAGCACCATCGTAGACGTCAACACCTCCATCGGCGCCCTGGTTGGCACCGAGGGCTCCGCGGCCATGCTGGTCGGCGACTACGACCTCATGCAGCAGGGCCAGGCGCGCATAACCTGGCTGAGCGAGGGCGCGCAGCTCTTTATGGACGACGAGATACTCACCTCCGGCTCCGGGGACAGGATACCCTCCGGCCTTGTCATCGGCACCATCACCAGCATACAGACCGAAAACGGCGGCCAGCACGAATACGGCACCATCACGCCCACGGCCGACCTCGGCTCGCTGGTGCAGGTGTTCATAATAACCGACTTCGGCTACGACTTGGAGCAGGACGTGCAGCCCACCGAGCCGCCGGCGGAGACGGGCGCGCCCGAAGAGAGCGCCGCGCCCGTAACGGGAGGCTGAAATGCTCAGGGACCTCATCAACCTTAAAAAGCTCCGCGACGCGGCGCTCTATCTGCTCTTCTGCGCCGCGGCGGTGTTTTTGCAGGACTCGGTGATCGGGCCGATACGTCTTTTCGGCGTCAGCATGATGTTTGTGCCGGCGGCGGCCGTAGCCGTGGGCTATTTTGCCGGCGGCGTGTGGGGCGCGGCCTTCGGGCTTGTGCTCGGCTTCCTCTCCGACATCAGCTTCGGCTATGTGGCGCTCTTTGTGGCGCTTTTCCCGCTGCTCGGCTTTTTTGCCGGCGTGCTCTCGCACTGGTATGTGAACGCCGGACTCTTCGCCTACCTGTGCACCTGCCTCGCCGCGTTTGCCATTACCGCCGCGGTGCAGGTCCTGTTCGCCGCGCTCGGCAGCGGCCTCACGGCCTCCATGCTCGTCACGGCGCTGATACAGACGCTCTGGTCCCTGCCCATGGCCGCCGTGCTATACTACCCGGCCCGCGCCATAGGCAGGCCGGGCGCCTGAACCCCCGCAACCCCCGAGAGAAAGGACAGCTATGGGAAGCAAGATAAAATCCTCGCGAGTGGCGCTTTTCGCCTTTATTATCTTCCTGCTGACGGCCCTGTGCTTCGTCACGCTCTACAAGATGCAGATAATAAACGGCGCGGCCTATTATGAGGAGAGCCAGAACTCCATAACAAGGCAGCAGTCTGTCACCGCCATGCGCGGCAACATCTACGACCGCTACGGCCGCGCGCTTGTCTCCAACCGCGAGAGCTACAACCTCTACATAAACGATATCCGACTTTTCAACGAGGATATCATAGAGGACCCGAACTCGGTCATACTCGAAATGGTCAACATCGCCGAGGCAAACGGCGCGGACTGGACGGACGACCTGCCCATAACCAAGTCCCCGCCCTTTGAGTACACGGACATGAGCGCCTTCCAGCGCACGCTGCTCAACGCCTACTTCAAGGACAAGGGCCTTGACGAGGACACGAGCGCCGTGGAGCTTATGAGCTACTTCCGCACGCGCTATGAAATCGACAACAGCTATACCGCCGAAGAGATGCGCAGGATATCCGCCATACGCTACGCGCTGAACGTCCGCTACGCCATAAACACCGCGGAATACGTCTTTATCGAGGACGCCTCTATCGACCTCATCAGCGAGCTCATGGGCGTCGTCGGCCAGGTCGTGGAGGTGCGCTCGGACTTCACGCGCGAGTATAAGACCCAGTACGCCGCGCACATACTCGGCTATGTCGGCGACATCACCCCCGAAGAGGTGGAGGTCTACATGGCCGGCGACAACAGCGGCTACAACCTCAACTCCAAGGTCGGCAAGGACGGCGTGGAGAGCACCTTTGAGGACTGGCTGCACGGCTCGGACGGCCTGAGCTATGTTGAGCGCAACGGCGAGGGCAGCGTCACGAACACCACCTATGAAAGCGAGCCGGAGCCCGGCAACCACGTATATCTGACCATAGACATCCAGCTCCAGGAGTCCGTGGAGCGCGCGCTCGAGAGCGGCATCTACGCGCTGCAGCAGAAGCGCGACGTGGATAACGCCAAGGCCGTCTCCGAGGGCAGGCCGGAGGACGTGAAGGAGGACGTGCGCGGCGGCGCGATAGTCGTTGTGGACGTAAAGACCGGCGAGCCGCTCGCCATGGCCAGCTATCCGACCTTTGACGCCTCCACGGTTTATGAGAATTATGCCGAGCTGCTCACGGCGGAGAACGACCCGCTCTTCAACCGCACCACCATGGGCGCCTACCCGCCGGGCTCGACCTTCAAGCCCGTGACCGCCATAGCGGCGCTGACCTCCGGCGTGATAAATACGGAGACGCGCATAAAGTGCGAGGGCCTTTATACCGCCTACGCAGCCACGGGCTACACCCCGGCCTGCTGGATCTACACGCAGTATAACGGCGAGCTGCTCCACGGCGCGGACAATGTCTCCGAGGCCATACGCGATTCGTGCAACTACTTCTTCTACAGCGTCTCCGACCAGATGGGCATAGAGGCCCTCGACGCCATAGCGCAGCAGTTCGGCCTCGGCGAGAGCACGGGCATAGAGCTGCCCGAGACCACCGGCAACCTCGCAAGCCCGGAGACGCACGACCGCTACGACGTGGACGACTGGATGGCCGGCGACACGCTTCAGGCCGGCATAGGCCAGTCGGACAACCTCTTCACCCCGCTGCAGTTGGCCGAGTACTGCGCCGCCATCGCCAACGGCGGCACCAGGCACAGCGCCTCCATACTCAAGAGCGTCCGCAGCTTTGACTATTCCAAGAACCTCTACGAAAAGCCCGTCGAGGTGCTCAGCACCGTGGACACCGCGGACTACAACATCGCCGCAGTGCAGCGCGGCATGTACCTGCTGACCCACGACGTCAACAGCTCCTCGCTGGACATCTACTATGCCTTTAACAACTACTCCTACAACGGCGAGAGCATAGGCGTCGCCGCCAAGACCGGCACCAGCCAGCTGGGCGAGGACGCCGCGGATAACGCCTCCTTCATCTGCTACGCCCCCTATGACGACCCGGAGATCGCCGTCGCCATAGTGGTCGAGCGCGCCGGCTCCGGCGCCGGCCTTGTCAACATAGCCAAGGACGTCCTCGACGCCTACTTCAGCCTTGACGACAAAACCGCCTCCGCAGACAGCGAGAACACCCTTCTCACCTGAGCGGACAGGCAAAAATCCCCCGGATTCCGGGGGATTTTTGATTGCGGCGGGCGGCTTATTTGCCGGTCCACTTCCACTCGGCGACCTCGGGGAGGTCGACGCCGTATTTTGCGATGTACTGCTTGTGCTCGACGAGCTTGTCCTTCATCTGC
>CALWYQ010000074.1 GCA_944385815.1 uncultured Oscillospiraceae bacterium | reverse complement strand
CGCTGGACCTCTATGAGAGCGCGTCCATAGACGGCGCCGGCCGCCTGCGTCAGTTCTTCCAGATAACCATACCCCTTATCTGGACCAACATCCGCACCACCCTGACCTTCTTCATCATCTCCACCATAAACATGGCCTTCCTCTTTGTCAAGGCCATGACCTCCGGCGGGCCCAACGGCGCGAGCGAGGTTGCCCTCTCGTACATGTACGGACAGAAGGACGCCGGCCTCTACGGCTATTCCATGGCCATCGGCGTTATCATCTTCCTCTTCTCCTTCCTGCTCTCGGCGCTGGTCAACCGCGCTACCAAGCGCACGCCGCTGGAATTTTAGGAGGTGACTTATGGTTAACTCTAAAGCTAAGGGCGATATCGCCTACAAGGCGTTTATCTACATAGTGCTCATCGCCATGGCCGTCTCCATAATCGTGCCCGTGGCGTGGGTGTTCATGGCCTCCATAAAGGAGAACGTGGAGTTCTATGAAAACCCCTGGGCCCTGCCCATGGGCTTCTACTGGCAGAACTTTGCAGACGCCTGGCAGAAGGCGAGCATGGGCAGCTATATGCTCAACTCGATCATAGTCACGGCGCTTGCGCTGGTGATACTGATAGTCGTGGCGCTGCCCGCGGCCTACTGCCTCTCCCGCTTCAAGTTCAGAAGCCGCAACTTCCTAAACGTCTGCTTCATGGCCGGCCTCTTCATCAACGTCAACTACATCGTCGTCCCCATTTTCCTCATGCTGCGCGACGGCGATACCTGGCTGAGGAGCATCTTCGGCGACGGCTTCCTGCTCAACAACATCTTCGTTCTCGCGGTGGTCTACGCCGCGACGGCGCTGCCCTTCACCATCTACCTGCTCTCCGGCTACTTCGCCACGCTGCCGCATGACTTTGAGGAGGCGGCCTACATCGACGGCGCCGGCTACAGCACCACGATGATAAGGATAATCTTCCCCATGGCGCAGCCGTCCATCATCACGATTATCCTCTTCAACTTCCTCTCCTTCTGGAACGAATACATCATCTCGCTGACGCTGCTCAGCAGCGCCAACGGCCCGCGCACGCTGCCGGTCGGCCTGCTCAACCTCATGCAGGCGCAGCAGTCCGCGGCGCAGTACGGTATCATGTATGCCGGCCTCGTCATGGTCATGCTTCCCACGCTGATACTCTACATCTGCGTGCAGAAGAAGCTCATCCAGGGTATGACCGTCGGCGGCCTGAAAGGTTAAGGTGAGAGCATGAATTACTGGAAAGAACATGCCGCCCTGCGCGTGATACTGATAGCCGTGCTCTTCATAGCAGGCCTCGCCCTCGTCATAGGCGGCTGGACAATAACCGGCCAGATGAAGGGCCTCGTAATAATGCTGGTCGGCCTCCTGCTGCTGATACTGGCTCTTGCACTTTATAACAAGCCCTTCCAGGACAGGCGCTGAAGGGCGGGAGGATTTCTATGAGCGAAAACCAAACGAAGCGCGGACGGGTGACCATACCCACGGACGTGGACGTGGTCCCCGAAACCTTAGAGCTGCTCAAACGCTGGGGCGCGGACGCCATACGCGACTGCGACGGCACCGACTATCCCGAGGAGCTCAAGTCCGTCGACGCCAAGGTCTATTCCACCTACTACACCACGCGCAAGGACAATGCCTGGGCCAGGGCCAATCCCGATGAGGTGCAGCAGTGCTATATCTCCACCGGCTTCCGCACCGCCTCCGGCGGGGCGCTGGCCATCGAGCTCATGCAGGGCGTAAGCCGCGAGCTGCTTGAGGTCAACACCCGCGACGACATAAAGCGCTGGTGGGAGGTAATGGACCGCACTACAGGCGAGCCGCTCGCGCCCGAGCGCTGGCGCTACGACGCCGGGAGCGGCTGCGTAATAATCGACGAGCCCGAGGCCTTCCACGACTACTCCGTCAGCTTCCTCGCCTATCTTATATGGGACCCGGTGCACATGTACAACGCCGTCACCAACGGCTGGACGAACTTTGAGCACCAGATAACCTTTGACGTGCGGCAGCCCAAGACGCACAGGTTCACCATGGAGCGCCTGCGCCGCTTTATTGCGGAGCACCCCTATGTGGACGTCATACGCTACACCACCTTCTTCCACCAGTTCACGCTTATCTTCGACGAGCTCAAGCGCGAGAAGTACGTAGACTGGTACGGCTATTCGGCGAGCGTCAGCCCCTATATCTTAGAGCAGTTCGAGAGCGAGGCGGGCTACAGGTTCCGGCCTGAGTTCATAATCGACGAGGGCTACTACAACAACCAGTACCGCGTGCCGTCAAAGGAATATAAGGACTTTATGTCCTTCCAGCGCCGCGAGGTGGCCGCGCTTGCCAAAGAGATGGTGGACATCACCCACGAGCTCGGCAAGGAGGCCATGATGTTCCTCGGCGACCACTGGATCGGCACCGAGCCCTATCTGGACGAGTTCAAAAGCATCGGCCTCGACGCCGTGGTCGGCTCCGTGGGCAACGGCTCCACGCTGCGGCTGATAAGCGACATCCCCGGCGTAAAATACACCGAGGGCCGCTTCCTGCCCTACTTCTTCCCGGACACCTTCCATCCCGGCGGCGACCCCGTGCGGGAAGCCAAGGAGAACTGGGTCACGGCCCGCCGCGCCATCCTGCGCAAGCCGATAGACCGCATAGGCTACGGCGGCTACCTCAAGCTCGCCTGCGAGTTCCCGGAGTTCATCGACTATGTGCAGAGCGTCTGCGAGGAGTTCCGCGAGCTCTATGACAATATCCGCGGCACCACGCCCTTCTGCTTCAAGACCGTGGCCGTGCTCAATTCCTGGGGCCGGGCCCGCTCCTGGGGCTGCCACATGGTGCACCACGCCCTCTATCAGAAGCAGAACTACTCCTATGCCGGCGTTATCGAGGCCCTCTCCGGCGCGCCCTTCGACGTCAGGTTCCTCAGCTTTGACGACATAAAGGCCGGCCCGCACTGCCTCGACGGCGTTGACGTCATCATAAACGTCGGCGACGGCGACACCGCCCACACCGGCGGCGTATGGTGGGAGGACGCGGAAATCTCCAGCGCCGTCAAGCGCTTTGTCCACGCCGGCGGCGGCTTCATCGGCGTCGGCGAGCCCTCCGGGCACCAGTATCAGGGCCGCTATATCCAGCTCGCCCAGGTGTTAGGCGTTGAGAAGGAGACCGGCTTCACCCTCGGCTACGACAAGTACAACTGGGACGAGCACCCCGGCCACTTCATCCTGGCGGACTGCCCCGACGGGCCCGACTTCGGCGAGGGGAAGAAGAATATGTACGCCCTCGAGGGGACCGAGATCCTTGTCCAGCGCGGCAGGGAGGTCCAGATGGCCGTCAATGAGTTCGGCTCCGGCCGCGCGGTCTACCTCTCCGG
>CALWYQ010000073.1 GCA_944385815.1 uncultured Oscillospiraceae bacterium | reverse complement strand
GCCTTCTGGAACACCATGCCTATCTGCTTGCGCAGGCGCGTGACGTCGACGTCCTTGCCGTAGATGTTCTCGCCGTTATAGTTGACCTCGCCGTCTATCTTGACGCCCTCGACCAGGTCGTTCATGCGGTTGAGCGTCTTGAGGAAGGTGCTCTTGCCGCAGCCGGAGGGGCCTATGAGGGCGGTTATCCGGTTGGCGGGTATGTCGATATTGATGTCCTTCAGCGCGTGGTTGTCGCCGTAGTAGAGGTTGAGGTGTTTGGCGTCTATTATGGTGCGCTCGTCTCCGGCGCTGCCGGGCCTGTTGTTTATTATCTCGCTCATAGCTATTATTCTCCCGCTCTCAGTTTTTCTTGAGCTTTTTGCCGGCGAATTTCGCGGCCAGGTTTATAAGGAAGGCAATCGCAAGCAGCACGACCGCGACGGCGAAGGCCTCGTCGAAGTCGGCGCGCTCCTTGGCGTAGACGTAGAGGGACACGGTCAGCGTGCTTCCCGCCGCGCCGAAGAAGTTGGAGAAGAACTCGCCTATGCTGTCGCCGCCGAAGTTGGCCATGCGCATGCCCATGCCGGCCGTGAACATCAGCACCGCGCTCTCGCCGACGATGCGGCCTATGGCAAGGATGCAGCCGGTGACGATGCCGTCTATGCTGCTGGGCAGGACGACGGTGCGTATCATGTGCCACTTGCCGCTGCCCAGGGCGAGGGAGCCCTCGCGGTAGCTCTGCGGCACGGTCTTGAGGCTCTCCTGCGTGGTGCGGATGATCGTCGGCAGGGTCATCATGACGAGCGCGAAGGCGCCGGCCATGAGGCTCGTGCCCAGGCCTAGGGTCTGGCAGAAGACCATCATGCCCACGAGGGCGAAGATGATGCTCGGCATACCGGAGAGGGTCTCGGTGGCGAACTCGATGACGCTGACGAGCTTCCTGTTCGTCGCGTACTCGGTGAGGTAGATGGCGCTGCCCACGCCGAGGGGCAGGATTATGACAAGCGTCCAGAAGATGACGTAGACGGTGTTCACAATCGCGGGGAATATGCCCTGGATGTCGTTTATGACGCTCTCCTCGCTGGAGAGGAACTGCCAGCTGAGGTTCGGGACGCCGCGGTAGAGGATATAGCCTATGAGGAAGGCGAGCAGGGCGCAGATGAGCGCGGCGGCGGCGTAGACAAGGACGCGCATTGCGCCGTTCCAGCCGCGGCGGCGGGCGCTCAGCGGCGCGGTTATGGATTCGTGGGAGTTCATCAGTTACCCTCCTTGTCGCGCTTGAGGAACATATTGAGCGCGGCGTTAATGAGCATTATGAAGAGGA
This sequence comes from uncultured Oscillospiraceae bacterium, assembly GCA_944385815.1. GTDB lineage: Bacteria > Bacillota > Clostridia > Oscillospirales > Oscillospiraceae > Scatomorpha. The sequence continues at coordinate 8,685 of CALWYQ010000073.1, read as the reverse complement.
AGAGAACGAGGACGATGGAAAAGAGCGCCTGGCGGTGCAGGTCCCCGGCGTAGCCCATCTCGCCGGCGATGGCCGTGGTGAGGAACTTGACGGAGGAGAGCAGGCCCGGCATGTTGGCGACGTTGCCGGCGACCATGAGTATGGCCATGGCCTCGCCTATCGCGCGGCCCACGCCGAGGACGACGGCGGCGGCGATGCCGCTCTTAGCCGCCGGGGCGCTGACGCGGAAGTAGGTCTCGAGCTCCGTCGCGCCGAGGGCGAGGGAAGCCTCCTCATACTCGCGCGGCACGGCGTTGAGCGCGGTCTCGCTAACGGAGATGATGCTGGGCAGTATCATGATCGCCAGCACGATTATGGCGGCGAAGAGGCTGTCGCCCGCGGGGAGGTTGAAGGCCTCGCGTATGGCGGGGACGAGCACCATCATGCCGACCAGGCCGTAGACGACGCTGGGTATGCCCGCGAGCAGGTCGACGACCTCGCGTATGACGGCGGCGGCCTTCTTGTTGGCGACCTTGCTGAGGAAGACGGCCATGAGGAAGCCTACGGGCACGCCTATGATTATCGCCCCGGCGGTGCCGTAGACGCTGGTGAGTATCATGGGCAGGATGCCGAAGGATGGGTCAGTCTTGTGCGCGGGCTCCCAGTTCGTGCCGGCGAGGAAGTTCCAGAGCCCGACCTCGCGTATGGCCGGGATGCCGGATATGACGAGATATACGGATATTACGAGTACGAACGCTATTGCGACGAGGCCGCAGGCGACGAAGACGCCCTTCATGACGTTCTCCATCGCGTCCTTGACTCCCCGCTTGGAGTCTATGCCCGCGGCGGGATCCTCCTGGACGAAAACGTTCGCGGCGTCCTTCCCCTCCGCCTTAGCCCTGGGCGTGGCCTGCATACCGCCCTCTCCTTTCGTTATCGTTTCGTTCATGCTGTTTCTCACTTTCCGGGGTGGATCTGCCCGGCGCTCAGCGCGTAAGCGCCCGTCAGATACACCCCTGTCCACAGGGCAATAGGCCCCCATATTTGTGGGGGCCATTGCCGTTAGGGTTTATCTTCCGTTCAGGCGGCGAGGCTCGCGGGCACGGCGCCGGCGGCGGTGATGATGCCGGCGACCTCATCGCTCATGGCGTAGTCCAGGAAGGCCTGGGCGGCGGGGCTGAGCTCGGTGCCCTCGACGGTGACGACCACGAAGGGGCGCTGGATGGCGAAGCTGCCGTCCGCGACGGTCTCCTCGCTCGGCACGACGCCGTTGACCGCGACGGCGGTGACGGACTCATCGACGGCGGAGAGGGAAGCGTAGCCGATGGCGTTGGGGTTGCTGGCGACATTGCCGATAACGTCGCCGGTGGAGCTGTACTCGCTGGTGTAGGCGCAGGCGTCCTCGATGCCGAGGATTTCCTCGAAGGCGCCGCGGGTGCCGGAGCCGGCCTCGCGGCCAAAGACGGCGATCGCGCCGTCGGCGCCGCCGACCTCGGACCAGTTGCTGATCTCACCGGTGAAGATCTTGGCTATCTGCTCGGTGGTAAGGTCGGTCACGGTGTTCTCGGGGTTTATCACGACCGCGACGCCGTCCAGGGCGATGATGTTCTCAACGGCGCCCTCGGCCTTCTCCTCGTCGGAGAGGGCGCGGCTGGCGAGGCCGAGATCGCAGGTGCCGCCGAGGACGCCCTCGATGCCGGAGCCGGAGCCGGAGCCGGTGTAGTTCGGGCTGACGTCGGGCTGCACTTCGGCAAAGCCCTCGATAAGGGCGAGGATGACTTTCTCCATGGAGGTGGAGCCGTTCAGGGTGACGTTGCCGGAGAGCTCTTCGGTCTCAGGGGCCTCGCTCTCGGGGGCCTCGGTATTCTCGGACGGGGTCTCGGTCTCGGGGGCGGGCTCTTCGCCGCAGCCGGCCAGCAGGCCGACGCAGAGGACGAGAGCGAGGATAACAGCGAGAGTCTTTTTCATCTTTTCACTTTCTCCTTGAACAATAGTATTCCGTTCCGCAAAGGAAACGCTTTCGTGTGTGGGGCCGGGTTCCCCCGGCAAGTAATAAACTAAATGTAAAGTGTAAAGTCCAAAAGCCCGCCAAAGTAAAATGAATGTAAAATGCGCGGAGCTTTTGCTCCGCGCATTTTACATTGGCGTATTCACTTTCAGCCCTTTGCGTAAACAAAGGCGTTCGGCAGCGTCCTGCCATAGGGGAGGACCTGGTTCGAGCAGCGGATGATATACTCCCCGTCGTACCAGAGCATGGCGCTGGTGCCGCCGTCGAGGTTCATGGCCTGCATACAGTTGTGCCGCATGAGTATCTTGCCGCAGTCGGCCACGCTTATGCCTATCGAGTCTATGAGCCTGCCCTCTACCACAAGCATGAGTATTTCGCCGCGGTCGGACTGGCCTATTACGGCGCGCGGCTGGAGGCTGCTGTAGCCGCTGGTGTTGAGCTGCTGGCCGTCCACTATGATGGCAGGCGTGAACTCAACCGCGTCCGTGGTCTTGGGATCGACGGGCGACTGCTCGTCCACGATGTACATGTAGTTATCCTCGCGCAGTTCTATGCGCTTGTAGCTCCAGCCGAGGTGGGCGCCCGTGCCCTTGCCGTCGCTCATGGCATAGCCGTTGAGCGTGCCGCCGAGGCCGACGCCGCCCTCGTCCTCAAAGCCGCTGGCGGTCATGGCGAGGACGCCGTTGTTGTCCGAGGCTATGTCCCCGGCGTACTGGCCTATGGAGCCGAGGTAGGCGGAATTCTTGACCGAAAGCCGGCTCGGGTCCTTGCCTATGGCGAGAACGCCGCGGTAGCCCGTGCCCTTGACGCGCACAAGCAGCAGCTCGTTGGGCACGTCCACGGCCAGCACCTGCTCGCCCATGGTCGTCTGTATGGACGTCCCGTCGTCGTCGAGGCCGGCCTCGTTTATATAGAGCCCGTCCCAGCCGTTATCGAGGGCCTCGGGGTGCTTCTCAAGGTAGGCCTCCATGCTCTCGCGGTCGATTTCCCAGAAGAGCTCATAGAACTCCTCCTCGCCGGCGGGCTCCTCCGTCTCCGGCGGGTCGCTCTCGCCCGGCTTTGCCGTGGGCTTCGGCGTCCTGACCGGGTGCTCGCCCTGCTCGGCCCAGTTTTCGGAGGAGCTGTGCTCCGTCTGCTCCTGCTGGGCCTGCTCGCGCTCGGCCATGGCCTCGTCTATCACGCTGCCCGGGATAAAGGCCGTCGCCAGCCACTGGTGGGTCATGGTGTCCATTGCCGTCTGTATGTATATCGTGCGCCACTTGGCGATGAAGGGTATGTCGGAAAACACGGCGAGGCAGTAGAGCCCTATAAGCAGGGCCAGGATAATCGCGGCGGCGATAAGCGCCCGGCGCCCGCGGCCCGGCCTGCGCTTCCTGGACGGCCCGCGCCTGCCGGACGGGCCGCGCCCCGCGCCGCTGCTGCGTCCGGCCGCGCGCTTTGCCACATGGGCCGAGCCGGTGTTCCCGTAGAGTTTTATCTTGCTCACGGCTGTACTCCTGATTCAAAGCGCCGGGCTGGCCCGGCGTAAGATTTTCTGGGGATTTTGCATATGATACCACTCAAATATGAACCTGTAAACAACGCCCTGCATTTTTGTTGAAAACGGGTAATAACGCCCCGAGCCTGCCGCCGCTTTTTCACAATTTGGCCCCGGCCGGGGCAAAAAACCGGACGGCCGAAGGCCGGCCGCCCGGTTTTCCCTTATCCGCTTACTTGGTGCCGAAGATCCTGTCGCCCGCGTCGCCGAGGCCGGGGACGATGTAGCCGTGCTCGTTGAGGTGGTCGTCGAGGGCGGCGAGGTAGATGTCCACGTCCGGGTGGGCCTCCTGGACCTTTTCAACGCCCTCGGGCGCGCCGATTATGCACATGAGCTTGATGTGCTTCACGCCGGCCTCCTTGAGGAACCCGGCCGCGGCCACGGCGCTGCCGCCGGTGGCGAGCATGGGGTCTACAATGATGGCGTCGCGCTCTGCGATGTCGGGCGGCATCTTGAAGTAGTACTTTACCGGCTCAAGCGTCTCCGGGTCACGGTAGAGGCCGACGTGCCCGACCTTGACGCTGGGCATCATGGTGACCATACCGTCAACCATGCCGAGGCCGGCGCGGAGTATGGGCACCACGGCAAGCTTCTTGCCGGAGATGTGGCGGCAGTGCGCCACGGCGACGGGGGTCTCAACATCGACCTCCTCGAGCGGCAGGTCGCGCGTGGCCTCATAGCACATCAGCATGGCTATCTCGCTAACCAGCTCGCGGAACATCTTGGTGCCGGTGTTCCTGTCGCGCAGCACGGCCAGCTTGTGCTGTATCAGCGGGTGGTCAAAGACATGGACATTGCTCATTTTGTTTACCTCTCTTTATACTTTATATCCGCTTGGAAATTATCTCCCAGGTCTCCGTGTGCAGGAAGCTTTCATCGGCGTTCGCCTCCATGGCTAGGAACCGGCCGTAGGGCGCCGCGAAGGCGAGCAGGTCCGCGCTCACGCATTTGCGCGCCGAGGGGTCGGTAAGCCCTATGAAGCAGGCGTCCCCGCCGCGCGCCTGCTCGGCGAGCGGGTAGAGCACGCACTGGGTGCAGCCCGCGCCGAAGAGCACGCGCACGCCGTCCTGCCCGGCGCGGTCAAAGTTCGCGAGCGTGACCAGCGCGGAGAGCTGGTCCGCGTTCACAAGGAATACGACGGCCTCCGGCCGCCCCTCCTCCGCGCGGCTGAGCGGGGCGAACACGGTGCAGCTGCTCGGGGCCTCGGGCAGGCCGCGTATGAACTCGAGCGCGAGCTCGGGGCTCTGCTTATACCTCTCGCCCGGCCTCGGCCCGCGGCCGCCGGTGGAGAGGAAGTATTCTATCTCGCCCGTCTCGTACTTCCCGAGCCCGAGCCCGGCGCGCCCGCCGCGGCAGACGGTGGTCTCGAGGCTCGCTGCCGCCGTGCGCCCGCGCGAGGCGGCGCTGAGCAGCGCTACGGTGCAGCCCCATTTGCCCGGGGTCAGCGTCAGCGCGCCCTCCGGCGCGGCCCCGGCGCGCCATATGGCCACCGGCTCGCCGCGCAGCTTTATCGCTTTTGCAATTTTGCTCTCCATCAGCCCTTCATCCTCGCCTGTCTCTCACGCTCCGCCTGCGAAAGGCGGAGGTACACCGGCAGCAGCGCGCCGGCGTTTTCCGGCGGCCTGTCCTGCGCCGCCATGCACACGCCCCAGGCGCTCTGGTGCAGCAGCACGCCGCGCGCGAGCGTGTGCGGCATGGCGCGGTCGCCGAGGTATTCGCTCACAAGCGCCGCCCCGTCCCCGGTGAGGAAGGGCGCGGCCGCGCGGGACGCAAGGTCCCCGGCCAGCTCCGCGAGGGACAGCGCCCGGTCGGGAACAAGCCGCTCCGGCCTTCCGTCCTTTATTGCGAAGAGGGCGTTGTACACCTGGCTGCGCCGCGCGTCCATGCAGCAGCAGATAAGCGCGCCCTCGCCGAGGCTGACGCCGTTCCAGGCCATGGCCTCGAGCGTGGAGACGCCTATCGCCGGCTTTTCCAGCGCCCAGCACAGGCCCTTTACCGCCGCGACGCCTATGCGCACGCCGGTGAAGGAGCCGGGCCCGCGCGCGACGGCCACGGCGTCGAGGGCGGACTTGTCCGTCCCCGTGGAGGCAAGCAGCTGCTCGGCCATGGGCAGCAGCGTGGCGCTGTGCGTAAGGCCGGAGCACTGGAAATACTGCCCCAAAAGCTCCCCGTCCCGCGTCAGGGCGCAGCTTGCCGCCCTGGCGGAGGATTCTATACCGAGTATAAGCATCAGAAGCCGCCTCCCTCTATCGTAATGCGCCGCTCCGCCGGCGAGAGCTTTTCAAGGCGCACGGTTATTTCATCCCCGGTGAAGGCGTCGGAGACGTTCTCGCTCCACTCCACGGCGCAGACCGCGCCGCGGGCGAGATAATCGTCCCAGCCTATGTCCCAGAGCTCGTCCGCGCTCGAAAGGCGGTACATGTCAAAATGCAGCAGTGTGCGCCCGCCGAGGTACTCGTTTACTATGGTGAAGGTCGGGCTGCTGACACGGCAGCCGAGGCCCATGCCCCGCGCCATGCCCCGCACAAAGGCGGTCTTGCCCGCGCCGAGCTCGCCGTACATCGCGACGACCGTGCCGTCCGGTATCCCGGCGGAAAAGGCCGCCCCGGCGTCCTCCGTCTCGCGCTCCGAATGAGTTATGATTTCCATCGAAAGGCTCCCATTTGTAATATTCAGCTTATTATACACCAAGCCCGCCGCGAGGTAAAGCCGAAAAAATATTGTTTACATTGCGTTCTTGTTATGCTCCGGGGGCTGTGGTATAATGTTTTGATTTTATAAGCAAAGCGAGGTGTCGGTCACGAAAGGCTTGCTTCTCCAGATAAAGGACTTTTTCCGCCGTGCGGACCTGCTGCTCTTTACGCTCAGCATGATCTGCTCGGCCTACGGGCTTGTGGCCATCTACACCGCCACCATATACACGCACAACCCCGCGCGATATATAATCGTCCAGCTGCTCGGCATAGCGATAGGCGTGGCGGCCTTTGTCGTCATCACGGTCATAGACCTCGACATATTCGCGCAGCACTGGAAGTGGCTCTACGCGGCGAGCGCGGCCCTCTTCGTTTTGCTGCTCTTCTTCGGCCAGGGCAGCGAGGACACCGGCAACAACGGCTGGCTGCGCTTTTTCGGCATAGGCGTGCAGCCTACGGAAATCATAAAGCTGGCCTTCATCGTCGTGCTGGCAAAGCACCTCGTCTACCTTAAAACGCGGCGGGATCTGAACAACATCGTCTCCATAGCGCAGCTGGCCGGGCACTTCATTCTGATGTTCGGCGTCATCATCGTGGCGGCGAGCGACCTCGGCAGCGCTCTGGTGTACTTCTTCATCTTCGCCGTGCTGATGTTCATGGCCGGCGTGCGCATCTACTGGTTCGTCCTCGGCTTTGCGGCCATCGCGGCCATGGTCCCGCTCGCGTGGACCTTCTTCTTGGAGGACTACCAGAAAAACCGCATCCTGGCGCCCTACGACCCGAGCATAGACCCGACCAACCAGGGCGTCAACTGGCAGACGCACCAGGCGGAGATAGCCATAGGCTCCGGCCAGCTCACGGGCACCGGCCTCGGCGAGGGCCAGCAGACGCAGTCCGGCGCTATCTTCGGCCAGCACACGGACTTTATCTTCGCCGTCATAGGCGAGGAGCTCGGCCTTATCGGCTGCTGCCTCGTAATACTTCTCCTGCTGCTGATTGTCATACGCTGCGTGCAGATCGGCCTGCGCTCGGGCGACAATCTCAGCGCCCTCGTCTGCTTCGGCGTCGCGGCGAGCGTCACCTTCCAGACCTTTGAGAACATAGGCATGTGCATAGGCATCGCCCCCGTCGTCGGCATCACCCTGCCCTTCTTCAGCTACGGCGGCAGCTCCGTAGTCAGCATGTTCATGGCCATGGGCCTCGTCTCCGGCGTAAGATACCGGCCGAAGCCCGTGCGCTACCAGTTCTACTGACATGGCGGCGGAAATGCCGGCCGCCCGCAGCGCCGGGGCCGACGCGGCGCGGCTTGCCGCGGCCTTCTTCGTAGTCCTCATACACTCCTCGGACCCCGTGGGGTACGCCGGCGCGCTCTATAATTCCTTCTCGCGCTTCGGCGTGCCGGTGTTCATCGTCCTGAGCGGGTACTTCATGCTCGCGCGGGAGCGCACGGCGGGGGACATCGTCCGCCGCTCCGCGCGGCTCATTGCGGCCATGCTCTTATGGTCGGCGCTCTACTACGCAGAGCTCCTCGCCGCCGGCGAGCGCGAATGGGCCGGCGCAAAGGAGCTCGTGCGCTTCCTGCTCACTGAGCCGATGCACATGTGGTACATCTATACCGCGGTTTTCCTCTATGCGATAACGCCGGCCCTGTACGTGTTCTGCTCGAACGCGGGCAGGGGGCAGTATCTCTGGGCGCTGCTTGTCTGCTTTGCGCTCGGCGGCGTGCTGGAGCTCGCCGAGGCCTCGGCCCTCTTCCCGACGCTGATGACAATAAGCTCAAAGGCGCACCTGCCGCTCGAGCTCGGCTTTGTGTTCCTCTACCTTGCGGGCGGATATTTCCGGCGCTGGCCGCCCACGCGCCGGGGCGCGGCGGGATTGTACGCCGCCGGCTGCCTCTCCCTCGCCTGCACCGTGGCCGGGACGCTGCTGCTCAGCCGCGGCGGGAGCATAAACGAGCTGCTGCTCTCATACACCACGCCCTTTATCATGCTGACGGCGGCGGCCTTCGCGCTGCTCTTCCTCAGGAGCGGCATACGCGGCGGGGCGGCGCTCCCGCGCTGCGCGCGCTGCACCCTCGGCGTGTACCTCATGCACCCGCTCTTTATCCGCATCGCCCAGCACGGCGGCTTCTGGGATTTCCCGGCCCTCAGCCCCTACCTGCTGACCCCGCTGCGCTGCTGCATAGTGTACGCCCTCGCGCTGGCGGCGAGCCTCGCATTGAGCCGCGCGCCGCTTATAAAGCGCCTTGTAAGCTGATATAAAAGGCCCGTCCGTTCGGACGGGCCTTTTTTCGCTTAGAGGGCGGCCTTCGCCTTGTTGCACAGTTCGGTGAACGCGGCGGGGTCGTGGATGGCGGTCTCGGAGAGCATCTTGCGGTTCATGTCGATGCCCGCGGTCTTGAGGCCGTGCATAAAGGTGGAGTAGTTCATGCCGTTGAGCTTGCACGCGGCGGAAATACGGGTTATCCA
>CALWYQ010000072.1 GCA_944385815.1 uncultured Oscillospiraceae bacterium | reverse complement strand
AGCCAAGCTCCTTCTGCAGCTCATACTCCGCGGTGTCTATGGCGTCGTGCAGCTCGAAGATGTCCCCGTTGCCGGGCACCTCGGCGTGGAGCGAGACCATGAGCCGCCCGGGGCCGTAGTCGTGGACAACGAGGTCGTGGACGTTGAGCACCTCGGGGTGGGCGAGGACGATGTCGCATATCCGCTGCACGAGCTCCGGGTCCGGGGCCTTGCCGAGCAGGGGGCTCAGCGTGTCGCGCGCGGCGTTGAAGCCGCTCCAGATTATGAAGAGCGCCACGGCCGCGCCGGACCAGCCGTCTATGTTGATGTTCCAGGCCCTCGCAAAGACCATGGAGACGAGGACGACCAGCGTGGCTATGCAGTCCGAGAGCGAGTCGGCCGCGGTGGCCTGCATTCCTGGGGAGTTTATTTTGCGGCCGACGCCGCGGTTGTAGAGGTACATGTAGCCCTTGACGCATATCGAGGCCGCCAGAATCAGCATGGGCAGCCAGGATGCGTCCACCGGCTCGGGATTGCGTATCTTTTCAACCGACTCGAGCCCTAACTGCACGCCGACGACGATGATGACAAGCGAAACCGCCACGCCGGATATGTACTCGATGCGCCCGTGGCCGAAGGGGTGGCCGGGGTCCGGCTTTTTTGCCGCGAGCCGGAAGCCGAGCAGGGTTATAACGCTCGAGCCGGCGTCGGAGAGGTTGTTGAAGGCGTCCGCCGTGACGGCGATGGAGCCGGCGAGCGTGCCGGCGGCGTATTTGAACGCAAAGAGCAGCACGTTCAAAAATATGCCAGTCAGCGAGCAGAGCATGCCGTAGGCGCGCCGCACCGCCGGGCTCGAAACGTTGCCGCGGTCCTTAATGAAGAGCTTTGAGAGCAGAGTTATCAAGTGCTAACCTCCGAAATACGCGACAACGGCCCGTCTGCCGGGCCGTTGTGCTTGATCGTTATAAGTATATGTGCCGCGCTTAGAGCTTTTCCACGGTGTCGGCGAGCTCCTTGAGCTCGGGCACCTCCAAGGTCTCGATACTGCCGGCGTCGCAGCTGCCGGCGTAATCGGGGTTGATGGGCAGCTTGGCGACGGTGGGGATGCCGAAGCGCGCGGCGGTCTCGTCTATATGGCTCTCGCCGAAGATGGAGTGCTTTTTGCCGCAGTCGGGGCAGATGTAGTAGCTCATGTTCTCAACAAGGCCGATGACCCTCTTGTTCATCATGTTGGCCATGTTGACGGCCTTTTCCACTATCATGCCGACGAGCTCCTGCGGGCTGGTGACGACCACGACGCCGCTGACGGGCAGGCTCTGGAACACGGTAAGGGGCACGTCGCCGGTTCCGGGGGGCATATCGACGAACATATAGTCCACATCGTCCCAGATAACGTCGGTCCAGAACTGCTCAACCGCGCCGGCGATGATGGGGCCGCGCCAGACCACGGGGTCGGTGCTGTGCGGCAGGAGCAGGTTCATGCTCATGAGCTGGATGCCGCCCATGCTCCTGACGGGGAGGATAAAGTCCTCGCCGCCGCGGGCGGGGCCGCTCGCGCCGAAGAGCTGCGGGACGCTCGGTCCGGTCACGTCGGCGTCGAGCACGGCGGCGCGGTGGCCGCGGCGCTGCATCTCGCAGGCGAGAAGGCCGGTGACAAGGCTCTTGCCTACGCCACCCTTGCCGCTGACAACGGCGATGACCTTGCCGACGCGGCTGCCCTCGTGGAGCTTTTTGAGGAAGCTTTCGGGGCTGCGGGAGGCGCAGTTTTCGCTGCATGAGGAGCAATCGTGATTGCAGTTGGTGCTGTCCATTATCTTACCTCTTTCATGCGCGGCCGGGGCCGCGAATAGACTCAATGTGATTATTATATCCCAAGTTGAAATAAAGTCAAGCGCGCAGCGCTCAATTGACAAGCGCGCTGTATAATGCTATAATTTACAACTGATTATACCGTCTAAAGCTGTCGCCCCGGTTTATCCGCAGGGCAAATAATCCATAGGAGTGTGATCGTCCGCAATGGACACAGGCAGTATACTATGTACCGCGGGGGCGCTTATCGCGCTGGCCCTGGCCTTTTACTTCACGCTGGTCGAGTCGGCGTTCGCCAACGCCTCGCGCAGCCGCATAAAGTCGAGCGAGGACCGCGAAAAGCGCGTCCGCCGCGCGCTGCGCCTTATTGACGAGAGGGAAAGGACCCGCGGCACCATCCTCATCGGCACCGTAATCGCGCACGTCGCCGCCGCGGCGCTCGTAACAGGCATAGCCCTTGAGCTCCGGCCGGACTGGGCGGCCGCCGCAGCCGCCGTCGCGACCGCCTTTGTGGTGTTCTTCGCTGCCGAGGCGCTGCCCAAGGGCATCGGCGTAAAATACGCAGAGCGCACGGCGCTTGGCTGCGCGGCCTCGCTGCGCTTCTGCGTGGTGATTTTCACGCCCATTTATGTGCTCTTCAACGCCATAGGCCGCGGCATAGCCTCGCTTACGCGCGGCGACCCGGAGGTCAGCGTAACGGAGGATGAGCTCTACGACATAATCGAGGACATGACCGACGCGGGCTCGCTCGACAGCGAGCGCGGCGAGCTGATGAGCAGCGCGCTGCAGTTCGCCGAGCTCACGGCGGAGAACATCCTCACAGCGCGCGTGGACGTCGCGGCCGTGGACGTGGAGTGGAGCGCCGCGCGCGTGCTCGAGTTCATCAAGGCCGAGCGGCATTCCCGCCTGCCCGTGTACGAGGACAGCATCGACAACATCATCGGCGTGCTGCAGATACGCCGCTACATTCGCGAATACATAGTCCGCCGCGGCGAGGTAGACCTGCGCGGTATGCTCGACGAGGCCTTCTTTGTCGAGCGGGACATGAGGATCGACGAGCTTCTGAAGCTTATGAGCTCCAAAAAGCTCAACATGGCCATAGTCACCGACGGCTACGGCGGCACCCTCGGCATAGTCACGGTCGAGGACATACTGGAGGAGCTTGTCGGCGAGATATGGGACGAGGACGACGTTGTTGAGGAGAGCTTTGTCCCCCTCGGCGGCGGGCGCTTTGAGGTGGACGCGGAGCTCCCCGTCGGCGAGACCTGGGAGAAGCTCGGCCTCGACTACAAGGACCTGCCGGACGACTGCGAGTATAAACTCATGGGCGAATGGGCCTATGAGCAGTTCGACCGCATACCCTCCACGCGGGAGAGCTTCACCTTCGGCCGCCTCGCCGTGACCGTCAGCGAGATGCGCCAGAACCGCATAGTAAAGCTTGTCTGCCGCGTGCTGCCCGAGCCTGTATCTGAGGAAGGGGGCGAGGCGAAATGAGCGGCTATATCATAGGCTGCTGCGTGCTTTTAATGTTCAGCGCGCTCTTCTCCGCCGCGGAAAGCGCCTACACCGAGGCCAACCGGATGCGCATAGAGTCCGCCCTTGAGGAGGGCAGGCGCCCGGCCAAAACCGCGCTCAAGCTGCTCGACAGGCTTGACGCCACCGTCTCGGCCATACTCCTCGGCAACAGCCTCGCGAATATCTCGGCCACGGCCGTGGCCGTCTGCGCGAGCGTGAAGCTCGCCGGCGGGCCGGAGTGGATATGGCTCGCCGCCGTCGGCAGCGCGGTGCTGGTGCTGCTCTTCGGCGAGGTGCTGCCACGCACCGTGGCGCGCAAGAACGCCAACCGCCTCGCGCTCAGCCTCGCGGGCATAATCCGCGTGCTGACGCTGCTGCTCACGCCCTTCTCCTTTGTCTTAGGCGGCGCGGCTAAGCTCATAACCGGCCCCCTGCGCGGCGGCGCACAGCCCGAGGACGACGAGGCTGCCGTTGAGGAGCTGCAGAACATAATCGAAACCGCCGAGGACGAGAGCGTCCTGAGCGAGGGGCGCGGCGACCTGCTGCGCAGCGCGCTGGACTTCTCCGAGATAAGCGCCAGCGAGGCGATGACCGCCCGCGTGGACGTGGACGCCATCGACATAGACGACGACTGGGAGGACATCCTCGACGAGATAGAAAACAGCAAGCACTCCCGCCTGCCCGTTTATGAGGACAGTATCGACAACATTATCGGCTTCCTCTATCTCAACCACTTCCTCAAGGCCCTGACCGACGACCCGCGGCCGGATATCCGCTCCCTGCTCATGGAGCCGCTCTACGTTTACAAGACCGTCAAGCTCCCGCAGGTGCTCGCCGAGCTGCGCCGGGCCAAAAAGCACCTCGCCATCGTCACGGACGAGTACGGCGGGACCCTCGGCGTGATTTCGCTCGAGGACGTGCTCGAGCAGATAGTCGGCGACATATGGGACGAGACCGACGAGGTGGAGGCCGAGGTCGTTGAAAAGGCCGAGGGCGAGTATGAGCTCGACGGCGACATGACCGTCTCCGACTTCCTCGAGCTCACCGGCATGGAGGATGACGACTGGGAGTTCGAGAGCGACACCGTCGGCGGCTGGACCATAGAGATGTTCGGGCGCTTCCCCGAGCCGGGCGAGAGCTTCACGTACAGGAGCCTCACGGTGACCGTCCTCGCCATGGACAAACAGCGCGTAGACCGCGTCCTGGTAAAGAAAGCGCCGGACGAGGCGGAGGAAAACGAAGAATAAAGCGACGCCGCCGGGCCATTGGCCCGGCGGCGTATTTTATTTTGCGTGTATGTCTATGTACTCCGCCTTGAGCTTGGAGTAGATTATCTTCTGGCTGCGGTAAAGGCCGGAGTAGCCGCTGAGCATATAGGCTATGGCTGTGGCGACGGCGAAGTACACCGCGCCGTCCGCGCCGAAGAGCTCCATGGCGAGGATGACCGAGGCCACAGGGCAGTTCACCGCGCCGCAGAACACCGCAGCGAGGCCGACGGCCCCGGCAAAGCCCGCCGGTATGCCGAGCACGGGCCCGAGCGCGCAGCCCATGGTCGCGCCGATGAAGAAGGTCGGCACCATCTCGCCGCCCCTGAAGCCGCAGGAGAGCGTGACGGCGGTGAAGAGCAGCTTGAGCGCCGCGTCCCAGGGCCTTGCGCGGCCCTGCTCTATGGCGGCGGCGATGACGTCCGTGCCCGCGCCGTTATAGTCCGTCGTGCCTGCGATGAGCGTGAGCGCTATGATAAGCGCCCCGCCGAGCGCGGCGCGGAGGATGCCGTTGGGGACAAGCCTTTTCGCGGCCCTTTCGCCGAGGTGCATCGTCCCGCAGAGGATAACGCTGACGGCGGCCGCGGCGAGGCCGAGCAGCGCGACGCGCCACAGCAGGCCCGCGCTCAGCGCCGGGGCGGCCACCTCAAAGTGCTCCGGCGCTATGCCGAAGAGCCGCGTCACGCCGAAGGCCGCGAGCGCGCTCGCGAGGCAGGGCACGAGCCCGGCGTAGTAGATCTCGCCCACGCTTATGACCTCGAGCGCGAAGATGGTCGCCGTCAGCGGCGTGCCGAAGAGCGAGGAGAAGAGCGCGCTCATGCCGCAGAGCGTCGCGAGGCGGCGGTCCTTGTCGTCAAGGCGGAAGAGCCGGCCTATATTCTGCCCGAGCCCGCCGCCTATCTGCAGCGCCGCGCCCTCGCGCCCGGCGCTGCCGCCGACTAAGTGCGTCACCGCCGTGGAGACGAAGATGACGGGCACAAGCAGAGGCGAGATGCTCCGCCCCTCATGTATGGCGTCAATGACCGTGTCCGTGCCGAGGCCGTCGAGCTTTGAGACTTTGTACAGCGCCGCGATGGCCGCGCCGGCGAGGGGCAGGAGGTATATGAGCCAGCCGTGCTGCGCGCGCAGCTCTGTCGCCGAGGCGACGGAGACATAGAACGCAGAGCCCACAAGCCCGCAGACCGCCCCCGTCACCGCCGCGACGCCGAGCCATTTTACAAACGCCCGCAGGAAGGCGAGCGCCGCTTTTGCCTTTATTTCGGTTGTTTTCACGTTCGCACCCCGTTTTACTAAGAAAACGTATAGACTTTACCACAAACGGGGCGGGATTGCAAGCTAAATGGCCGCGTTTATAAGCCTGCGCAGCCTGAAAAGCTGAACGAAGGTCATAATGCAGCAGACGCAGCCCCAGAGCAGGAAGGCGATAAGGACGAAGGCGGACGCAGCCTGCCAGGCAGAGCCCGAATCCACCGCCAGCATCCGCTCGGGCAGAAGGAAGAAGAGGCTCATAACGGTGGTCCAGAGCGCGGAGACGCTCCTGAGATAGCGCAGGCTTTTGCCGAGCCGCTCGTCGGCGTCGTCGGCGATCCGCGCGAGCTCTGTAAGCAGCTGGAAGTTGAAGTACAGCGTCAGCACGGAGAAAACCACGACGGGGATATAGGTATACCCGGCCGCGAGCTCCACGCCGAGCCCTTCCAAAACCCAGACGAAGAGCTCATAGATAAGCAGCGCGACGCCGAGCGGCCTTAAAAGCGCCGCGCCGCGCCGGTATGCGGAGATCTCCGGCAGGGCGGCGAGGAAAAAGATGTAGGCCGCCCAGTCCGGCACCACGCTGAACTCCATGCCGTTAAAATTCAGGTTTAAGTCGATATAGTAGAACACATAGCCCCAGGCGACAAGCCCGGCGGCCCTGGCGAGAGCTCTCACAGCACGGCCTCCATTTCTATCATAAGCTCCTCCACCGGCTCCAAGTCGTGGTAGACGCGCACGGCCAGAGCGCCGGGGTATTCGGGCGGGAAGCCCTTCGCGTCTATTTCGAGCGAGGACTCCACGCGCCCGGTGGAGGGCCAGGCGTAGCCCATTACAAGGCCGGAGCCGTTGGGCGAGAGCTCCTGATTGCCCGCGCCGGCGGCGAGCAGCATCCGGCCGTCGTTGAATTCATAGTCCTCCCCGGCGTCATCGAGCCATTTGTACTGCATGCCGATGCCGCTGTAGGGCCTGCTCTCGCCCACGGCGAGGGTCTCGCACTCGAGGCATATCCAGCTCGTGAGGTACGCGCCGGAAAAGCTCGCCGAGGGGTTGGCCTCCGGGTCGAATTTGCCGCCGCCGTAGATCGTGGCGTAGCTGGCGTCCTCGTTATAAACTTTCGCGCCGCCCACCGAGTAGTAGGTACCGACGCCGGCGTAAATGGTCCCGTCGGCGCACCCGGCGCTGCCGCGGTAGAGCAGCGGCCTCGCGCCGCCGTCGCTGACGCTGCCGGCGTTGAGCAGATAGGCCTCGCCGCGCTCGCGCACGACGTAGACGCCCTTCTCGCGCGAGACGGCGGCGGGGATTATGACCATATCCGCCGTGGACAGGGGACTGTCCGTCCCCTCGTGCGGGACGCGGATGCTTATCTCGCACAGCAGCTCGCCGCCCGAGCGGCGCAGGTTGAGGAAAAAGCTCGTGTTCTCCTCGGGATAGCCCACGCCGAAGTCGTCCAAATCCGTCCGGCCCGTGATATCCCCGCCGAGAAGCTCGTTGTACCAGAGCTTCTGCTTTTCCTCGCTCGTGCTCATCGCGAGCATGACGGGGTTATCGAGCAGCAGGCCCTTGGTATAGGTGTCCAGCGCCCCGGCCACGGTGGTGCAGCGGTTGAGCCGCGAGCCGAGAAGCGACTCGAGCGCCGCATCGCGCGTGCCGGCGGCGTAGCTGTTCGCGTTCGGCATATTGAGCATCGCGCCTGAGAGCAGCATCGCGCCGAGCATGACGGCCGCGCAGACGCTGACAAGCGCCATGCCGCGCGGATAGAGCTTGAAGCGCGCTATGGCCTCGATGCGGCGCGAGATGTTCGCCGCCCCGTTGGAGATGGAGCTCGTCCCCGGCGCGCGGGGATAGGCGGAGTT
Source organism: uncultured Oscillospiraceae bacterium (assembly GCA_944385815.1). GTDB lineage: Bacteria > Bacillota > Clostridia > Oscillospirales > Oscillospiraceae > Scatomorpha. The sequence continues at coordinate 7,648 of CALWYQ010000072.1, read as the reverse complement.
GGCCATGTCCAGCAGTATCCTGCCGTATTCGCGGCGCTCCTCGCCCTCAAGCCGCTCCAAAACCCGCTGGTCGCAGAGGCTCTCCATGTCGTTCCCCACGCGGTTGAACACATAGCGCATGAAGGGGTTGCACCAGTGCAGCGCCTTCAGCACACACCAGAACACGCCCTGAGCCGCGTCAAAATACTTCAGGTGCAGCAGCTCGTGGAGTACGACCTTCCGCTCCGGCGCCGCGCCCTCCGGCACGGCCAGCACGGGCCTGAGCACGCCGCAGACAAAGGCCGTGCTCAGCCCCGGCACGGAAACGGCCCGGCAGGGCCTCAGACCGTACTCCCCGGCCACATCGGCAATCACGCGTTCGGTCTCCGGCCCGGGAGCGCCGCCGCGCCTGAGCAGCAGGCGCAGCCGCGCATATTGCAGCGCGTACCAGGCGAGCGTCAGCGCCGCGCCCGCGGCGTAGGCGATGAAAAGCCAGTCCGTCAGGCTCGCCGGCGCAGAATCCACATAGGGCAGGGGGTGCGCGACATATATGCTCTCAAAGGCCGAGCTGTAGGCCGAGCCCAGGTCCAGCTCTGCGGCGGACTTGAGCGCCTCGAGATAGAGCCCGAGCGAGGGCACTATCCCCCGCCTCAGGCTCGCCGGGATAAGCGCCCTCAGCGCCAGGACGGCCCACACGCCGTACTGCCAGCGGGGCGAGAGCTTGTCCTTGAGCGCCCATTTTACTATGAGCAGCACCGCCGCGGCGAGGGAGACGGAGAGGCTTTGATAGGCAAATCCCCATATGTTGGTCATGCTATACCTCCATCTCGTCCAAAAGCCGCCGCAGGCGCTCCGTCTCCGCGCGGGAGAGCTTGGATTCCTTTAAAAACGCGGCGATCAGGTCCCCGGCCGCGCCGTTATAAACGCGCTCCAGCAGCACGCCGCGCTCGGCGCGGGCGCAGTCCGCGCGGCTGACCGCGGCTGAATAGGGCCTGGCCGCGCCGCGGTCGATGCTGACAAGGCCCTTTGCGGCCATGCGCGTCAGGTAGGTGTATACGGTGTTCTTGTTCCAGCCGCGGCTCTCCCTGAGCGCGGCGGCGGCCTCCCCGAGGGCAAAGCGCTTGCCGCCCCAGAGCACCTCCATTACCGCCCACTCGCTGTCGGTCAAATGCATACCAAACCCTCCTACAGTTGTAGTACGATCATATACTACAACTGTAGGACGCAAATGTCAAGAAAAAATCCCGCCCGGAGCTGCCGGGCGGGATTCTGGCGTATTCAGGCGTTATTGGCGAGGCTGACGGCTATCTGCGCGGCGCAGGCGGCGTTATTGAGGGCGAGCTCGATGTTGCTCGCGAGGCTCTCGCCGCCGGTGAGGTCCTTGACCTTGGCGAGCAGGAAGGGGGTGATGTCCTTGCCGTGGACGCCGGCGGCGTCGGCGGCGTCGAGCGCGGTCTGGATAACGCCCTCCATCTTGTCAAAGTCGAGGCCGTACTGCTCGGGGATGGGGTTGGCTATGAGCACGCCGCCGGTGAGGCCGAGCTCCCACTTCGCGCGCAGTATCGCCGCGGCCTCGGCGGGGCCGGAGCAGGCGTAGTCCAGCTTGTGCCCGCTCCTGCGGCAGTAGAAGGCCGGGAACTCGTCCGTGCCCATGCCGAGGACGGGGACGCCCATGGTCTCGAGGTACTCGAGGGTGCGGCCGATGTCGAGTATCTGCTTTGCGCCGGCGCAGACGACGGCGACGGAGGTGTGCGCAAGCTCCTGCAGGTCGGCGCTGACGTCCATGGTGACCTCGCCGTGGCGGTGGACGCCGCCTATGCCGCCGGTGGCAAAGACGCGGATGCCGGCCATGTCGGCCATGAGCATCGTGGTGGCGACGGTAGTCGCGCCGTTGTGGCCGTTGGCTATGTAGACGGGCACGTCGCGGCGGGAGACCTTGCCCACGCCGTGCGCCTCGCACATGACCTTCAGGTCCTCCTCGCCGAGGCCGACCTTGAGCTTGCCGCCGATGATGGCCATCGTGGCCGGGACGGCGCCGTTATCGCGCACTACCTGCTCCACGCGGGCGGCGAAGCCGAGGTTTTCGGGGTAGGGCATACCGTGGCTGAGTATGGTGCTCTCAAGCGCCACGACGGGCCTGCCGGCGTCAAGGGCTTCTTTTACTTCGGGCTTAATGTCCAGATATTTGGCTAAATTAGTCATAATATGCTCCTTTTTATAGATGATAGGTTTGGATTGTACTTTTAAGCTTATCGACGCACATATCGCGGCTTATCGTCTGGTCGCTCTCCACGGCGATGTGCCCCGCGGCGAGGGCGCAGTCAACGGCGCGCTCGGGCGCGAGGCCGCGCACATAGCCGTACACCAGCCCGGCAAGGAAGGCGTCGCCCGCGCCGGTGGCGTTGCGCATCTCGCGCACGGGCCGCAGCGCGCGGTAAAAGCTGCGCCCGGCGGCGTCGGCAAAATAGCAGCCGCGCTCGCCGAGGCTGACCGCGACGCATTTTGCCCCGCGCCGTATCAGCGCGGCCGCGGCCTCCTCGACGCCCGCGTCAGTGCCCGTCTCCACGCCGGAGAGTATGGCGAGCTCAAGGCTGTTCGGCTTGAGGCCGAAGAAGCGCCCCGCGAGCGGCGCGGCGCGGTGCGCATAGGCGGTGCTGACCGGGTCGAGAAAAACCGGCGTGTCCCCGGCGGTATCGCAGATGCGCTCGAGCGTCTCCTCAGGGAGGCAGGGGTCGCAGACCACGGCGGCGGCGCCTTGTATCAGCGCGCGCTTCGAGTCTATGACCTCGGGCGTTATATGGCCGAGGACGCCCATGTCCGACATCGCGACAAGCATGTCCGCATGCTCGTCCAGAATCGAGACGTAGGCGCTCGAGGTGGTCCCGGGCAGGCAGAGGCTCTCGGACATGTCCAGCCCTGCCGCTGCGCTCTCGCGCCGGACAAGCTCGCCGAAAAGGTCGTCGCCGAGCGCGCTGACCATGCGCGCGTCCACGCCAAGCCGCGCCAGGTTCTCCATTACGTTGCGCGTGACGCCGCCGGCGCTTGTGTGCAGCCGGCCGGGGTTGGAGTCGCGCATTACTATGGCGGCGTGTGAGACGCCGTGGACGTCCACGTTGGCCGCGCCTATGCCGAGTACATACATAGCCTGCCCTCCGTTTTTCTGCGCCAACATTATATATTTTCAGCTCCGACAAGTCAAGCGCTTGACAGGGCGGAAATAATCTGCTACACTAACTGTACTAAGACGGTTAATACAGTTGGCGGTGAGGCGATGATAAGCATAAACTTCCGGGACTCGCGCCCGATATATGAGCAGGTGAAGGACTCGCTGCGGCGGCTTATAGTCTCCGGCGCGCTTCCGGCGGACGAAAAGCTGCCGAGCGTACGGGAGCTGGCCGCGCAGCTGGTCATCAACCCGAACACCATACAGCGCGCGTACCGCGAGCTCGAGCACGAGGGCTATATTGTGTCCGTGCCAGGCAAGGGCAGCTTCGCCATGGCGCAGAGCGGGGCGAATACGGAGCGGATACGCGCCCTGCTCGCGCAGTTTGACGACGCGGCGGACGAGCTCATGTACCTCGGCGTCCCGGCGGGCGAGCTGCGCGCGAGGATAGCGGAAAAGGAGGCGAAGGGAAATGAAGCTTGAGCTGAGCGGCGTCACAAAGCGCTTCGGCGCGCATACGGCGCTCGACGCGCTGGCGATGACGGTGCCCTCGGGCGCCGTGTACGGCCTTGTAGGGCCGAACGGCGCGGGCAAGACCACGGCGATACGCTGCGTCATGGGCGTGCTGCGGCCGGACGCCGGCAGCATACTCGCAGACGGCGCGCCGGTGTACGAAAACGCCGCCGTAAAGTCGCGCATGGCCTGGATACCCGACGAGGTTTTCTACTACCCGCAGGCGAGCGTGAACGACATGATGCACTTTTACAGGCGCATATACCCGGACTTCGACACGGAGCGCTTTGAAAAGCTGGCCGAGGCCTTCCCGCTGGACCGCAAGGCGCAGATACGCCGCTTTTCGCGCGGGATGAAGAAGCAGGCGGCCTTCTGGCTGGCGCTTTCGATAAAGCCGGAGCTCCTGGTCCTCGACGAGCCGGTGGACGGGCTCGACCCCGTCATGCGGCGGCAGATCTGGTCGCTGCTGCTTGCCGACGTCGCCGAGCGCGGGACGAGCGTGCTTGTCTCCTCGCACAACCTGCGCGAGCTTGAGGACGTCTGCGACCGCGTCGGCGTCATAAGCCGCGGGCGTATGCTGCTCGAGCGCGGCCTGAGCGAGCTTCAGGAGAACATCTGCAAGATACAGCTTGTGCCGCGCGAGGGCGCGGACATACCGCCGGAGCTCGAGATAATCCACGCCTCCGGCCAGGGCAGGCTCAAGACGCTCATAGTCCGCGGCGCGCCGGAGAAGGTGCTCGCGCGCATAGAGGCGGAAGGCCCCGTGTTCGCGGACGCGCTGCCGCTGACGCTTGAGGAGATTTTCATATACGAGCTGGGAGGTGAGGGGCATGAGGTCCGCGAGATCACTCTTTAATTCCGCCGTGTTCTGGAAAACGGTAAAGCGCTTCTGGCCGATATGGGCGCTGTACGCCTTTGTCTGGGTGCTGCGTATGCCGGGCAGGATGATCTCCGCTTCCGCGCAGGCGCTGCGCGACGCCAGCTGGTACGCCGTGACGGCGGCCTCCGAAACGGCGATGTGGCTCTGCCCGGCGGCGGCGCTCGCGGCGGCGCTCGCCGTGTTCTCGCACCTTTACTCCGAGCGCAGCGCCAATTTTTACGCCGCGCTCCCCGTGGGGCGCAGGGCCATGTTCATCTCCTGCGCCGCGGCGGGGATAGTCCCGCTGTTGGCGGCAAACCTTGCGGTGCTCGCTCTCAGCTATGTGACAAAGTTCGCCGTCGGCATACCCGAAAGCGGACCCTGGAGCGGTCTCTGGATATGGTTCGCGGCGGTGTCGCTCGAGCTCCTGGCCTATTACGGCCTCGCCGTGCTCTGCGCCATGCTGACGGGGCACAAGGTGGTCATGCCGCTGCTGTTCGCTGCCGTCAACATCGCCGCCGTCTGCCTCGCGAGCGTCGCGGAAAGCGTCCCGGCGACCTTTTCCTATGGCTATGCCGGGGGCGGCTGGGATTGGGCAACGGACCTTTCGCCGCTCATCGCCCTGGTTTCAAACGTCTGGTGGGAGTCCTCCTACAGCGCGCCGGACGGGATGACATATGGCCTTGTGGGCTGGAATTACATTCTCGCCTACGGCATACTCGGCGCGCTGCTGCTGCCGCTCGCGTATGCCTGCTACCGCCGCCGCGCCATGGAGAGCGCCGGGGACGTCGTGGCCATAGCCCCGCTCAGGCCGGTTTTCAAATACTTCGCCGGCCTCGCCTGTGGCTTTCTGCTCGGCGCGCTTTTCTATGAGGTGTTCTTCAGCCCCGACCGGTCCGACGCCGGCGTAGGCGAGGCGCTGCAATACAGCCTGTGCATGGCCGCCGGGGCGTTTATCGGCGTTTTCGCGGCGGAAATGCTGCTGAAAAAGCGCTTCGCCGTGTTCAGGGGAAAGGGCAGCTACATAGGCTGGCTCGCCGTGACGGCGCTGTGCGCGGCCTTTGTGTTCGGCTGCGTGTATGACGTGACCGGCTACGAAAAGCGCATACCCGGCGCGGACGAGGTCGAGACCGTCGTGATAAGCGGCGGCGGAGAGAGGGCCGAGCTTGGCGACGATGAGAGCATCGGCCTTGTGCGCGGGCTGCACGCGCTTGCCATTGAAAACGAGGACGAAAACCGCGCCGCGCGCAGCCGGGGCACGTTCGTCTACTGCACGATAAGCTACCAGCTGTACGACGGCGGCCGGCTCGAGCGCAGATACTGGATAAGCGAGGGGCTGACGGACGGTTTGGAGCTCCTGGACGAGATTTTGAACAGTCCGCTCGCAATCATGCAGCGCATGAACGCGCGAAACGGCGTGACGCCGGGGATGGTGGCGGACTGCACGGTTTACTACCGTCTGCCGGACGACAGGCAGACGCTTGCGAAAAAGCTCTCCGCCGAAGAATGCGCCGCGCTCTATAACGAGTGCATCTACCCCGAGCTGCGCGAGGGCGAGCTCGGCCGTGTGGGCTTTTCGGAGAGCGACGCCTACTTGGCGGAGAACTACGACTGCACGATAGGCATAGAGTACAGCAGCGGGGAATACTTCGCCGTCACCCCGGGCGTCGGGGCCGAAAAAACGGCGGAGCGCCTGAGAGAGCTCGGGGTTGAGCTCCACACGCTCGAGGAAACGGGCTACGCCTTCCCGGCGGTGAACTGAAAACGAATAAAGCAGGCCGCGTCAGGCGGCCTGCTTTTCGTTTTGTTATCTTTCCATGAAGCGGGAGAGGAAGTCGCGGGTCTCCTGCCTTTCGGGGGAGCTGAACATCTGCCCCGGGCCGCCCTGCTCCCATATCACGCCGTCCTTCATAAACACTACGTTTGTTGAGACGTCGCGGGCGAAGGCCATCTCGTGCGTGACGACAAGCATGGTCATGCCTTCCTCGGCCAGCGAGCGCATGACGGCGAGCACCTCGCCGACCATCTCCGGGTCGAGCGCGCTTGTCGGCTCGTCGAAGAGCAGTATCTCCGGGCTCATCGCAAGCGCGCGGGCGATTGCAACGCGCTGCTTCATGCCGCCGGAGATCTGGCGCGGCTTTGCGTTTATATACGGGCCCATGCCGACGCGCTCGAGGTATTTCATGGCGGTCTCGAGCGCCTCATCCCTGCTGCGCCTGAGCACCTTTATCTGGCCGATCATGCAGTTTTTGAGCACGCTCATGTTGTCAAAGAGGTTGAAGCTCTGGAACACCATGCCGACCTTAGCGCGGTAGGCGTTGGGGTTGACCTTGCCGGAGACGACGCTCTCGCCGTGGAACACGACGTCGCCGCTCGTCGGGGTCTCGAGGAGGTTTATGCAGCGCAGCAGCGTGCTCTTGCCGGAGCCGGAGGCGCCGATGATGCTGGTGACGTCGCCGGGGCGGACGGTGAAGTCTATGTCGCGCAGGACCTCGTTAGAGCCGAAGCTCTTGGAGAGGTGGCGGACCTCAAGTATGGCGTCGCTCATTTATCTCTCTCCTTCCCGCCGAATTCCGCGCTGCGCTCGTCGAAGGGCGTGCCGCGGTCGGGGTGGCTGTAGGTGCCGGCGGCCATGGTCAGGTTGTCCGTCTGCGCCAGCTCATAGCTGCTCTTGCCATCCATGCGCTTCTCGACGGCGCGCAGGAGTATGGAGGCCGTCAGCGTTACGCAGAGGTAGCCCGCCATCTCTATCGTCGCGCTCGGGAAGTACATGTTGTTCAGCCCGACTATGTTCCTGTGCACGGCGAAGAACTCCGTGAAGGTTATGATGAACATGACCGAGGTGTCCTTCACGTTGATGATGAAGTTGTTGCCTATCTGCGGCATGATGTTGCGTATGGCCTGCGGGAGTATGACGCTGGTCATGGTCTGGAAGTGGCTCATGCCTATGGCCTTGGCGCCCTCGGTCTGGCCGGGGTCTATCGAGATAATGCCGCCGCGCACGCTTTCGGCCATGTACGCGCCGGTGTTGATGGAGACGATAACTATCGCCGCGACCCAGACGCTGTCGAAGCGCATCGAGTTGTTGGTGAAATAGGGCAGGCCGTAGTATATGAACACCGCCTGGAGCACCA
>CALWYQ010000071.1 GCA_944385815.1 uncultured Oscillospiraceae bacterium | reverse complement strand
ACGGCAAGACCGCCGGCCGCGGCCACAAGGGTCAGAAGGCCAGGAGCGGCGGCGGCGTCCGCGTCGGCTTCGAAGGCGGCCAGATGCCCCTCGCCAGGCGTATCCCCAAGCGCGGCTTCAACAACATTTTTGCCAAGCCCCTCGAGGAGATCAACGTCTCCGCGCTCGAGCGTTTCGACGCCGGCAGCGAGGTCGATGCCGCCGCCCTGCTCTCCGCGGGCGTGCTGAGCAAGTGCGAGTACGGCTTTAAGGTCCTCGGCAACGGCAGCATCAGCAAGGCACTCACCGTTAAGGCTTCCGCCTTCTCCGAATCTGCGAAGCAAAAGATAGAGGCGGTGGGCGGAAAGGCCGAGGTGGTGTAACGTGCTTAAGACTCTTAGGAACGCATGGGGAATAGTTGACCTGCGCAAGAAGATACTCTTCACGCTGTTCATCATCCTCATCTACCGGCTGGGCAACGCTGTCCCCGTGCCTTACGTGGACACCGCCCTCCTCGAGAGCTACTTTAACACCGTTAACAACACCATACTTGGCCTGTGGAACACGATGTCCGGCGGCAGCTTCTCCATGGCGACCATCTTCGCTTTGAGCATACAGCCGTACATCAACTCCTCCATCATCATCCAGCTGCTCACTATCGCCATCCCGGCCCTCGAGCGGCTGCAGAAGGAGGGCGGCGAGGAGGGCCGCAAGAAGCTCGCCTCCATCACCCGCTACACCACCGTGGGCATCGGCCTTGTTATGGGCATTGCCTACTACACCCTGATGAAGAACCAGGGCATGCTCACCGCAGACGGCGAGGGTGTCTGGGCCGCCATCGTCATCATCATGACCTTCATGGCCGGCTCCGCCCTTATCATGTGGATGGGCGAGCAGATTACCGAGTTCGGCGTGGGCAACGGCATCTCCGTTATCCTCTTCGCCAGCATAGTTGCGCGCTTCCCGACCAGCGTGGGCCAGATGTTCACCAACGTGGGCAACGGCTCCCTCGCCTGGTGGGCGCTCATACTGCTGCTGCTCGGCGCTCTCGTCATCATCGTGCTGATCGTTCTCGTCAACGACGCGGAGCGCAGGATCCCGGTCCAGTACTCCAAGCGCGTTGTCGGCCGCAAGCTTTACGGCGGCCAGAGCACGCATCTGCCCATGAAGGTGAATATGTCCGGCGTTATGCCCATCATCTTCGCGCAGACCATTGCGAGCCTCCCGGCCACTGTTTGCGCCTTTGTACCCAGCTGGCAGGATTCCTGGGTTATGGAGCACATGTTCAACACCAACACCGTGTTCTATGTTGTGCTCTACTTCCTGCTGATAATAGCCTTCAGCTACTTCTACTCCACCATTCAGTTCGACCCCGTGGAGATAGCGAACAACCTCAAGAAGAACGGCGGCTTTATCCCCGGCTTCCGCGCCGGCAAGCCGACGAGCGAGTATATCCGCAAGGTGCTCAACAAGATTACCCTGCTCGGTGCGCTCTACCTCGGCCTTGTCGCCGCCGTGCCCATGCTCATCGGCTGCTTCAGCGACGCTCCGGCTCTCAGCGGCATATCCCTGGGCGGCACGTCTATAATCATTGTTGTAGGCGTCGCGCTTGAGACTGTCCGTGCGGTCGAGGGCCAGATGCTCATGCGCAACTACAAGGGCTTCCTTGACTGATTGATTGGAGGCGGACTATGAAGCTCATACTTTTGGGAGCGCCTGGCGCCGGAAAGGGCACCCAGGCCGAGATACTCAGCCATAAGTTAGGCATCCCCACCATTTCCACCGGCAACATCCTCAGGGCCGCCATCAAGAACGGCACCCCGGTGGGCCTCAAGGCCAAGAGCTATGTCGAGTCCGGCGCGCTCGTCCCCGACGATGTCATTATCGGCATCGTCGCCGAGCGCCTCGCCGAGCCCGACTGCAAGGGCGGCTACATCCTCGACGGTATGCCGAGGACCATCCCCCAGGCTGAGGCCCTCGAGACCGCGGGCGTCGCGATCGACTGCGCGCTCTCGATAGAGATTGCCGATGAGGTTATAGTCGAGCGCATGTCCGGCAGGCGCACCTGCACCAACTGCGGCGCCACCTACCACGTCGTGTCCGCCCCGCCTAAGGCGGAGGGCGTGTGCGACAATTGCGGCAGCGCGCTGACCATCCGCAAGGATGACGCTCCCGAGACCGTCAAGTCCCGTCTTGAGGTCTATCACAGGGAGACCGAGCCTCTCAAAGCCTTTTATGAGGCGAGGGGAAAGCTCAAAAGCGTTGACAACCAGCCTTCCATCGAGGCCACCACGGCCGAGATCGAAAAGGCGCTGGGGATTTGAATATGCCTATCATAATCAAATCCGAGCGGGATATCGAGCTCATGCGCAAGGCCTGCCTGATAACGGCGGGGGCGCGCACGATTGCCCGTGAGGGCATTCGGGACGGCATCACCACCCGTGAGCTCGACCGCGAAATACGCAAGTATATCGTCAAGAACGGCGCCGTGCCGACCTTCTTCAACTACTCCGGCTTCCCCGGGAACGCCTGCATTTCGATAAACGAAGAGGTGATCCACGGGATCCCGGGCGGCAAGCATATCCGTAACGGCGACATAGTCAGCGTTGACGTAGGCGCGAGGATACACGGCTTTACCGGCGACTGCGCGGGGACCTATCCCTGCGGCGAGGTCTCTGCGGAGGCCCTGGACCTCATCGCCGTGACGCGCCAAAGCTTTTTTGAGGGCATCAAATTCGCCCGGCCGGGCTATCGAATCTCCGACATCGGCCACGCTGTCCAGGAATATGTCGAGAGCCATGGCTACTCCGTCGTGCGCGCCTATGTGGGCCACGGCGTGGGCGCCGAGCTCCATGAGGAGCCGGAGGTCCCCAACTATGGCGAGCCGGGCCACGGCCCGAGGCTTGTAAAGGGAATGACGCTGGCAATTGAGCCAATGGTCAACGCCGGCACCTGTGACATCAGGGTGCTGGACAACGACTGGACCGTCGTAACAGCCGACGGCCGTCTGTCGGCCCACTATGAGAACACCGTTCTCATCACCGACGGCGAGCCCGAGATCCTGACGATGGCCGAGGATATTTGAGCCGTTTAGGAGGTAAAAACTTGGCGAAAGACGACGTTATAGAGCTGGAGGGCACGGTTGTCGAGTCCCTGCCCAACACCATGTTCAACGTGGACATCGGAGGCGGCCATATCATACTGGCTCACATCTCCGGCAAGCTCCGTATGAACTTCATCCGCATACTCCCGGGCGACAAGGTCACGGTTCAGATGAGCCCCTACGACCTCACCCGCGGACGCATCACCTGGAGATCCAAGTAACAGGCACTACGCCTTTTGATAGGAGGAACTTTAAATGAAAGTCAGGCCTTCCGTCAAGCCCATGTGCGAGAAGTGCAAGATAATAAAGCGCCATGGCAAGGTCATGGTTATCTGCGAGAACCCCAAGCACAAGCAGCGCCAGGGCTGAGAACAGCGGCGGCGGCCCAGCTGCCGCCGGCATGTAAATGTTTTTGATAAAGTCCAAATACATCAGCAACCACCCCGCGAATAACGGAGGCTCCCTCCGGCGGGATTAAGCTTCCGCTATGGTAGAGTAATCAGCAAGCTCAATCGCGGAGAAATCATCGAAAGGAATGATTGCAAAAGATGGCACGTATAGCCGGCGTTGACCTGCCCAAGGACAAGAGGATCGAGATTGGCCTCACCTACGTCTACGGTATCGGCAGAACCAGCGCGAAAAAAATTCTCGAGGCCACCGGTATCAACCCCGACACCCGCGTCAAGGATCTCACCGATGAGGAAGAGGCCAAGATCCGTGAGTGCATAGACCACCACTATGTGGTCGAAGGCGACCTGCGCCGCTCCGTCGCGCTTGACATCAAGCGCCTGACCGAGATCGGCTCCTACCGCGGCCTGCGCCACCGCAAGGGCCTGCCCGTGCGCGGCCAGCGCAGCAAGACCAACGCTCGTACCCGCAAGGGCCCGAAGCGCACCATCGCCAATAAGAAGAAGTAAGGGAGGGATATGTAATGGCAGCACCTAAGAAGAAGGTACGCACTCGCCGCAGAGAGCGTAAGAACATTGAAAAGGGAGCCGTGCATATCAGCTCCAGCTTTAACAACACCATGGTGACGATTACCGACACCAACGGCAACGCCATTTCCTGGGCCTCCGCGGGCGGCATGGGCTTCCGCGGGAGCAAGAAGAGCACCCCCTTCGCAGCTCAGACCGCCGCTGAGACTGCGGCCAAGGCCGCCATGGAGCATGGGCTCAAGACCGTCGAGGTCTTTGTCAAGGGACCCGGCTCGGGCCGTGAGGCCGCTATCCGTGCGCTTCAGACTGCGGGATTAGAGGTCACTATGATCAAGGACGTCACGCCCATCCCGCACAACGGCTGCCGTCCCCCGAAGCGCCGCCGCGTCTGATTGAAGGAGGAAAGAAGAAATGGCAAGATATACCGATGCAGTCTGCCGCCAGTGCCGCAGGGAGGGCCAGAAGCTCTTCCTCAAGGGCGACAGGTGCTATACCAGCAAGTGCGCCCTCGAGAGCCGCAGCTATCCTCCCGGAATGCACGGCCAGGGCCGCAGCAAGTCGTCCGAGTACGGCCAGCAGCTTCGTGAGAAGCAGAAGGCCAAGCGCTATTACGGCCTCCTTGAGAGCCAGTTCCGCAGCTACTTTGACATGGCCGAGCGCCGTCCCGGCCAGACCGGCGAGAACCTCCTCGCCATCTGCGAGAGCCGCCTCGACAACGTCGTTTACCGCCTCGGCTTTGCCATGAGCCGCGCCGAGGCCCGCCAGCTGGTCAACCACGGCCACTTCACCGTGAACGGCCGCAAGGTCAACATCCCCAGCTTCCAGGTCAAGCCCGGCATGGTCATCACCCTGCGCGAGCGCAGCCGCAGCCTTGAAAAGATAAAGGCCAACGTGGAGGCCAACGCCTTCCGTCAGCCCCCGAAGTGGCTTGAGTATGACGCCGCCAACATGATCGCCAAGGTCGTCGGCACCCCCGCCCGCGAGGACATCGACCTGCCGATAGAGGAGCACTTCATCGTCGAGCTCTATTCCAAATAATCGGTAAACCCTCAAATTGGTAAGCTGCAAACCGCGCGCGCCTTTTTTGAGGCGCCACAAAATCTAAGGAGGGTTAATTCGCACATGATTGAAATAGAAAAGCCGCGCATCGAGTGCATCGAATCTCCGACGGACGAGTCCTATGGCAAGTATGTCATAGAGCCGCTGGAGCGCGGCTACGGCACGACTTTGGGCAA
>CALWYQ010000070.1 GCA_944385815.1 uncultured Oscillospiraceae bacterium | reverse complement strand
CCGGCCACGTCTATCGTGTGCCCGAAGAAGTCGTTTTTTATCGCCGCCACCGCGCCATTTATTCTATCACACTTTTTGTGTCCTGCGTGTAAAAGCTTTTCGAGCAGCGGCGCTGCTGCGGCGCCCGTGGCGATGGTAAAGCGCTCGCCCGTGCCGGCGCCGGCGTCCGCGGCGTCGAGGGCGTCAAAAAACTCGGTCTCCAGCAGGCGTATCAGGCCCACGCCGTTTTCAAGCTGGCTGTACTCCTCATAATACCCGTTCTCCGGGACCTCGCGCCCGGCCTTGAGATAGAGCTCGTCGGAGCACCAGAAGATGCGGCTGCCGTGCTTATCCAGGCACTCGGCGGCAAAGGCCTCCACCCTGTCGATGGTCCCGGCGGCGCCCGCCGCGTCAAAGGGTGTGAGCTCCGTAAGGCCCTCGCGGTGCTTCGTGAGGCCCACGGGCACTATGGACACGCTGTAGACCCCCGGATAGAGCTCCGCGAGCTCGCGCATGGAGCGGGAGAGCTCCTCGCCGTCGTTCCAGCCGGGGCAGCAGACTATCTGGCAGTTGACCTCTATCCCCGCCGCGGCAAGGCGGCGCAGCGGCGTCATGATGTCCGCCGCCCGCGGGTTGCCCATAAGCCGTGCGCGCAGGTCCGGGTTCGTGGCGTGGACGGAGACGTTTATCGGGCTTATCCGAAGGGCGCAGATGCGCTCAAATTCGCGCTCGCTGAGGTTCGTGAGCGTGATATAGCTGCCTGTCAGGAAGCTCAGCCGCGCGTCGTCATCCTTAAAATAAAGCGATCTGCGCATGCCGCGCGGCAGCTGGTCCACAAAGCAGAACACGCAGCGGTTGGAGCAGCCCCGGGGCTTGTCCATAAGGTACTCGTCAAAGTCGAGCCCGAGGTCCTCCCCGGCCCCCTTGCGGACCTTTACCGTGTGCTCGCTTCCGTCCGGGCGGCGTATGGTCAGCGTGAGCCGCTCCTCATAGCTCCAGTAGCGGTAGTCGAGCACGTCCTCTATCGGGTGCCCGTTTATCGCGACAAGCGCGTCCCCGGCGCGCACATGCCGCCGCACGGGGCTTGTTTTGTCTACATTTGTGACGGTGTTCAGCATATTCCCTCCGGACGGCACGGCGGCCGCGCAGCTCGTTGAAGGGCCTGCGGCCCTGTAATTCGTCAATAGCAAAAGAAGGAAAGGCTTCTAACCTTCCCTTCTCGTGCTTGTTAGTTGCTCTCCTCGACCTTGAGGACCACGCGCCCGTTATACTGGCCGCAGGCCTTGCAGGCGCGGTGGGGCAGATGATAAGCGCCGCAGTTGGGGCACTTGACTATGTGGGGAGCGGTGAGCTTCCAAGTGGAAGAGCGCCTTTTGTCACGCCTCTGGCGCGACACCTTACTCTTGGGAACTGCCATGTATTACACCTCCTATGGTCAGCTGTCGTCGAGCAGCCTCGTTGTCTATTTATCCAAAAGCTGCTCAAGCACAGCAAATCTTGGATCAGGCTCAGGTTTGCAGGCACAGGGCCCGTCGTTAAGGTTTTTGCCGCACTTGGGGCAGAGCCCCTTGCAGTCCGGCTTGCAGAGGAGCTTCGTGTCCATCGCGAGGATGAACGCGGTCTCCAGCAGGTCGTCAATGTCCAGCGCGTCGCCCTCCATGACGAAGGCCTCGCTCTCGTCGGAGCCCTCGGTCTCGGGGACCACCGGCACTGACAGGTCTACGTGCTTTTTAAGCTCGAACCCGGCGCCGCAGCGGTCGCATACGCAGAGCATGTCCGCGTCTATGACGCCCCTTGCGGTGAGCACTCCGGCGGTGTTTATGACCTCGCCGCGGGCCTTTACCGGGCCGCGGTACTCCTCCACGGAGCCGAAGTCAAGCCTGTCCGTGCCGAGCTCACGCTCAAAGCCGAGCCTTGCTCCCGGAGCGTCCAATATTTCGCGAAGATCAAGCTTCATATCACGCCTCCGTTAAGCATTCAGCCTTGGTATTATATTAGATTTATCGGCGATTGTCAATAGATTTTTCGCCTTCCTGCGGCGCTCAGCCGAGCTCCCTGAGCGAACCCTCAAGGCTCGCTATAAGCGCCTTCGCCTTCTCGGCGCGCTCGCGCTCGGTATTGACTACGGCCTCCGGCGCGCGCTTAACAAAGTTCTCGTTGGAGAGCTTCTTCTCCTGGGCGGCGAGCTGGCCCCTGGCCTTCTCGAGCTCCTTGGTGAGCCTCGCGCGCTCGGCCTCCACGTCAACCAGCTCGGCCATGGGGATGAGTATGCGCGCCGAGTGGGTCGTGACGGTGACCATGCCCGGGGCGGCCTCGCAGTCGGGCGCGGCGACCTCCACCTCGCTCGCGCCGGCAAGGCGCTCAAAATATTGTGCGCCGGCCTCGAAGGTGGCCTTTTCCGCCGTGGCGACAATGCACTTGGCCTTGCGGGAGGGCGGGACGTTCATGTCCGCGCGGCGGCTTCGCACGGCGCGGATGGCGTCCATGACAAGCTCAAAGGCCGCCTCGTCCTCCGGGAAGCTCAGCGCCGGGTCGTACTTCGGGTAGGGCGCGATGATAAGCGCCTCGTGCTCGTGCGGCAGGGCCTGGTATATCTCCTCGGTGATATAGGGCATGAAGGGGTGCAGCAGCTCCAATATGCGCGTGAGGGTGAAGAGCAGCACGCGCTCGGCGTTCTCCCTGGCCGCGGCGTCTGAGCCGTTCAGGCGGGACTTGGCGAGCTCGATGTACCAGTCGCAGAAGGTGTCCCAGATGAAGTCGTAAATCTTCTGGGCGGCGATGCCGAGCTCATACTTGTCGAGGTTCTCGCGCACCTCGCCGGCGAGGGTGTTGAGCTTGCTGAGCACCCACCTGTCGGGCAGCTCGAGCGTTTTGGGCAGAGCGTTATCCTCAACCGTGAGGTTCATCAGCACAAAGCGGCTGGCGTTCCAGAGCTTGTTGGCAAAGTTCCTCATGGCCTCGCAGCGCTCGACATAGAAGCGGGTGTCGTTGCCGGGGCTGTTGCCGGTGATGATGTTAAAGCGCAGCGCGTCGGCGCCGAAGCGCTCTATCATCTCTATCGGGTCTACGCCGTTGCCGGCGGACTTGCTCATCTTTTTGCCCTGCGGGTCGCGGATAAGGCCGTGGATAAGCACGGTGTGGAAGGGCGGCCTGTGCGTCTGCTCGCAGGCGGAGAATATCATGCGCGCCACCCAGAAGAAGATGATGTCGTAGCCCGTGACCAGCACGTCCGTCGGGTAGAAATACTTGAGGTCCTCGGTCTCCTCCGGCCAGCCGAGCGTGGAGAAGGGCCAGAGCGCGGAGCTGAACCAGGTGTCCAGCACGTCGGGGTCCTGCTCAATGTTTTTGCTGTGGCAGGCCTCGCACTCCACGGCGTCCTCGCGCGAGACGGTCATGTGCCCGCAATCCCTGCAGTACCAGGCCGGTATGCGGTGGCCCCACCAGAGCTGGCGGGAGATGCACCAGTCGCGGACATTGTACATCCAGTTGAGATAGGTCTTGGAGAAGCGCTCGGGCACGAACTTCACCTCGCCGTCCTCGACGACCTTGATGGCCGGCCTGGCGAGGGGCTCCATCTTCACGAACCACTGCTCGCTGCTCATGGGCTCGACGTCGTTGTGGCAGCGGTAGCAGGTGCCGACATTGTGGCTGTAGTCCTCTACCTTGACAAGGTAGCCCTCGCGCTCAAGGTCGGCGACTATGGCCTCGCGGGCCTCATAGCGGTCCATGCCGTTATACTTTCCGCCGTTTATAATCCTGGCGTTGTTGTCGAGTATCAGTATCTCCTCAAGGCCGTGGCGCTTTGCTACCTCAAAGTCGTTCGGGTCGTGGCAGGGCGTCATCTTGACGCAGCCGGTGCCGAAGTCCGTCTCTACGTAGTCGTCCGCGACGATGGGTATCTCGCGGCCGACAAGGGGCAGGATGCAGGTCTTGCCGACGATGTCCGTATAGCGCTCGTCCTTCGGGTTGACGGCGACGCCCGTGTCGCCCAGCATGGTCTCGGGGCGGGTCGTGGCGATGATGAGGTCGCCGGAGCCGTCGCTGAGCGGGTAGCGGATGTGCCAGAGGTGGCCGGGCTTTTCGATGTACTCGACCTCGGCGTCGGAGAGCGCCGTCGTGCAGTGTGGGCACCAGTTGATTATCCTGTGGCCCTTGTAGATGAGGCCCTTCTCGTACATGTTGACAAAGGTCTCGCGCACGGCCTTGGCGCAGGTGTCGTCCATGGTAAAGCGCTGCCGCTCCCAGTCGCAGGAGCAGCCGAGGGTCTTGAGCTGCTTTACGATGCGGTCGCCGTACTTGTTCTTCCAGGCCCAGACCTCGTCGAGGAAGCCCTCGCGGCCGAGGTCGAAGCGGGTCTTGCCCTCGTTCCTGAGCTTTTCCTCAACCTTTATCTGCGTGGCGATGCCGGCGTGGTCATAGCCGGGCAGCCAGAGCGTGGAGTACC
>CALWYQ010000069.1 GCA_944385815.1 uncultured Oscillospiraceae bacterium | reverse complement strand
GCCCGTATTGTTACCGTGCGGCTGTGGTTGCTGTGGTTACCGGGCCGCTAAACCGCCCAACAGCCGCCACGTAACGGAACGGGCGGGCCCCAGGCCCAGTACGTCGCCCGTATCCAACGTAGGTGCGCGGGCGGCCCCGCAAAAGCATAGGCCGCATTTGGGGGCACCCGGGCGTGGGTCTATTGCCAGACGCAAACACGCGATTTTTCTTTCGGGGCGCGGGGGGCTGTCTTTTGACAAGACAAAAGAAAGTCCGCCGAACGTTCGGCTGCCGGTTCGAACCGGCAAGATACCGAGACGACCACGGACGCTAATGTCCGGGGCGAAGTCCCGAGTTATCTCCGGCGATACGCCGGTCTCCGGGCATAGCCCGGGGCTTATGCAGTGGCGGCTCTTATTGGGCTCCTCAGCGTCACCGCCCTGGCGATGACATACGCCGCCGCGGTCAGGGCGAGCAGGAAGATATCCATGTTCACCGGCGCCTTCACCATCCAGAGCGCGAAGCTGACAATCGCGTCCTGAAGCCAGCTGAAGCTCACGGCCGCGTTTATGAAGAGGATTACCGCCGCGCCCATGCCGAGGGAGAGTATCCACTTCCCCGCCTTGCCGAGCCGCCAGTACACCAGCGAGAGCATCGTCCCCAGCGACGCGAGGCAGAGGTTTGCCACCGAGGCCATCGTAAAGCACATCGCAAGCTCCCCCGCCGTCTGCGGCGCGGCCTCGTTCAAAAAGGCTGCGGAGTAGAGGTCTATTATGACAAGCCCGGTGCCAAAGAGCTCCCAGACCTTGTAGAACACCACGCAGTTCGCGCTCAGCGTCACCGCCGAGACCACCATGCACGCCATGTTCGCCAGAAAGCTCGTCGTGCGCGAAGCGCCGTTCTGTATGCCGATGCGCATGTCCTCGCGTATGGAGACGATGCCGAGCACGAACATGAATATTGTGTAGGGCATGGTGAAGTTCATCGTCGCGTAGTGCTCCGTCACAACGCCGTCCACACTCTGCTCATAGCCGCCGAAGGTCACTATGCCGAGGTGGCTGAGCACCGTGAGGCCCACCATCACAAGTATCACGACGCCCATGGAGATAAGGCAGTCGCGCATGCGGTATTTGAATGCGGGCAGGAATCTCATTTTGTCTCCCTCCTGTCGGCCTCGTTCATGAGGCTTATAAAGTAGTCCTGCAGGTCCATACCGGCTATCTCCAGCCCCGCCGGGGCCGTATCCTCCGGCTCGCCCTCCACGCAGGCGGTCTTGAGCCCGCCGAGGGCGTTTACGTTCAGCACCCTGCGCCCGGCGCAGTAGGCGTCCACCAGCGAGGCCGGCCCGCTCACCTGATAGGCCGCACCCGTCAGCTCCTCCACCGGCGCGTCGCGCAGTATGCGCCCCGAGTGTATGATGACCGCGTGGGAGATAAGGCTCGCCGCCTCCTGTATGAGGTGAGTGGAGAGTATGACCGTCTGCCCCGTCTCCGCCGCGCGCTCCATGAGCAGGCGGTAGAACATGTCGCGGTGCTGCGCGTCCAGGCCGAGCACCGGCTCGTCAAAGATGACGTAGGGCGTCCCCGCCGCCAGCGCCAGCGTGAGGCGGAATATGCTCGCGTAGCCCGTGGAGAGGCTCTTCACCTTCTTTTTGAGCGGCAGCTCAAAGCGCCGCGCCGCCGCGCGGGCATAGTCCATGTCGAAGGTCGGGTAAAAGCTCCGCGTGAGCTTGAGCGCGCCCTCCACCTTCATGCTGTCCGGGAAGAGATTGGCCTCCGCCATCATGTACACCCTGCCGAGCGCCCTGTCGTTGCCCGGCGCGCGCTCGCCGTCTATGAGCACCTCGCCGGAGTCGGCGTAGATGCGGTTCGTGATGACGTTCATCATCGTTGTCTTGCCCGCGCCGTTCGCGCCCAAAAGGCCGTAGATCACCCCGCCGCCGAAGCTGACGGAGACGTCGTCCAGCGCCGCCGTGGCGCCGTAGCGCTTTGTGACGCCCTTTAATTCGATTGCCATAGTGTTACTCCTTTTCCGCATAGGCCCTGGCTGTCAACTCCTGCAGCTCCGCGAGGCTGAGGCCCAGCGACCTCGCCTCCTTCACCGCCGGCAGCAGCCGCCCGGCATAAAAGCCCTCGCGCCGCCGCTGCAGCAGCTTTTCCCTTGCCCCCGCGGCCACGAACATGCCGACGCCGCGCTTTTTGTAGACAAGGCCCTCGTCTACTAAGATGTTGATGCCCTTGAGAGCCGTGGCGGGGTTTATCTTCAGCGCCGCGGAGTATTCCGTAATGGAGGGTATCTGCCCCTCCTCGGGAAAGGCGCCGGAGATTATGCCCTCCTCCAGCATCTCCGCAAGCTGGAGGAAGATGGGCCGCGTACCGTCGAAGCCCGCCATGAGCTCACCTCCTTGTTAGTCGGTTAGTTACTTGAGTAATTAACCGCATGACTAAGATAGCACAGCCCCGGATATTTGTCAACAACTTTTTTAGCCCCCCTTGCAAATCTTCTCACAGGCTGTTATAATTAGGCTGAATTAATATCACAGGAGCTCAGAATGTCGGATTACGTCATCCCCGCCGGCTATGGCGAGGCCGAGTATACGGACAAGCGCTCGCGCTTCATCGCCCGCGTGCAGCATGTTGAAAGCGTAAGCGAGGCTATGGCCTTTGTTGAGGATATACGCTCCCGCCATGCGGACGCGGCGCACAATGTCTGGGCCTACGTCCTTGCGGACGGGCAGCTGCGCTGGTCGGACGACGGCGAGCCCGGCGGCACCAGCGGCCAGCCCACGCTCAATGTTTTCCGCTCCGCCGGCGTCTGCGACGTCTGCTGCGTGGTAACGCGCTACTTCGGCGGCGTGCTGCTCGGCTCGGGCGGGCTTGTGCGGGCCTATTCCCGCGCCGCGTCCTTGGCGCTCGAGGCCGCCGGCAGGGCCCGGATGGCCGAGTGGGCCTCCGTGAGGGCCGGTTGCGGCTACGGGCAGTATGAGCGCGTGCGCCGCCTTTTGGAGGACATGGGCGCGGAGGATATCTCCGCCGCCTTCAGCGAGCGCGTCTCGGTCACGGCCCTGCTCCCGGCCGGAACGGAGGGGGATTTCTCCCGCCGCCTCGGGGACGTCACCGCCGGCTCCGCCGGCTTTGAGACGCTTGGCAGCGTGTACCGCCCGCAGCGGATATAGCCCGGGCGCAAATTTTTTTAAAATTTTAAAGGGTTTTTCGCCCCCGGCGGCGTATAAGTATTATGAGGAGGTGAGGCGCCATGCCGTGCCCGCGCGAGCTGCGCGAAGCGGACGAGCTGATGCTCATATGTGAGCGCGGCGTCCTCTCCAGGAATTCCGCCGGCCGCCCCGTGCCGGAGCCGGAGTGCCCGCTCCGCACCTGCTTCCAGCGCGACGTTGACAGGATAACGCACAGCAAGGCCTTCCGCCGCCTCAAGCACAAGACGCAGGTTTTCCTCCAGCCGGAGGGCGACCACTACCGCACCCGCCTGACGCACACGCTTGAGGTCGCGCGCATAGCCCGCACCATCTCCCGCGCGCTGCGCCTCAACGAGGATCTGACAGAGGCCATAGCCCTCGGCCACGATTTGGGGCACACCCCCTTCGGCCACGCGGGGGAGCGCGCCTTAAACGAGATATATCCCGGCGGCTTCCGCCATTATGAGCAGAGCCTCCGCGTGGTGGACAGGCTTGAAAAGTCCGGCCGCGGCCTCAACCTCTGCATGGAGACCCGCACGGGCATCCTCAACCACACCACGGGCAAGCCCCGCGGCAGCCTTGAGGCCGACGTTGTCCGCCTCTCGGACCGCATAGCATACATAAACCACGACTTAGACGACGCTGAGCGTGCCGGGCTGCTCCGCCCCGGGGACGAGCCCGCAATAGTCCGCGAGCGCCTCGGCGAGCGCAACAGCCGCCGCATTAACTCCATCGTCACGGACGTTATCAACACCAGCGCCGGGCAGGACGTCATACTCATGAGTCCCGCGGTAAGCGAGGCGGTCAGCGTGTTCACGGACTTCATGTTCTCCGAGGTGTACAAAAACCCCGTCGCCAAGGGCGAGGAGAGCAAGGTTGGGGACATACTGCTCAGTATCTGCCGCCACTATGGCGCGCACCCCGAGGCGCTCCCGCCGGAATACCTCAAAATTGCGGAGGACGAGGGGCTTGAGCGCGCGGTAACGGATTACGTCTCCGGCATGACGGACAAGTACGTCATTGACGTATACCTCGACCTGTTTGTCCCCCGTTCCTGGCAGGTCAGGTAATCTGGAGGTGAGATTTTGGCCTTTTCCGCCGAATTTTTGCAGGAGCTGGCCGAAAGGAACCCGATTGAGGAGGTAGTCGGCGAGTACGTCGCGCTCACAAAGCGCTCGGGCCAGAACCTTTTCGGGCTCTGCCCCTTCCACAGCGAAAAGACCCCGAGCTTCTCCGTCTCACCCGGCAAGCAGATATATCACTGCTTCGGCTGCGGCAAGGGCGGCAGCGTTATAAACTTCATCATGGAGATAGAGCGGCTGAGCTTCCCGGAGGCGGTGGAGTTCCTTGCCCGCCGCGCGGGCATGCCCATCCCGGAGCAGGCCGCGGACAGCGGCCGCGAGCGCCGCACAAGGCTGCTTGAGCTCAACCGCGAGGCCGCGCGCTGGTTCTACGCCCAGCTCTCCGCCCCCGGCGGGGAGGCCGCGCTTGAATATATGCGCCGGCGGCAGATATCCCGCCGCACGGCCACAAATTTTGGCCTCGGCTTTGCGCCCGAGAGCTGGGACGCCCTCACGAACGCCATGAAGGCCAAGGGCTACACCGAGCGCGAGCTCGTAACGGCCGGCCTCGCCAAAAGCGGCAGGCGCGGCGGCGTGTACGACGCCTTCCGCGGCCGGCTGATGTTCCCCGTCATCGACGTGCGCGGGAACGTGGTGGCCTTTTCCGGCCGCATCCTCGGCGACGGGGAGCCCAAGTACCTCAACAGCACGGACACCCCTGTTTTCAGCAAGAGTCACAATCTTTTTGGCCTCAATTTGGCTAAAAAGTCAAAAGCCGGGTACATTATCCTTGTCGAAGGCAATATAGACGTAGTCTCGCTGCACCAGGCCGGCTTCGACAGCGCGGTCGCCTCCCTCGGCACCTCGCTCACGAACGAGCAGGCGCGGCTCCTCACGCACTACACAAAGCGCGTCATCCTCTGCTACGACGCCGACGGCGCCGGCAAAAAGGCCGCGCAGCGCGCCATCCCCATTTTGGACAGGCTCGGCCTCGAGGTAAGGGTCGTAACCGTCCCCGGCGCCAAGGACCCGGACGAATTCATAAAGGCCTCTGGCGCGGAGGCCTTCCGCGCGCTCATTGACGAAGGCGAAAGCGGCATGGATTACCGGCTGCAAAGCGCCGCCGCCGGCTTTGACCTCGCGAGCGACGCCGGGCGCGTCGGCTATCTCAAGGCCGCGGCGGAGATAATCGCCGCCCTGACGGACAGCGTCTCGCGCGAGGTGTACGCTCACAGCGTTGCGGAGCAGTGCGGGGTATCCGCCGCCGCCGTGCTCGACACGGTAAAGCAGCTGCGCCGCCGCCGAACCCGGGCCGAGGCGAAAAAGCGCGAACGGGAGGACACCCGCCCCGAGCGCTCGCTCCAGCCGCGCGAGCTGGGAATACGCTTTGATAACCCGTCCTCCGCCGCGGCGGAGCGCGCGGTGATCGCCCTGCTGCAAAATTCGCCCGAGCTCTTCACGCCCGGCGCCGCCCCCGAGCCGGGGAGCTTCAGCGCCCCCGAGCTCCGGCACATATACGAGGCCATGCTCTCGCTCACCCGGCGCGGCATGGCGGTGACCGCGGCCGCCCTCGGCGGCAGCCTCACTCAGGAGGAGGCGGCGCTCTACACCGATATCATACAGACCACGCCGGTATCCGCAGCCAACGGCGCCCAGGCGCTTGCGGACTGCGTAAGCCGCATAGGCGCGAAGCCAATCGACGCCGCGGAGCTTGACCTGCTGGCCTTTACGGGTGAACAACAGCAACTAAAGGCTTACGGAGGAAACAGCCATGGCTGACAACAAAGAAAAAGACACGCTTGCCGCCCCGGCCGCGCCCCGGCCCCGCACTCGCAAAAAGCCCCCCGAGAAAAAGGAGGCGGAAAAGCCCGCGGCGGCGCTCCCCGAGGACCCCGAGGAGCTGGCGCGGTACAAGGCGGAAAAGCTCAACGCCCTCGTAGAAAAGGGCAAAAAGGCCGGCAAGCTCACCAGCAAGGAGCTTATGGACACGCTGGACGACCTCAAGCTTGACCCCGAGGAGCTCGACAAGTTCTACGACAGGCTCGAGGATCTGGGCATAGACACCTCCGGCGAGGACATTCTCCCGCCCCTCGACGACGACGCCCTGCCCGAGCTTGAGGAGCTGCAGGAGATAGAGGCCGTCACGGAGGAGGAAATAGTCGCCGATACGGACGCCCTGGCGGACACCTTCTCAACCGACGACCCCGTGCGCATGTACCTCAAGGAGATAGGCAAGGTCCCCCTGCTCAGCCCCGAGGAGGAGACCGACCTCGCCAGGCGCATGGCAGACGGCGACGAGGACGCCAAGCGCCGCATGGCCGAGGCGAACCTCCGCCTTGTCGTCAGCATCGCAAAGCGCTATGTCGGCCGCGGCATGCTCTTCCTCGACCTCATCCAGGAGGGCAATCTGGGCCTCATAAAGGCCGTTGACAAGTTTGACTACACCAAGGGCTACAAGTTCTCCACCTACGCCACCTGGTGGATACGCCAGGCCATCACCCGCGCCATCGCCGACCAGGCGCGCACGATACGCATCCCCGTCCACATGGTCGAGACCATCAACAAGGTCATCCGCGTCTCCCGCCAGCTGCTGCAGGAGCTCGGCCACGACCCGAGCGCGGAGGAGATTTCCGCGGAGATGGGCATGCCCGTGGACAAGGTGCGCGACATCCTCAAGATAGCGCAGGAGCCCGTCAGCCTCGAGACGCCCATCGGCGAGGAGGAGGACAGCCACTTGGGCGACTTCATCCCGGACGAGGACGCCAGCGAGCCGAGCGAGGCCGCCAGCTTCTCCCTGCTCAAGGAGCAGCTCATGGGCGTGCTGGACACGCTGACCCCGCGGGAGAAAAAGGTCTTAGAGCTCCGCTTCGGCATAATCGACGGCCGCACCCGCACCCTCGAGGAGGTCGGCAAGGAGTTCAACGTTACCCGCGAACGCATCCGCCAGATAGAAGCAAAGGCCCTGAGGAAGCTCCGCCACCCCAGCCGCAGCAAAAAGCT
>CALWYQ010000068.1 GCA_944385815.1 uncultured Oscillospiraceae bacterium | reverse complement strand
TTCAACTGCGCCTCGGCGCATATGTTACCCTGATTATACACGGCTTTCACTGTCAAGTCAAACACAAAGCCCACTAATTTGCACAAATAGCGAAATAAATAACAAAAGCCGTACGCTCAGCCTGCGGGCGGCGGAAAAAGCCGCCGGAGACGGCCTCCCCGGCGGCATATGCGCTTATTTTTTCTTCTTCCGGCTGAATATTCCGGCGGGCTCCCCGGCCTCCTCGCCCATGGCGCGGGCGAACTCGCGCAGGGCCTCCCTCTGGCGGGAGCTGAGGTCCCTCGGCACGGCCACGGTGACGGTCACGTACTGGTCTCCCCTGCCGCCGCCGCGCACAAAGGGTATGCCCTTGCCGCGCAGGCGGAACACCGCGCCCGGCTGGGTGCCCTCCGGTATCGTCAGCTTGACGGGGCCGTCTATCGTGTCCACCTGTATATCGGCGCCGAGGGCGGCCTGGGCGAAGCTTATGGACGCCTCGCTGAGGACGTTCGCGCCGTCGCGCTCAAATTTGTCGCTCTCGCGCACGGCCACGGTCACAAGCAGGTCGCCGGCCGGGCCGCCGTTGGCCCCGGCGCTGCCCTGGCCCTTGAGCGAGACGCTCTGCCCGTCGTCTATGCCGGCGGGGATGTTCACCGTTACCTTCTTGTTGCGGCGCACCGCGCCCTTGCCGCGGCAGGTGGGGCAGGGCGTGCGGATAATCTTGCCCGTGCCGCCGCATTTGGAGCAGGGGCCGGTGCTCTGAACCATGCCGAAGGGGGTGCGCTTGGTGGTGCGGACGCTGCCCGTGCCGTGGCAGTCGGGGCAGGTCTCCGCCGTGGTGCCGGCGGCGCAGCCGCTGCCGTGGCAGTCGGGGCACTCCTCCACGCGGGAGACGCTTACCTCCTTCTTGCAGCCGAAGGCCGCCTCCTCAAAGCTCAGCGTTACGCCGACGCGGATGCTCTCGCCGCGCCGTGGGGCGTTCGCCTGGCGGCCAGCGCCGCCGCCGAAGCCGAAGATGTCCCCAAGGTCGCCGAATATATCTCCAAAGCCGCCAAAGCCGCCGAAATCGCCGAAGCCCGAGAAACCGCCGCCCCCGCCGCCGAAGCCGGCGTTGGGGTCAAAGGCCGCGTGGCCGAACTGGTCGTACTTGCGGCGCTTTTCCGGGTCGCCCAGGACCTGGGCCGCCTCGTTGAGCTCCTTGAACCTCTCCTCGCACTCCTTGTCGCCGGGGTGGAGGTCGGGGTGGTACTGCTTGGCAAGCTTCCTGTATGCCTTTTTAATGTCGTCCTCCGAGGCGCTCTTGTCCACGCCGAGGACCTCGTAATAGTCGCGTTTCTTCTCCGCCATATACCTCACCTCACAGGGGGTGTCCTTACGTCAGCGTGCGCCGGAGAAAAATCCCCGGCGCGCCGCGCAAAAAAACAATACCGTACTTGTGCTTGCTGCCCGAAGGGTGCTTCCGGCGAGCGGACAATGCCGGGCAGCTCGCTGGGCCGAGGCAGATGCAAGGCTTCACGACCGCAGGCGGGCTTTGCGCCCGTCAAGGGAGTGAAACTAAGCAGATGCCCGGCGCAGTAGAGCTGAACGGCGTTGGACATCTCGCCGGATGCGCCCTTAATTACTTGTTGTCGTCGTCCACTACCGTGTAGTCCGCGTCGTAGTACTGGCCGTCGCCGCCGTTATTGGCGGAATTGCCGCTGCCGGCGTCGGGGCCGGGCTGCTGGGCGCCGGGCTGCTGGTAGAGCTTCTCGCTGACCTTGTAGAAGGCCTGAGTGAGGGCCTCGGTGGCGGACTTTATGGCCGCGGTGTCGCTGCTCTGGAGGGCGGTCTTGAGCTCGGCGAGCTTGCTCTCGACCTCGCTCCTGTCGGCGGGATCGAGCTTGTCGCCCATCTCCCTGAGGGTGTTCTCAGTCTGGTAGACCATCTGGTCGCCGGCGTTGCGGGTGTCTATTTCCTCCTTGCGGCGGGCGTCCTCGGCGGCGTACTGCTCGGCCTCGCGGACGGCCTTGTCTATGTCCTCCTTGCTGAGGTTGCTCGAGGCGGTGATGGTGATGTGCTGCTCCTTGCCGGTGCCGAGGTCCTTGGCGGAGACGTTGACGATGCCGTTGGCGTCTATGTCGAAGGTGACCTCTATCTGGGGCACGCCGCGGCGCGCCGGGGCTATGCCGTCCAGGTGGAAGCGGCCGAGGCTCTTGTTGTAGGCCGCCATCTCGCGCTCGCCCTGCAGGACGTTGACCTCAACGCTGGTCTGATTGTCCGCCGCGGTGGAGAAGATCTGGCTCTTCTTGGTCGGGATGGTGGTGTTGCGCTCTATGAGCTTGGTGAACACGCCGCCGAGGGTCTCAATGCCGAGGCTCAGCGGGGTGACGTCGAGGAGCAGGATACCCTCCACGTCGCCGCCCAGGACGCCGCCCTGTATGGCCGCGCCGATGGCCACGCACTCATCCGGGTTGATGCCCTTGAAGCCCTCGTGCCCGGTGAGGGTCTTTACGGCCTCCTGCACGGCGGGGATACGGGTGGAGCCGCCGACAAGCAGGACCTTGCTCAGGTCGCTGGCCTTGAGCCCGGCGTCGGAAAGGGCCTGACGGACGGGGCCGGTGGTCTTTTCGACCAGGTGGTGGGTGAGCTCGTTGAATTTGGCGCGGGTGAGCGTGACGTCGAGGTGCTTCGGGCCGTTCGCGTCCGCGGTGATGTACGGCAGGTTGATGTTGGCGCTGGTCACGCCGGAGAGGTCGCACTTGGCCTTCTCGGCGGCCTCGCGCAGGCGCTGCATGGCAACGCGATCCGTGGAGAGGTCGATGCCGTCGGTCTTTTTGAATTCGTCCACCAGCCAGCGGGTGATGCACTCGTCAAAGTCGTCGCCGCCGAGGCGGTTGTTGCCCGCCGTGGCGAGGACCTCGATGACGCCGTCGCCTATCTCGAGGACGGAGACGTCGAAGGTGCCGCCGCCGAGGTCGTAGACCATTATCTTCTGGTCGGTCTCCTTGTCCAGACCGTAGGCCAGGGCGGCCGCGGTCGGCTCGTTGATGATGCGCTTGACCTCGAGGCCGGCTATCTTGCCGGCATCCTTGGTGGCCTGGCGCTGGCTGTCCGTGAAGTAGGCCGGGACGGTTATAACCGCCTCGGTGACGCGCTCGCCCAGATAGGCCTCCGCGTCCGCCTTGAGCTTCTGCAGCACCATGGCGCTTATCTCCTGCGGGGTGTAGCTCTTGCCGTCGATGTTGACCTTGTAGCTGCTGCCCATCTCGCGCTTGATGGAGCTTATCGTCCTGTCCGGATTGGTGACGGCCTGGCGCTTTGCGACCTGGCCGACCATGCGCTCGCCGGTCTTGCTGAACGCAACGACGCTCGGAGTGGTGCGCGCGCCCTCGGCGTTGGGGATGACGACGGCCTCGCCGCCCTCCATGACGGCCACGCAGCTGTTGGTGGTGCCGAGATCTATGCCTATTATCTTACCCATGATATATGCCTCCAATAAATTATATATAAAAGTGTGGATTGTCAGTTAACTACTTTGACCATCGCGAAGCGGATGACCTTGTCGCCCATTTTAAAGCCCTTCTGGAGCTCCTGGACTATCTCGCCCTCGCCCTTTTCCTCGTCCGTGTCGTGCATGACGGCGTTGTGCAGCGCGGGGTCGAATTTCTGTCCCACGGCGTCTATCTCCGTTACGCCGAGGCGGGAGAGGATGTCTTTGAGCTGGGCCATTATGAGCTCCACGCCCTTCCTGTAGGCCTCGTCCGCCGTGGGCTGGCTGAGCGCGCGGGCGAGATTGTCGTACACCGGGAGGAACTTCGTCACCGTATCGGCCCGGACGTCGGAGTAGATGCTCTCGCGTTCGCGGGCGGAGCGCTTGCGGTAATTGTCGTACTCCGCGGCAAGGCGGAGATAGCGCTCGTGCTCGGCGGCCGCCTTGTCCTCGGCGGGCTCGGGCGGATTTTCCTGCGCCGGCTCCTGCTCGGGTTCCGGCTCCTGTGTGGCCTTTCCGGCCTCCTCCTCGGGGAGGGCGGCCTCTTCGGGCCTATCCTTCTTGCTGTTCATTGGTATCTCCCTTTATCTGCTTTATGATAAGCTTGTTATCGAGCCCCGGGGGCGGCTGCGCCGGCGCGCCCAGACGCTCGGAGAGCACGCGCGCCATGACGGCAAGCTTTGCGGCCACGGAGGAATAGTCCATCCGCGTCGGCCCTACCACGCCGATAAGGCCCCGGGTGTCGCCGCCCATGTCGTAGCTCGCCAGGACGACGGAGGAATCCTTGAGCTCCTCGGCCACGTTCTCCGGGCCTATGAGGACCTTTATGCCCCCGGCCTCACCGGAATATACCTCCGGCAGGCTCTTTATATGCTCCTCGTCGGAGAGGTAGCTCATAAGCGCGTGGGCCTTGGCCGGGTCGCGGTACTCGGGCTGGGAGAGCAGCCTGTTGGTGCCGGTGACGCAGGCCTCGGCGGTTTTGGCCTCGCTCAGAAGCTCGATAGCGAAGGAGGCGATGACGCCAGTGAGGCCCATCGTATCGTCCACGGCGCGCTCCGCCGCGCGGATAGCCGTGGGTGTGAACCTGTCCTCCGTCACGCCGGTGAAGTTGGCGTTGAAAACCGCGGCGAGCCGTGCTATCATATCCTGGCCGACCGAGACGGGCAGGCGTACAAGCCGGTTCTTGACCGTGTCGTTGCTGAGCATCGCGACGATGATAAAGGTGTTCGCGTCGATATAGATGAGGTCGAAGCGCTTTACCGTCGCCGGGGGCGGGGCGGCTATGGCCATGGCCGGGTAGTTCGTGAGGCTCGAGGCGAGGGCGCCGACGCTGTCCACAAGGCCGTCAAGCTCGCGCAGGCGGGCGGTGAGGTTTGCGTTTATGGCCTCCGTCTCCTCAAGCGAGAGCTTCTGGCGGCGCATGAGCTCGTTTACGTATATCCTGTAGCCCTGCGG
>CALWYQ010000067.1 GCA_944385815.1 uncultured Oscillospiraceae bacterium | reverse complement strand
GCCGCGCAGGCGAGCACCTTGGCGGCGGTTATCAGGCCCTTGTGGCCTATGCCCGTCCGGCCGCAGCTGACGTTCTGCCAGCTGTGCCCCGCCGCGCCGAAGGCAAAGCAGACGCAGCGAATCTGTGCCGTCGGGGTCTGCCAGCTTACGTCGCCGACGTCGGAGCTGCCTGGCGTGAAGCCCGTAGTGTGATACATGGGCAAGAGGTGCTTATATAGCCCGTCGGCAAAGCCGTGGGTCTGCTCGCGCACGGCTTCTGCGATTTCCTCATCGAAGCAGGGGCCTACACCGGGCGCGGAGCTCACCTCATAGGTGGCGCGCAGGGCCGCGGCGAGGGCCTCGTCCTCGGGCGTGTACTCGGGCAGGCCGACCTCGCTGAAGCAGCTGTAGAGCACGTCCTCAAGCGTAAAGTTCGGCACTATCTCGGCCGTGCCGTCGATAAACTGCCTGTCAAAGCTTGTCTCTGTCATCAGCGCGGCGCCCCCGGCGACCTTGTCCACGCGCGCTACAAGCTTTACGGTGTCGCGCACCTTGTCCGAGCGTATCATGTACAGCACGCTCGCCTCGCTCTGCACCACGTTGGGCGAGATGCCGCCCGCGTCAAGAATGGCGTAGTGTATGCGGCAGTCGCTGGACATATGCTCGCGCAGATACTGCACGCCGGTGTTCATAAGCTCCACCGCATCCAGCGCGCTGCGGCCGTTTTCCGGGTCGCCGGCGGCGTGGGCGGCTATGCCGTGGAAGCGGTAGAGTATCTGGATGCTGGTGTTGTTCGTGCCGGAGTAGACCTCGTTTATGTCGCTCGGGTGCCAGGTAAGGGCGCAGTCAAGCTCCCTCCACAGCCCCTCGCGGGCGATAAAGGCCTTGCCGGCCCCGCCCTCCTCGCCCGGGCAGCCGAAGAAGATGACGGTGCCGGGGCGGCCGGAGCGTTCAAGATAGTCCTTTACGGCAAAGGCCGCGCCGAGCGCGCCGGCGCCGAGCATGTTGTGCCCGCAGCCATGGCCCGCGCCGCCGGGGACCAGCGGGCGGCGCTCCGCCTCCCCCGCCGCCTGGCTCAGGCCGGAGAGGGCGTCGAACTCGCCGAGGATGCCGATGACCGGCCGGCCGGAGCCGTACCTGCCGCAGAATGCCGTCGGCACGCCGCAGAGGCCCTCGCTCACCTCAAAGCCGTTTTCGCGCAGAGTGTCGCAGTAGATTTTCGCGCTTTTGAACTCCTTGAGGCTGAGCTCGGGGTTATCCCATATCGCGTCGGACACGCCGGTAAAAATACCGGCGTGCTCGTCTATATACTTAATTGCGTTTTTCTGAAAGCTGTTCATATAAGCACCTTGCTGAGGAAGTCCTTGAGCCTTTCGCTCTGGGGGTTGGAGAAGATTTCATCCGGCTTGCCCTGCTCTACAAGCTTGCCGTCGGCGAGGAAGAGAATGCGGCTGCCGACCTCGCGGGCGAAGTGCATCTCATGGGTGACGACGGCCATGGTCATGCCCTCAAGCGCCAACTGCTTCATAACGTCGAGCACCTCGCCGACCATCTCGGGGTCGAGGGCGCTTGTGGGCTCGTCGAAGAGCATGACGTCGGGGTCCATGCACAGCGCCCTGACAATGGCCACGCGCTGCTGCTGGCCGCCGGAGAGCTGTATGGGATAGGCGTCCGCCCTGTCGCCGAGGCCGACGCGCTCGAGGAGCGCCTGGGCCTTGGCCCTCGCGTCCGCCTCCTTGAGCCTTCCGAGCTGGACGGGGGCGAGGATCATGTTCTCTATCACCGTCTTGTGCGGGAAGAGGTTGAACTGCTGGAACACCATGCCCATCTTCTGACGGACGGTATTGATGTCTATCTTCTTGCCCTCGTCGTCCTTTTTGCGGGTGATGTCCACGCCCTCGAAGAACACCGCGCCCTCCGTGGGCTCCTCAAGGAGGTTCAGCG
The DNA here is from genome assembly GCA_944385815.1 of uncultured Oscillospiraceae bacterium. Lineage (GTDB taxonomy): Bacteria > Bacillota > Clostridia > Oscillospirales > Oscillospiraceae > Scatomorpha. Next base: position 38,708 of record CALWYQ010000067.1, on the reverse strand, counting down.
AGCGCAGAAGGGTGGATTTGCCGCCGCCGCTCGGGCCGATTATGACGACGACCTCGCCCTTGTGTATGTCCACGTCAACGCCGTCGAGCGCCTTTATGACGCCCTTGTTGTAGTATTTCTTCAGGCCGCGGACGCTGATAAGGGCCTCGGTATCCGCGGGATGCTCCGCGAGGTATTCCTCGGTGCGCTCGCGCGCCAACTTATCTCTTGTAGCCACGGCTCATCTTCCTTTCAAAGTGGGCGATAATCTTGCTGGTCGGGAAGCACAGGCAGAAGTACAGCACGGCCGCTATGATAAGGCCCTCAAGGGTGGAATAGGTCGCGCCCTTGACGGAGTTGGCCGCCGACATGATATCCTGCACGCCGATAACATAGGTGATGGCGCTCTCCTTGATTATCGTAACGAACTCGTTGGCGAGCGCGGGGAGTATGTTCTTCATGGCCTGCGGAAGGATGACCAGCCTCATGGTCTTGCCGGCAGGCAGGCCCAGAGAGCGGGCGGCCTCGGTCTGGCCGATGGGTATGGAGCCTATGCCGGAGCGTATGATTTCGCAGAGGTAGGCGCCGGAGTTCAGGCTCAGCGCGATGACGCCGGGCAGGAAGCGCTCAAAGCGTATCATGCCGAAGAGCAGGAAGTTGGGCAGGTCAAGCAGCTCCCTGGACAGGAAGTACACTATCCAGACCTGCACCACCATAGGCGTGGCACGGAACAGCTCCACATAAGCCGTCGCGAGCCAGCGCAGCGGGGCGACCTTGCCCATGCGCATAAGCGCAAGCAGCAGGGCGATTATAAAGCCAAAGAGCACCGCAAGGGCGCTCAGCACCACGGTACACAGCGTGCCCTCGAGGAAGAGCTGCCAGTAGCCGAGTGCGGCCGCGAATTTTTCGGCTGTGATCATTTCGTACCACTCCTTATGAGACACGCAAACCCTCCCCAGGTGGGGGGAGGGTCTGCGGAAAACTTACTTGCTTAAAGCTCAGGCGGCGGTGCCGGCGTCGGGGATGTGGCCCTCGGCGTCGAGGGTGCCCTCGTAGATCTCGCCAAGGGAGAGCTCGTTGGCCTCGGCCACGAACTGGGCCATGCTGCCGTCGGAGATAGCCTGGGCTATGCCGCGGTTGACAAGCTCGAGCAGCACGTCGTTGCCCTTGACAACGCCGCAGGCGCTGCCGGCCTGGTCATAGGGGACCTCGAGCACGATGGCGAGCTCCGGATTGGAGACGGCGTAGTTCTCGGCAACGGCGGTCTCGATGAAGGCGCCGTCGAGGGTGCCGGCGACAAGCTCAGCCACGATGTCGGTGACCTTGACCAGCGGGATAACGCTCTCGGGGGCGGCGTACTCGTTGGCGAGGTCGAGCTGGATGGAGCCGTTCTGGGCGCCGATGCTGTACTCGGGGTTGTTGATGCTCTCAAGGTCGGGGAACAGGTCGGCCTTGTCCTGGGTGGTGACAAAGCTCTGGCCGCCGAGGTAGTAAAGGTCGGAGAAGCTCATCGCGTCCTCACGGTCGGGGTCGGGGCTCAGGCCGGCCATGCCGATATCGGCGTAGCCCGCGCCGACGTCGTTCAGGACGCCGTCAAAGTCCATGGCGACGATGTCGCACTCAAGGCCCATGAAGTCGGCCAGGTACTTGGCGAGGGCCAGGTCGAAGCCGGCCAGGTAGGGCTCGCCGTTCTCGTCGAGGGCGTAGAACTCATAGGGGGCGAAGTCCGGGCTGGTGGCGACGGTCAGGACGCCGTCCTCATAGGTCTCGAGCTGGGCGAGCAGCTCCTCGGTGCTCAGCTCGGCGAGGGGGTTCTCCTCGGGGGCCTCGGTGTTCTCGGACGGAGCCTCGCTTTCGGGGGCTTCGGTCTCGGGGGCTTCGGTCTCGGGGGCCGGCTCCTCGCCGCAGGCGGCGAGCGCAAAGACCATCACGAGAGCAAGCATAAGAGCAAGAAACTTCTTCATTACTTATCCTCTTTCCATAGTTAAGCTTTGCCGGAACTCCTCCGGCTTTGGCAATAATACCACCGCGCCGCCGATTTGTCAACCGGTAAAATGAAAAAATATGCGTAGTATTGCTGAAAAATGCCCGCCGCAGCGGGGCGATATTCATATTAATTTGCATATTCGCTGTATTATTCAGTTTTACCGCGCAAACGCCCATCCGCGCCCCCGCCAGGAGCATGGCAAAAAGAAAGCCGGAACAGGCAAAACCTGTTCCGGCATGGCAGCGGGAGAAGGATTCGAACCCTCACATACGGAGTCAGAGTCCGCTGTGCTACCTTTACACAATCCCGCTAAGCGCAAATAGTATTATACACGTTTTGCGGGATTTGTCAACACCTTTTTTGCTTTTTCCGCGTATTTTATCCGAGCAGGCAGAGCACAAGGCCGTAGAGCGTGCCGGCGGCCGTGCCGTAAACTATGACGGGGCCGGAAATCGTGAAAAGCCCGGCCGCGAGGCCGGTTATCATGCCCTCGCTGCGGAATTCTATCGCCGGGGCGGCCACGGCGTTCGCAAAGCCGGTTATGGGCACAAGCGCGCCTGCCCCGGCGAAGGAGGCAAAGCTGTCGTATACGCCGAGCGCCGTCAGCAGGGCGCCGAGCGCGACAAGCGTGGCGCTGACATACATCGCCGCGTCCTCCCCTGCCCCGAGCGAAGCGTACAGCTCGCCCAAGAGCTCGCCCAGCACGCACACGGCCCCGCCGCAGGCAAAGGCTGCGATTATGTCCGGCCCTGTCCGGCTCTTTGGCGAATATCTCGCCGCAAGCTCTGCGTACTGCTCGTTCGTCAGCTTTTTCATGCTCAACACCTCGCGCTTATTCTCTGCCGGCGCGGCGGAAATATTCGCGATTTTTTGTTGTGGCATTTTGAGCGCCGCGGTGGTATAATACTAAGAGAACTATATCACCCGTTGAAGGAGGGTCGGTATGACTATAGAGCTTTCCAACAAGGAGTTCAGGCGTCTTTTAGACATGGTATATATAGGCAACTGGGTGCTCAACTCCACCCGGGTGGAGGACAGGTTTGCGGATTACGACAACCTGCAGGAAAAGCTTTTCGGCTACTGCTCAAAGCTTGGCCTGAAGGATCTGTACACCACCTGGTACGGGCATGTATTTCCCTCCCGCGCCTTTGAGGAGGGCGGCATACACGAGGCCATCGCCGACTATGAGGACGCGGTGTTCTACGATATCCTCGCCGAGGAGCTCGCGCGGCGCGACATGAGCCTTGAGCACACCGACCCTGACGACGTAAACGAGCTCAACACCCGCATGGACGCATATTTCAGCGAGTTTGAGGCAAACGGGATAGACAACCTGACGATTGAAAAATGAGCGCAAAAGCGCCGGAGCCCTTGCTCCGGCGCTTTTTTAATGCGTCCAGTCGAGGATCGTGACGTCCTCGCCCGCTTCGGCGGCGGCGAGGTCCGTGAGCCTCTTTGCGAAGGGGCAGGGATAGCCGATTGGCGTGCCTTTTTTATACAGCTCGCGAAAACTATCGTATCTGCGCCGCGCTTTACAAGCTCGCGAACCCTGAGCGGGACGCGCTTGCCAGGGCAGCCGCCGCAGCTTGTGAAGCCTATGAGCTCAATGTCCCCCTCCACGCCCTCAAATACGCCGCGCCTCTCGCGCAGCATTCTGAAATCCGCCGTGCCGGGGCAGTAATCCTCGGTTGCGGCGCAGCGTATGATGCCAACCTTCACGATTATTCCTCCTCAAATCTGCCTCCGCGTCCGCAGCGGCCTCCTCCTCCGCCCCGGCGGCAGCGCCCGCCGCCCTCTTCACTGCGGCGGCCCTCGCCGTGCCTGCGGCGGCGGCAGTGCTCTGCGCCGCAGTGCGGGCCCGTCCCGTCGCACAGGCGGTAGTCGCCGCCCTCTATCCTGAGCGGCCTTGCCTCCACCAGCGCGGCGGCCAGCTTGCCGCGCGCGGCGTCATATATCTGCTGCACCGTGCCGCGCGAAACGTTCATGCGCCCGGCGCACTGCTCCTGCGTCAGCCTTTCCCTGTCTATGAGGCGCACGGCCTCGTATTCATCGACCGTCAGTATAACGGCCTCGCCCGATGTCTCGCCCTCGACCGGCGCGAACTGCCTCCGCTCCGGCAGGGCGCAGACCCTGCGGCATTTCCTGGGTCTGGGCATTATAAAGCCTCCTTTATTATTGGCATATGCCATTTACTGTCCTCAGTATAACAGGATAATTTGCATATGTCAATAACTATTTTCAAAAACGGCCCCGGAAACCCGGGGCCGTCAGCTGTTTTTCAGGTTTTATACTCGTACTCGGGGTACTTGTCTATGTCGTAGGGGACCTTGGTGATGTCGCGCCGCTCTATCTTGTCGTAGTGCCTGCAGAGGAAGGGCTCGACTACGTGGTACAGCAGCTTGCCGTCCAGGTCGAAATAGAACACGGCGAAGAGGCCGGCGTAGAGCGCGGCGAGGCCGCCGAAGGCTATGGCGAGGAATTTTTTCATGTCTGTCCCTCCTTACCAGCTGAGCGAGTCGTCAAACTCCAGCAGCGTGGGGTCAAGCGGCTCCTCATGCATGACGGTGAACATATAGTCGTTTATCTTGCTGCGGATCTCTGCGCGGGAGACGGTGCGGCTGTCCGGCAGGGCGTGCGGCATCCATATGGCGTGGATATTGCGCTTGCGGAACTCGTCCTCAAACATGCCGGTGATGCCCTGCATGCCCTTGCACTGGATCTGGTCGTACATCATAACCATGTCGCAGTGGAAGCGCTCCATGTTCTCCCAGAGCTCAAAGATGTGCTTATATCCGCCGACGGCCATGCGGCGCATGGGGGCCCACTCGTTGTAGAGCGTAAAGTCCTCCATCAGATGCTCGGGCGTATCGGTGCGCATGTCTATGTCGAACATGAGCGAGTCCATATTTATGACCGTGTAGAGGCCCCAGCAGTTGTAGGCCCAGGTCGGCCAGAAGCTGTAGTAAAGCGGCGCGCAGCTCCAGGCTATGACGCGGTGGCGCGTCTCGGGGAAGCAGCTTATCTTCTGCTCGACGCACTTATAGAGTATCTTTTTGACGCGCTTGTCCGTCTGCGCCCAGATGTCGCGCCAGCCGGCCTGCGAGTAATATATGCGGTAGAGCGCCTGGGCGCTGCCGCAGAGGGGATAATAGGGGCTGTTTGCGGCGACGTCCCACTTCTCATGCTCGAAGCGGGTGAGCTCATTGTAGCGCTCTATGTACTTGACAAAGCAGTCGTAGTCGAACTTCTCGCCCGTCTGCTCCTCAATGAACTTCCAGCACTCCTCAATCTCGCGGCGGCAGTGCTCCTGCACCAGCGGGTCGTCGAACTGCATGGGCTGCGGCATTGCAAAGAGCGGCCTGTCGTAGGCCCAGTCCTGAAGTATGCTCGTGCCGACGGAGCCGTCGCAGGCCTCGTTGCTGGTGACAAGGAAGGGGAAATAGTCCGGCATGTCGTCGAGGACGGAGAGGCCGGCCTCGGCCTGGCACATCGGGCAGGGGTCGCCGGGCAGGCCGATGCTCTGCACGGCGTCTATGTAGTGCAGCACGGTATGGCAGTTGACGTGGCAGGTGACAAAATAGGGCACCATCTGCAGCGGCACGTCGTCGAGGCGGTCGCGCCAGGGGTAGAATATCGCGCCGGCGACGGTCTCGTCGTGGGCTATGGTCTTGTGCCAGAGCTCGTTGCGCTTGCCGCCGTGGAGCTTCGTGTCGGCGGAGAACATGCGCATGAACTGCCTTATCGTCTCGCTGGTCATCGCGCGGTAGTGCCAGGCGCTGGCCGCGAGCGCCGGGCCGCGGAGGCCCTCGAAGCCGCGGTCGTACCAGTGCATGACGGTGAGATAGGTCTGCCCTATCCAGCGGTAGCGCCAGACGCCCTTGGCGAAGTTGACCACTCCGCCGTAGCGCATGACGTCGTAGACCATCATGCCGTAGTTGTAAAGCCAGATACGGTTGAAGTAATACATCGTATCCTTGATGCCGCGCCACTCGCGATGCTTGTAGAGGCCCGTTTTGGGCTGGTAGAGCTCGCCGAGCCTGCGCTCGCGGTGGGGCTTGCCATACACGAAGTCGTGCAGCTTCTTTTTGAAGTTCTTCATGCCCATCACTTCCCCTCCTGGATCTGCTTTATCTCGATGCTCTCGACAAAGGCCTGGAAGCGGGTGCGCAGCTGGCCGGAGGCGGAGTTGATGTACTCCTTCTCAATCGAGCACACGGGCAGGCCGAAGTCGCGCCTGAGCACGATGGTGTCTATAGTGCGCTCATAGCTCCAGTACTCGCAGAACTTGTTGCTCTCAACGATGATGCCGTCGGCATTGTACTCCCTTGCCCAGTCGGCGAGGTGCTTTTTGCGCTCGCGCATGACGTGCTGCTCCATGTACCGCGGGCACTCGCTTGTGGCTATGTAATGCCGGGCGACGGCCCTGAGCGGGCTCTCGCCCTCGCGGATAACTATCTCCTCCCTGCCGGGCAGGGAGCCGTAGCAGTACCTGTCCGCCACGACCATGGCGCCGCAGCTCTCTATGAGCTGGGTAAAGCCCGGGTCGTCGTTCTCGCTGCCGGCCAGCAGCACGCGGCAGCGGAACCAGGGCTTCGGGTCCGGCTCGCGGCTGCGCAGCTCCTCCGCCGTCTCGCGGATGTAGGGCAGTATGAGCTCCTTGGGACAGACAAGGCTGACAAGCTGTATCACATGGAACTCGTAGCCCGTGATATTGGGGTTGGCCTCCTTGCGGCGGCCGCCAATCTCGTTTATTAGCCTGCAAAGCTCGTTATGGCGTTCTATCGCGCGCAGCAGGGCCTCGTCGGAGGTGTCGATCCCGAAGTGCTTGTGAATGGGGTCAAGGACGTGCGCGCGCAGCTGCTTTTCATAGTGCTCGATGCTGTTTTCCGTTTTCTTGAACGGGACGTCGGTGAACTCGCAGAAGAAGTCCGGGTTCTTTATTACGTCCATCATCTGCAGGTGCTCCTGGAAGCGGCAGGTCACCGTGCAGGTCTCGGTGGCCAGCTGGGCGTCTAAGAAGTTGTAGCCGCCCTCCAGCGCCCTCTCCAACAGGCTGCGGCCGTAATGGCAGGTGCGGCCGGACATGTAATAGGTCGCTATGTCCGGCGAGGTGCAGCGCGGCGCGCGCAGCCTTACGCCGAAGCAGCCCTCCAAATCCAGCAGCGGCTCCGGGATAAAATAGCAGGTGTATCCCAGCGCCCTTTTGCCCTCTTCCTTCGCCTGCTTCACGAGCGCGTTGTTCGCCTCTTGGAGCAGGTCCTCAAAGTAGATAAGGTGCTTCAGGTCTCTCAAGTTTAACCCCCCTAATACAATTTTCCCAAACCCGCGCAGCCGCGGGCGCTTCTTATAGTCAGAATACCAAAAACTTTGTTAAAAGTCAAAGCATACTTTATAAAAATCCTAATTTTATGGCCATATTTTTAATATTTTAAGTATTTTCGCTGGTTTATTATAAGCTTGCGGGCAAAAATATTGAACAAATCTATTCTGGTCAAATCAGGTCTGACGCAAAAAAGCAGGGTCCCGCCGAGCGGCCCTGCTTTTCCCTGTTAAAGCCTCGCAGAGTTTCGCCGCCTCAGCGGCCTCCGCCGGGCGGACAAAAAAACACGGCCCCTCACGGGGCCGTGCTTTTGTTGCATCAATAGTAGCGCTTTTTGTTCTTACGGGCGGCTTCGCTCTTCTTGCGGCGCTTGACGCTGGGGCTCTGATAATACTCCTTTTTGCGAAGGTCGGCCAGGACGCCGGACTTTGCGCAGGAGCGCTTAAAACGCTTGAGGGCGTTATCCAGAGACTCGTTTTCCTTGACGTAGATTTCAGACGACATTGTATTCCCTCCCTCCAAAGCGCCCGGAGGACGCTGTCGGGGTTACTAACCCTTTAACACACGTATTATAAGTGTTTAGGCCGCTCTTGTCAAGTAAAACTCACTTGGCCTGCTTGACAATAAGATTGACCAGCTTATTTTTGACCACGATGGTCTTGACGACCGTGCCGGCGGAGGTGAACTTCTGCACCTTCGGGTCGGCCATTGCGGCCTCGACGGCCACGGCGTCCTCGCAATCCGCGGGGACGGTGACGGTGCTGCGGAGCTTGCCGTTGACCTGGACGGCTATCTCCTTCACGTCGTCGAGGGTCTTGGACTCGTCGTACTGCGGCCAGGCGCTCGTGGATGCGATGCCCTCAAAGCCCTGGATCTCCCAGAGCTCCTCGGCTATGTGCGGCGCGAAGGGGCTCAGCAGCGCGAGCAGGGCCTTGATGTCGCCGCGGGAGGGGGCGTGCTCGTTAAACTGGTTGAGCAGGCTCATCATGGCGGCGATGGCCGTGTTGAACTTCATGCTCTCGATGTCCTCGCTGACCTTCTTTATGCAGCGGTGCATCTCCTTCTCGTTGGCGGCGGAGAAGCTCTCGTCGCCGTCGATGCGCTTTTCGGCGAGGGCCCAGATGCGGTCAAGGAAGCGCTTGCAGCCCTTGACGGCGCTCGGGTTCCAGGGAGCGGCCTTTTCAAAGTCGCCGAGGAACATGATATAGAGCCTGAGCGTGTCCGCGCCGTACTCCTTGACGACGCTGTCGGGGTTGACAACGTTGCCGAGGCTCTTGCTCATCTTTACAATCGGGTGGTCGGCCATCTCGCCATACTTGTGGACAAGCTGCTTCCTGGCCTCCTCCTCGCTGCCGAACTCGGCGAGCAGCTTCTCCGTCTCCTCGTCGGAGAGGTTCGACCAGTTGTGCGGGTTGAGGCCGAGGATCATGCCGTGGCTCGTACGCTTGGCGTAGGGCTCCTTGGTCGGCACAACGCCGATGTCATAGAGGAACTTGTGCCAGAAGCGGCTGTAGAGCAGGTGGAGCGTGGTGTGCTCCATGCCGCCGTTGTACCAGTCCACGGGACTCCAGTAGTCGAGGGCGTCCCTGCCGGCGAGGGCGGTGTCGTTGTCGGGGTCCATGTAGCGCAGGAAGTACCAGCAGGAGCCGGCCCAGTTGGGCATGGTGTCCGTCTCGCGCTCGGCCGGGCCGCCGCACTTAGGGCAGGAGCACTCGACCCAGTCGCGCATGTGCGCGAGCGGGCTCTCGCCGTTATCTGTGGGCTCATAGCTCTCAACATCGGGCAGCAGCAGCGGCAGGTCCTTCTCGTCCATGGGCACCCAGCCGCACTTGGGGCAGTGCACTATCGGGATGGGCTCGCCCCAGTAGCGCTGGCGGGAGAACACCCAGTCGCGCAGCTTGTAGTTGACCTTTGCGCGGCCGAGGCCCTTTTCCTCGAGCCACCTGGTCATGGTCGGGATGGCGGACTTGACGCTCATGCCGTTGAGGAATCCGGAGTTGACCATGATGGCGTCCTCGTCCTTGCTTATAAAGGCCTCCTTCGTGACGTCGCCGCCCTTGACGACCTCTATTATGGGCAGGCCGAATTCCTTTGCGAACTCCCAGTCGCGCTGGTCGTGGCCCGGGACGGCCATTATGGCGCCGGTGCCGTAGCTCGCGAGGACGTAGTCGGAGATGAAGATGGGGATGGTGTCCCCGGTGACGGGGTTCACGGCGTCGACGCCGAGGGTGCGCACGCCGGTCTTGTCCTTATTGAGCTCGGTGCGCTCGAGGTCGGACTTGGCCGCGGCGGCCGCCTGGTACTTTTTGACCTCCTCGGGGTTCTGTATGGCGCCGCTCTCGAGCCAGCTCCTTACAAGCTCGTGCTCGGGCGAGAGGACCATGTAGGTCGCGCCGAAGAGCGTATCGCAGCGGGTAGTAAAGACCTTGATAACGTCGCCGGTGGTGGCCTTGAAATCGACCTCGGCGCCGGTGGAGCGGCCTATCCAGTTGCGCTGCTGGATCTTTACGCGCTCGATATAGTCAACATCGTCGAGGTCGTCTATGAGCCTCTGGGCGTAGGCGGTGATGCGGAGCATCCACTGGCTCTTCTCCTTGCGCACGACGGGCGCGCCGCAGCGCTCGCAGACGCCCTCGACGACCTCTTCGTTGGCGAGGACGCACTTGCAGCTGGTGCACCAGTTGACGGGCATGCTGGCCTTGTAGGCGAGGCCATGCTTGTACATCTGGAGGAAGATCCACTGCGTCCACTTGTAGTACTCGGGGTCGGTGGTGTCCACCACGCGGTCCCAATCAAAGCTGTAGCCCAGCATCTGCAGCTGCCTGGAGAAGCGCTCGATGTTGCGCCTGGTGACCTCGCGCGGATGCATGTGGTTCTTTATGGCGTAGTTCTCGGTCGGCAGGCCGAAGGCGTCGAAGCCTATCGGAAAGAGGACGTTCTCGCCCTCCATGCGGCGCTTGCGCGCGACGATGTCCATCGCGGTGTAGGGCTCGGGGGGCGCGGCGTGCTGGCCAACACCACTCGGGTACGGGAACTCTATGAGCGGATAGAACTTCTTGCGCGTCCTGTCGCCGGTGACGGCGGCGTAGGTCTTGTTCTCAAGCCAGTAATTCTGCCATTTCTTTTCTATGTGAGCGAAATCGTAGCCCATTTTGCTTAAATTCTCCCTTTTTACGTAGTTTTATGTCCGCTGGCCCCTTTGACCCGGGGACCCTCCCCCGGGCCGTAGGGCCTCAAAGGGATGAGAGGTCTACCACCTCGGCGTCGTTCCAGAGGTGCTCAAGATTATAAAACTCGCGCATCTCCTTCTGGAAGATGTGGACTATGACGCAGCCAAAGTCCAGCAGTATCCAGCCGCCGCCGCGATAGCCCTCGCGGCGCAGCGGGGGTTCGCCCAAGTCGCTGAGCGCGCGGTCAACCTCGTCGGTGAGGGTCTTGACGTGCGTGGAGCTTGTGGCGGTGCAGATAACAAAGTAGTCGGCCAGCACGGTCACGTCTGTCGTGTGCAGGCACTCGATGTCCTTGGCCTGCTTGGCGTCGAGCGCCCTGACGGCCTCGGCGGCTATCTCTCTCGGTGTCAGCATTGTTCAGCTCTCCTTTTCAAAACCGGCGGAAGGATTCTTCGCCGCCGGCTATATAGCCCTGGGTCATGGTCCATTCCCCGTCTATCAGGGAAATCATGTTGATGTTTTCCTCGGTTATCGGCGCGTCGAAGGGGTTGAGGCAGTCGTTGAGCATGACAAGCCACTCGTCTATCTTGGGCATGACGTAGTTGAGCCCGTGGATCATGCCGTCCATGCGGTTGGGTATGGTCTGGAAGGTGATGCTGTCGCTGCTCAGGCCGATGAATTTTTCAAGCAGGTACATGACGTTGCCCAGCGAGACGTTGGTCACCATGTTGTCCATTATGGCGTTGTACACGTCGCCGATCTTGCCTATATTCCCCAGCTTCAGCGTCTGGTCGGCGAGGGCCATGAGCAGCTCCTGCTGGAACTGTATGCGCTCGATGTCGCCGCCGGCATAGGTGTTGGAGCCGTCGTTGGACATGCGGAAGCGCATTGCGTGGACAAAGTTCTCCCCGTCCAGCGTCTGCGGCCCGGCCTTGATGTGTATGTGCAGCGGCGGGTCCTGGTCAGGCGCGTCCCAGTCCATGTCATAGGGTATGTCGAAGTACACGCCGCCGATCGCGTCCACTATCTCGGCCGCCGCGTTGATGTCTATAAGCGCGTACATGTCCACCCTGTAGCCGATGATGTCGGCTATGCAGTCTAACAGCGGCTCTACGCCGTCGCCGCCGTTATTTATGTCCGCGGCATAGGGCTGGTTTATCTTCTTAACGTTGAGGTCCACGTTCACCAGCATGTCTCGCGGCAGGCTGACTATATTCAGCTTGCCCTCGACCGTGTCGAACATGCCTACCATGTTGGTGTCGTTATGGTTGCCCACGACGTCTATGCCCGCGATAAAAAAGGTCCAGACGCCGTCGCGCTTGTCCACGGCGCTCTCGGGCGCCACCGCGCCGTCTGTCTCCACGGGGGTCTCGTCCCTGTAGTCGTTGAGGCCGCCCTGCTCCGTTTGGGGCGCCACGGCCCATATCCGGTAGCCGCCGTAGAGCCCGACGCAGAGGATAGCGATAACGCACAGCACCGCCGCCAGGCGGCGCGGCCACTTCGGCCTTGCGGCGCGGCGCTCCTCGCGGGAGATTATATCGTCCGAGGCAAAGCGCCTCTCCCCCGCGCCTCCTGCGCGGTTCTGCTCAATACGCTCCATGCGCCTCGCGTAGCGCCGGGCGTAGTCGTAGTCGTCGTCATAGTGGGGCGCGGCCGCTTCGGAGTATTCCTCCGCGGGCGCGGCGGGAGGCTCGGTATACCGGCGGTCCCGTCCGCCGCTGTTTGCGGAGCTGTGCCTGCCCTTCTTTCCGTTTCCGCCAAAGAGCTGCATTAAGTCGTTTCCTTTCCGTACCATCGCAGCGCCTCAAGAGAGTCGCCGTGCGGCGTAATCCCGGCGGCCGCCAATTCGTCGAGGCTCATCCTGAGCCCGAGGGCCATGGCCGCGTCGATATCCTCATAGGCCAGGGCGCGCAGGGGCTCCACGCCCTCAAAATCGCGCGTCGGCTCAATGTAGTCGGCGAGGTAGATGATCTTCTCCAAAAGCGTCATGCCCGGCCTGCCGGTGGTGTGCCAGCGTATCGCGCCGTACACCCTGTCCGTTACGCCGAAGAGCTCGCGCGAGAGAGCCGCGCCGGTAACGGCGTGGGTGAGCTTTATGTTCCCGCGCTCGAGCGTATCAAACACTATACCATATTTTTCAGCCAACTTCAACTGCTCCGGCATGGACAGTTTTTTGGTGATATCGTGCAAAATCCCCGCTTCGGCCGCGTCGCCGGGGTCCTCGCCCCAGCGCTCGGCCAGCTTCACGGCCTCGTGCTCGCAGCCGGCCACATGCGGCACCCGCGCCGGCTTGAGGAATTTGTACGCCCGGGCGCGCAGCCAGTCTAACTGCGGCTTTGCGCCGTAGTCGCGCCGCCTTATTATGCGCGCGTAGACCTCGCCGTCCAACTCGTCGGCGCCGCGGCGGTTTATAAGGAGCTCGCGCATGCCGGAGCTCGACATGGGCATGGGCGCAACGTCGAGGACGCTTATGTCCGCCCCGTAAGCCTCCCTCATGCGCGCGGCCTCGCGCTGCATGGCGGCCATGTCCCCCTCGTCCCGGGGCAGCACGGCGAGGGCGCACTCGGAGAGGATATACCGCCACTCGTGCCACTCCTCAAAGCTCAAAAGCATGTCCGCGCCCATTATCATGCACAGCCGCGCGTCCGGATACGCCGCGCGCAGCTCGCGCACGGTGTCCGAGGAGTAGCTCTTGCCGCTCCGCCGGAGCTCCATGCCGCTTATCTCCGCGCCGGGCAGGGCCCTGAAGGCTATGCGCGTGAGCTCGAAGCGCTCGGCCGCGTCCGGGCTCCCTTCGGGCAGGGGCTTGTGCGGGGGCGTGGATGCCGGGATGACCAGCAGCTTATCCGGGCGCAGCCGCTCGCAGGCGAGGGCGCATGCCCTCACGTGCGCCGGGTGCGGCGGGTTGAAGCTGCCGCCGTAGAAAGCGAGCGTCATCTCTTCTTCGCCGCCCTGGGCAGCTCTATGACAGGCTTTTGCTCGTTGCGCTTATAGAGCACGAATTTGCTGCCTATCACCTGCACCTGCTCGGCCCTGCAGCGCGCGGCAAGGGTGTCGCAGGCCTCGCGGGCGGAGAGCAGCGAATTTTCAAGCACGCGGCCCTTGACCAGCTCGCGGGCGCGCAGCATGTCGCTGAGCGTCTCGGCGGTCTTTTCGGTGATGCCGTCCTTGCCTATCTGGATTATAGTGTCCTCCTTTGCGGCGAGGCCGCGCAGGTAGGCCCTCTGTTTACTTGTCAGCATTATTATACTCCTTCAAAAGCCGGGCAAACTCGCGCAGGGCGGACCCCCGGTGGGATATGGCGTTCTTTTCCTCCGCGCTCAGCTCGGCCATGGTGCGCCCCTCCCCCTCCGGGATGAACATGCAGTCATAGCCGAAGCCGTTTTCGCCCTTTTCGTATTCCGCTATGCGGCCCTCGCAGGTGCCGCGGGCGTTTATCACGTCCCCGTTGGGGAAAACGCAGCATATGGCTGAGACGAAGCGCGCGGCGCGTTGTTCCACGCCGGCAAGGTTTTTCATCAAAAGCGCGCGGCGGTCGGCGTCGCTGTCCTCATGCCGGCCGGTGTATCGCGCCGAATGGACGCCCGGCGCGCCGCCGAGCGCGTCCACCTCAAGGCCGGAATCGTCGCTGACGGCGGCCTCGCCGGTGGCCTTCATAGCGGCCTCGGCCTTGAGAAAGGCGTTGGCCTCAAAGGTCTCGCCCGTCTCGTCCACCTCAAAATTGCAGCCGGCCTCGCCCTGGGTCACAAGCTCTATGCCCATGGGCTCCAATATCTCGCGGAATTCCCGCGCCTTGTGCGCGTTGTTGGAGGCAAGTATCAGCTTCATGACAGCAGCGCCTCCGCAAAGCCCCTCGGCTCAAAGGGCATCAGGTCGTCCACGCCCTCGCCGACGCCGACAAGCTTTACGGGCACGCCCATCTCGTCGGCTATGGCGAACACTATGCCGCCCTTGGCCGTGCCGTCGAGCTTGGTGAGCACGATGCCGGTTATGGAGGCCGTGTCGGCGAACTGCTTGGCCTGTATAAGGCCGTTCTGGCCGGTGGTCGCGTCTATGACCATGAGCGTCTCGAGGTCGGCCTCGGGCAGCTCGCGGGTTATTATGCGGCGTATCTTGCCCAGCTCGTTCATAAGGTTGGCCTTATTGTGCAGCCTGCCGGCGGTGTCCACGATAACGATGTCCGCCCCGCGCGCCTTCGCGGCGGTGAGCGCGTCGAACACGACCGCCCCGGGGTCGGAGCCCTCGCCGTGCTTTACTATGTCGCAGCCGGCCCGCTCGGCCCAGACGCTCAGCTGCTCCGCTGCCGCTGCGCGGAAGGTGTCCGCCGCGGCTAAGAGGACCTTTTTGCCCTCCGCGGTGTACTTTGCGGCCAGCTTGCCTATGGTCGTGGTCTTGCCCACGCCGTTAACGCCGACCATGAGTATGACGGAGGGCTTTGTGCCGAGGCTGAGCTCAAAGCTCCCTACGGAGAGGCGCCCGGCCAGGATGTCCACCAGCGCGCCCTTTACCTGCTCGCCGCCGTAGAGCGATTTTTTATAGACCACGGCGCGCAGCTCGTTCACGGCCTTTGTAGCGGTCTCGGCTCCCGCATCGGCAAGGATCAGCGAGTCCTCCAGCTCCTCAAAGAACTCCTCATTGTCTACGGTGAGCGCGGCAAAGGCGTCGCTCATCTGCTTGCGGGTCTTTTCAAGCCCCTGCTTTATTTTGTCAAAGAACCCCATTGCTTTCATCTCCTATCTGCTTTGCCGCCTCGTCAAGGTCGAGCTCGATGACCTTGGAGACGCCCTTTTCCTGCATCGTCACGCCGTAAAGGCGGTCGGCCTCCTCCATGGTGCCGCGGCGGTGGGTTATGACTATGAACTGCGTCCTGCCGCTCAGCGCGCGCATGTGCGCCGCGAAGCGGTTTACGTTTGCCTCGTCAAGCGCGGCCTCTATCTCGTCCATTACGCAGAAGGGCGTGGGGCGCACCTTTATGATGGCAAAGTACAGCGCCGTCGCCACAAAGGCCGTCTCTCCGCCGGAGAGCAGCGAGAGCGTTGTCAGCGCCTTGCCGGGCGGCTGGACTCGGATGTCTATGTCGCCGTCGAGCACATCGTCCGCGGGGCTTATCGTAAGCTCCGCGCTGCCGCCGCCGAAGAGCTCCGTAAAGGTTTGCTTGAAGCTCTCGTTTATCGCGGCGAACTCGCGGGAGAAAATGGCCTTCATCTCGGCGGTAATGTCGTTTATTATGCCCGTCAGCTCGCGCTTCGCCTTCTCCACGTCGTCCCGCTGGCCGCTCAGGAACTCATAGCGCTCGCTCACGCGGGCGTACTCGTCTATGGCGCCTATATTCGGGCTGCCGAGGGCGCTCATATCCCGGCGCAGCTCGGAAATGCGCTTGACGGACCTCTGCCGGTTCTCAACCGGCTGCCTCACGGCCTCCGCGGCGCTGTGGCTGAGCTCATAGCCGTCCCAGAGCTTGTCCGTGAGCTGCTTTTCCTCAAGCTCGGCGCTGAGCTTCTTCTGCTCGGCCCGAGCGAGGGAGCGCTCGAGCTCAAGTATTGCGGCGTTTTTCTCCTGCGCGGCCTTGTCCGTGCGGGTGCGCTCTCCCTCCACGGCCAGCTTGCCGCTCGCGGCCTCGTTTATGGCCGCGCGCACGCCCTCGGCCTCGGCCCTCAGCGCCGCGGCCCGCTCGTTCACCTCGCCTAACTCGCGCTCATAGCTCTCCGCCGCGGCAAGCGTGTCCGCTATCGCCCTCTCGCGGCTCTCACGGTCGCCCGTAAGGCCCGTGAGCAGGAGCTCAAACTGCTTTATCGTGCTCTCAGTCGTGCGGCGCTCCGCGTCGAGCCCGGCAAGCTCGCTGTTGACGGCCTGCAGCTCGTCCGACGCGACCTCTAACTCATAGCGGGCGCTGGCAAGCTCGCGCTTGAGCGTCTCGCATTTTTCGCTCAGCTCGTCGCGGCGGCGCGCGGTTTTGCCCCTCGCCGCCTGCAGCCGCTCAAGCTCCGAGCGGCGGGAGAGTATGCCGGCGTTTTTGCCGGCGCTGCCGCCGGTCATCGAGCCGCCGGCGTTCATAAGCTGCCCGTCGAGGGTGACTATGCGCACCCTGCCGCCCTGCCGGCGCGAGATGGCGATGGCGTCGGTGAGCGTCTCGGCCACAAGCGTCCGGCCGAGCAGGTTTTCAAACGCGGCGGTATAGCGCCCGTCGAACTGCACCAGGTCCACCGCAAGGCCGAGGCAGCCCTCCTCCTCGCCCGGCACGCGCTCGAGCCTCCCGCCGCGTATGGCGTCGAGGGGCAGGAAGGTCGCGCGCCCGGCGTTACGGCGCTTGAGCATTTCTATTGCGGCCTTGCCGTCGTTCTGAGTGTCTACAACGACGTTCTGTATCGCCGCGCCGAGGGCGGTCTCTATGGCGAGGGCCGTGTCCTCCCCGGTGCGCAGCAGCTCGCTCACCGTACCGTGGACGCCGCGAAGGCTGCCGCGGCGCGCCTCGCGCATTACGGTCTTTACCGCGCTGCCGAAGCCCTCGTATTCGCGCTCCATCTCCTCGAGTATGCTTATGCGGGAGTCCGCGCTCCTGAGCTCCACTATCTGCTTCGTGAGCTCGTCGGTGAGCTCGTTGAGCTCGCGCTCACGGTTGGCTATCCTCATACGCCGGCCTTCGGCGACGTTTTTTGCGCTCTCCGCGTTCGCGGCCAGCGCGGCGCGCGCGGCGCCGATTTCCTCTATCCTCGCGCGGTGGCTCTCTATCTGCGAGGCCACGCCCTCGGCGCGGCCGGTCTGCTCGCTGAGCTCGGCCTTCATGCGCTCGGCGCTCTGCCGCGCGCCGTCTATGCTGCTGTTGAGCGCGGCGGCGCGGGCCTCCTGCTCGGAGATGAGCGCCTGCACGCGCGAGAGCTCGCCGCGGCGGTTCTCCGCCTCGATGTCCTTGGCCCGCATACGCTCAGTCAGCGCCTCGCTGCGGGAGTATAGCCCCTGCAGCTCGCGCCGGGCGGAATCCAGCGCGGCCTTTGTCTCCGCGTACTCGCTCTCCACCGCCGCGGCCAGCTCGCGCAGCGCGTCGAGGTCGCTCATCCACAAGCTCACCTCGGCGACGCGCAGCTCGTCGCGCAGCGCGAGATAGCGCTTCGCCGTCTCGGCCTGCTCCCTGAGCGGCTTTACCTGGAGCTCCAGCTCCTCGATCTTGTCGTTCACGCGCAGGAGGTTTTCCTCCGTGCGCTGAAGCCTGCGCTCCGCGTCCTCCTTGCGGTAGCGGTAGCGCGATATTCCGGCGGCCTCCTCCAAAACCTCGCGGCGCTCGGCGCTCTTGCCGTTTACTATCTCCGCGATGCGGCCCTGGCCGATTATCGAATAGCCGTCGCGGCCGAGGCCGGTGTCCATCAGAAGCTCGTTCACGTCGCGCAGGCGCACCTGCCTGCGGTTGATGTAATACTCGCTCTCGCCCGAGCGGTAATACTTGCGGGTTATCGCGACCTCGCCGGCGTCAATGTCAAAAAGGCGCGCCGAGTTGTCGAGCACAAGCGTCACCTGCGCCACGCCCATGGACGCGCGCCGGGCCGTGCCGCCGAAAATCACGTCCTGCATCTTGCCGCCGCGCAGCGTGCGGCTGCTCTGCTCGCCCATGACCCAGAGTATGGCGTCGGAAATATTCGATTTGCCCGAGCCGTTCGGGCCGACTATGGCCGTGACCGGGCTGTCGAAGGTCAGCCGGGTCCGCTCGGGGAAGGACTTGAAGCCCTGAATTTCCAGCGCTTTAAGATACAATCCGCATTACCTCTCAATAAGCTTTCCAGCGTTTTCACGCAGACATAGTATTATAATACTTCCCGCCGTTTTTTTCAAGGATTCCCGCCGTTTAACTGCGAAAAAAGACCCGGGCTTTCCCCGGGTCCCACTGTTCAATTTGTCATGCCGTCCTGCATTACTACGCAGTACGCGGCGTCCTGCGGCTCGCCGCGCAGCTCCGCGGTGAGAAAACCGCTTATGTTCAGCACCGCCATCGCGCAGCAGGCCGCGCTGAGGAGCAGGCTTGCCGCGATCGCGGCCACGATTATTCTTACGGCCCTGTTCCTGGCCTCGGGCATTTGCATCGCCTCCCTGTACTGCCTGCGATTTTAAACCGTGTTTGTATCATAGTTGCATCGCAAAAATTACAGTTTGGCCATATCCCGAATAAATTTCCGTAAAATTCAGCCGGGCTCCACGCGCTCTACGGCAGCGTCCGGGACTATCCTGAGCCTTCTGAGCGCGAATTTCTCCCTCAGGTACTCCCTGTTCGCGCCGTGCTGGCCTATTAGCTGGCTCATTAGCCGCGGGTTTACGCGAAGCGTGACCTCCGCGCCGGGCGCCGCGCCCGTGAGCAGAGCCTCGGCCTCGCCGCGCAGTATGCGCGAGCGCACAAGCTCGCCGAGCGCCGGATGATACGCCCCGCCGGCGGCGTCGCCGCCGCTGAGGTCCTCCGTGGGGTTCAGGCCCATGCGGATTATGGGTATGCCCGCGCCCTCAAAAACCGGCACTATGCGCGCGCAGACGCGGACGGCGTCCTCAACCGTGTGCTCCTTATACTTCCCGGCGCGCCAGAGCGCGCAGAGCGCCGTATCGCGCACTATCACCGTGGGGTAGACGCGCACGCCGTCCGGCCCCAGCGCGGCAAGCTCCCGCGCGGAATACACGTCCGTCTCGTCGTCCGAGCCCGGCAGGCCGGTCATCATCTGCAATATGAGCTTAAAGCCCGCCGCCTTAACCATTTTGGACGCCTCGCGCACGTCCCCGGCCGTGTGCCCGCGCCCGGAGAGCGCAAGGACGCGCTCGGACATGCTCTGCGCCCCGAGCTCGACGGTCTCCACCCCATTGCGCTTAAGCCGCGCGAGCACCGCGCCGTCTATGGCGTCGGGCCGCGTGGAGAGGCGTATGGACGCTATGTCCCCCCGCTCGAGGTAGGGCTGTGCCGCGCCTAAGAGCGCCTCCTGCTCCGCGTCCGGTATCGCCGTAAAGCTCCCGCCGTAAAAGGCCAGCTGCCGCCTTGTCCCAGGCGGCGTCAGGGCCAGCGCCCGCTCTATGGCAGAGCTGACGTCCGACGGCGTCGAGGGCGAGAGCGTGCCGGAGATGTGCCGCTGGTTGCAGAACACGCAGTCGTTCGGGCAGCCGAGGTGCGGCACAAAGACGGGGATAATGCTCTCCCGCGCACTCATTTGCCCAGCGCCTTGAGCGCGGCGCGCGCGGCGGCCTGCTCGGCCTCCTTCTTGGTGCGGCCTGTGCCGGAGCCTATCTCCCTGCCGTTGAGCATAACGCGCATGGCAAAGGTCTTGTCGTGATCCGGGCCGCTCTCGCCGGTGAGCTCATAGGCGAGCATGCTGCCGCTCTTGCGCTGGACAAGCTCCTGCAGCTCGGTCTTGCTGTCGCCAGTGGAGTTGAGCGCGCGGTCCATGTCGCTGAGTATGAAGCGGTTTATGAAGCCGCGCGCAACGTCCATGCCGCCGTCGAGGTACATCGCGGCTATGACCGCCTCCACCGCGTCGGCAAGTATGCTCACGCGCGTGCGGCCGCCGGAGTGCTCCTCGCCCTTGCCGAGGCGTATGTAGCGGCCGAGCTCGAGCTGGGCGGCCACGGCGTGCAGGTTCTCCTCGCAGACAAGCTGCGCGCGCAGCCGCGTCATGCGCCCCTCGGGCAGGTTGGCGCGGCGCTTGTAGAGCGCGTCCGCCACAACAAGGCCGAGCACGCTGTCGCCCAGGAACTCGAGCCGCTCGTTGCTCTCGCAGCATCTGCCGCGGTTTTCGTTGGCATAGGAGCTGTGCGTAAGCGCGTTTTCGAGCAGGCCGCAGTCCCTGAAGCGGTAGCCTAATTTTTCTTCTATGGCCTGCATCAGTTGGCCGAAGCTTTCTCCACGTAATCGACAAGATCGCCGATGGTGCCGATACCCTTGAGCTCGTCCTCGCTAATCTCGCCGAGGTTGAACATCTCCTCGATCGTCATGCTGAGCTCGACAACGTCAAGGCTGTCGGCATTGAGGTCGTCGGTAAAGCTGGTCTCGCGGCTGAGGGTGCCGGCGTCAACGACAAACTGCTTGGCGACGAGGTCGCGGATCTTCTCGAATATCATTTTGTTTCCTCCATTCCTGCCAGCTCCTCGGGGGAGAGGCGCATATACGTTATGTTCTTCTCTATTTCCTCAATAACGCCCGCGCGGCAGAAATTCACCGCCTGGCGTATTGCGCTGAATATGGCCTCCTCGTTTGAGGAGCCGTGGGCCTTGACTACGGGCTTCGATATGCCGAGCAGCGCCGTGCCGCCTATCTTGTTTACGTCGAGCCCGTCCTTCATGCCCATGAAGTCGCGCTTGAGCGCGAGGGCGGCGAGCTTGTTCTTCGTGCTGCCGTAAAACACGCCCTTGAGCTGGCCGAGGGCGAACTTTATCATGCCCTCGCTGGCCTTCAGGAACACGTTCCCGGTAAAGCCGTCCGTGACCACGACGTCCACGCCGCCGGCCATGACGTCCGTGCCCTCTACGTTGCCGATAAAGTTTATCCTGCCCTCGGCCGCGGCCCTGTCTAACAAGCTGTACGTGTGCTTGCCGAGCGGATAGCCCTTTGTGGGCTCGGTGCCGTTGCTCAGCAGGCCGACGCGCGGATTGGCGCAGCCCATGATTTTGCCGGCGTAAAAGCTGCCCATAAAGGCGAACTGCAGGAGATACTCCGGCGTGCACTCAACATTCGCGCCGCAGTCGATAAGCATCACGCCGCGGCCGCCGTTCGGCAGCACGGGCGCGAGCGCAGCGCGGCGTATGCCGGGTATGCGCTTTACGGTGAGCGTGGCGCCGGTCAGCAGAGCGCCTGTGCTTCCGGCGGAGACGACCGCGTCCCCCGCGCCCTCGCGCAGCAGCCTGAGCGCGACGGCCATGGAGGAGTCCTTCTTGCGGCGGGTGGCCGTGCTCGGGTCGTCCTCCATCGTTACGACCTCGCGCGCGTCGATTATCTCCGCGGCCGCGCCGGACAGGAGCGGCTCGATCTCCTCCCTTTTGCCGATGAGCGCGACCTCTACGCCGAGCTCGGCCGCGGCCCGGAGCGCTCCGAGCACCGGGGCCTTCGGCGCATTGTCGCCGCCCATGGCGTCGATAAGTATCCTCACAGGGACAAAACCTCCTTAGTTTCCTTCAGGCCGTCAATTATCTCGAGCGAGCGGCGCGAAATCTCCGCGTTCTTGTTGCGCTTGCCCTTGACGCGATAGCCGAGGGGGCTGATAATTCCAAAGTTGATGTTCATTGGCTGGAAGTCGCCGACGCTGCCGCCGGAGACGTAGAGCGCGAGCGCGCCCACGGCTGTCTCGGCCGGGAAGTCCACGCTCTCCATGCCGAGCATCCTCGCCGCGGTCTCTATCCCGACGAGCAGGCCGCTCGCGGCGCTCTCAACATAGCCCTCCACGCCGGTCATCTGCCCGGCGAAGCTTATCTTAGAGTCCGCGCGCAGGCGGTAATAGCGGTCAAGCAGGCGCGGGGAGTCCAGGTAGGTGTTGCGGTGCATGACGCCGTAGCGCACAAAGTCCGCGCCTTTAAGCGCGGGTATCATGGAAAATACCCGCTTCTGCTCGCCCCAAGTGAGATGCGTCTGGAAGCCGACAAGGTTATAAAGCGTGCCGCCGGCATTGTCCTGGCGCAGCTGCACCACGGCGTAGTCCTCCGCGCCGGTGTTGGGATTCACAAGCCCCACGGGCTTCATCGGCCCATAGCGGAGCGTATCCTCCCCCCTGCGCGCCATGACCTCAACGGGCATGCAGCCCTCAAAGACCGCGCCGTCGTCAAAGCCGTGGACCGGCGCCTCCTTTGCCTCGCGCAGCTCGCGGACAAAGTCCGTGTACTCCTCGCGGGTCATGGGGCAGTTTACATAATCCGCTGTGCCCTTGCCGTAGCGGCTCGCGCGGTAGGCGCTGGACATGTCCACGCTCTCGAGCGTGACGATTGGCGCGACGGCGTCGTAAAAGTGCAGGTCAAACTCCGGGCAGAGCGAGCGTATGCGCTCGGCCATCGCGTCGCTGGTGAGCGGGCCGGTGGCTATGACTACCTCCCCGTCCGGGATGTCGGAGGCCTCGGCGCGGACGATCTCGATGTTCCGCTCGCCCTCGAGCCTTTCGGTGATGTACTTCGCAAAGCCCTCGCGGTCTACGGCCAGGGCGCCGCCGGCGGCGACTCGGTTGGCCTCCGCGCTCTCCATAATAAGCGAGCCGAGGCGGCGCATCTCCTCCTTCAGCAGCCCGACGGCGTTCGTGAGGTCGTCGCCGCGCAGGCTGTTGGAGCAGACGAGCTCGGCAAAATACGCGCTCTTGTGCGCCGGGGTGAACTTCTCCGGCTTCATCTCTACAAGCCGCACGGGCACGCCGCGCCTTGCAAGCTGCCAGGCGCACTCGCTCCCGGCGAGGCCCGCGCCGATAACGGTTACGCGCTCCATTATTCTTCCTCCCCGGCGGCCTTCTTCGCCGTCCTGCGCGCGGCGGGCTTTTTGGCCGCGGTTTTCTTTGCCGCCGGCTTTTTGGCGGGCGCGGCCTTTTTCGCCGCGCTCTTTTTCGCGGGAGCCTTGCCGGCGGCGGGCTTTTTCTCCCCGGCGGCCTCCCCGTCCTCCGCCTTTTCGCCGTCCCCGGCGCTCTTGCGCGGCTTATAGCCGCGCTGCTCGGGCGGCAGGTAGCTCGGGCACTCGGGATTTATGCAGAAGGGCTTTGAGCGGCCGCGGCCCGAGCGCTTGAAGAGCGTCTTGCCGCATTCGGGGCAGTTGTCCTTGGTTGGCACGTCCCAGGTCATAAAGCCGATTATCTCGCGCCCGTCGGCGCCGGTGCCGCGCCAGGGGCAG
This sequence comes from uncultured Oscillospiraceae bacterium, assembly GCA_944385815.1. GTDB lineage: Bacteria > Bacillota > Clostridia > Oscillospirales > Oscillospiraceae > Scatomorpha. The sequence goes on along the minus strand of CALWYQ010000067.1, from coordinate 15,441 downwards.
TCCTTGCCGCGCTCGCAGGCATAGTAGGCGTAGCCGTTGCGGCTGGTGCGCTTCAAAAGCCGGCCGCCGCAGGCCGGGCATTTGCCTGGCATCTCAACGACAATGGGCATGGTAAAGCTGCACTCGGGATAGCCCGGGCAGGCGAGGAAGCGGCCGAAGCGGCCGGATTTGTACACAAGCCTGCGCCCGCAGTTGGGGCATATCTCGTCGCTCTCCTCATCGGGGACCTTTATGCGCACGCCCTCCATGGCCGCCTCGGCGGCCTTCATCTCCTGCTCAAAGCCTCCATAGAAGTCTGCGAGGTAGCTCTTCCAGTTCTTTTCGCCCTTTTCTATCTCGTCGAGGCCGTTTTCCATGTTGGCGGTGAACTTGAGGTCCACAATATCCGGGAAGCGCTCGGCCATCAGCCCCGTCACCACCTCGCCGAGGGAGGTTGGGCGCAGGAAGCGCCCCTCCTTGACCACATATTCGTGGGAAAGTATCGTGGTTATGGTCGGGGCATAGGTGCTCGGGCGGCCGATGCCCTTCTCCTCCATGGCGCGGATGAGCGTCGCCTCGGTGTAGCGGCTGGGCGGCTGGGTAAAGCGCTGCTCCTTTTCAAGCTTTTTGCATACGGCGCGCTCGCCCTCGGCGAGGTTGGGTATACGCTTGACGGGGGCCTCGCTCTCCTCGTCCTTAGCATCGTCGTAAACCGCGGTATAGCCCGGGAAAACAAGCTCCGAATAGCTTGCGCGGAAGCTGTGCCCGGCGCAGGAGGTCTCGACCGTGACGTTATCATACACCGCGTTGGACATCTGGCAGGCCGTAAAGCGGCCCCAGATAAGGCGGTAGAGCTGGTACTGCTCGCGCGTCAGGTCCGCGCGCACCTGCTCCGGCGCGAGGGCGGCGTTGGTCGGGCGGATGGCCTCGTGGGCGTCCTGCGCCCCGGCGCGGGCCTTGAAGCGGCGGGGCTGCGGCGGGCAGTAGGCCGCGCCGTAGTGGGCGGAGATGTATCCGCGCGCCGCGGCGAGGGCCTCCTCGCTCAGGCGCAGCGAGTCGGTTCGCATGTAGGTTATAAGGCCTATCGTGCCCTGCCCGGAGATGTCCACGCCCTCATAGAGCTGCTGGGCAATGCTCATGGTGCGCCGCGGCGTCATGCCGAGGCGGCGGGAGGCCTCCTGCTGGAGCGTCGAGGTTATGAAGGGCGGCGAAGGGCTGCGCTCCTTCTTGCCGCGCTTTACGGTGTCTATGGTGAACTCGCCGCCGCTGCAGTCGGCTATCACGGCGTCTACCTGGGCCTCGCTTTTGAGCTCGGTTTTCTTTTTGCCCTCGCCGTAATAGCGCGCCGTGAACTCCGTGGAGTCGGCGCGGCGCAGCGTCGCGTCCAACAGCCAGTACTCCTCCGGCACAAAGGCGCGTATCTCATTCTCGCGGTCTACGACCATGCGCGTCGCAACTGACTGGACGCGCCCGGCGGAGAGGCCGCGGCGTATCTTCTTCCACAAAAGCGGGCTGAGCTCGTAGCCGACGATGCGGTCGAGTATGCGCCGCGCCTGCTGGGCGTCTACAAGGTCTATATCTATGTCGCGCGGCTGCCGTATGCTCTCGGTTACGACCTTCTTCGTTATCTCGTTGAAGGTCACGCGGCAGGCCTTGCCGTCGGGCAGCCCTAAAAGCTCCTTCAAATGCCAGGCTATGGCCTCGCCCTCGCGGTCAGGGTCGGTCGCCAGATAGACCATGTCCGCGCTCGCAGCGGCCTCCTTGAGCTCGTTTATTATATCCTCCTTGCCCTTTACGGGGATGTACTGCGGAGTGAAATCGTGCTCAAGGTCCACGCCCATGGTGCTCTTCGGCAGGTCGCGCAGGTGGCCCATGCTGGCCACGACCTTAAAGTCCCTGCCGAGATATTTTTCGATGGTCCTCGCCTTTGCCGGAGACTCGACTATGACAAGGGCCGTCTTTCCTCTGCTCATCAAAACGTCCTCACTTCTGAATTATGTTAAGGGAAAAGCGTTTTCCCTCTTCCTGTCTTACAAAGCCCATGAGCTGCAGCATCGTCAGCTCGCCGAGCACCTCGGTGGAGCCGAGGCCGCAGCCCTCGGCGATGTCGTCCACGTGCGTGCCGGGGGCGGTTATCGCGGCGACTATCCTGAGCTGCTTTTCGCTGAGGCCCTCGAGCTGCTTTACGAGGTCAATATATTCCTCAGCCTCGGGCTTGTCAATGTCTTTTTTGGGCTTCAGCCCGCGGAGCGGCGCCTTTTTCCTCTTTTTCGGCTTTTCCGTCTCCTCCCGCGCCGGCTCTGCGCCGCCCTCCTCCGGCGCGGCGTTCCGCCCGGCCCAGCGCTCGGCCTGCGCGGCGGGCATCCCGGTCCCGTCCCTTTTAAGGCCCGCAAAGCGCAGCTTGTAGTGGCTGAGCATATCCCAGGCCGAGAGCACGGGGCTCGCGCCCTCCATTATAAGCCGGTTTGTGCCCGCGCTGTTCGGCGCGTCGGCGTTGCCGGGCACGGCGAACACCTCGCGCCCGAGCTCGAGCGATTCGTCCGCAAAGCCCAGCGCGCCGGAGCGCTCCGGCGCCTCCACGACCAGCGTCGCCACGGCGAGGCCGGCGGTTATCCTGTTGCGCTCGCGGAAGTTGCTGCGGCGCGATTTTGAGCCCGGCGCGTACTCGCTTATGACCGCGCCGGTGACGGCGACGTCGGCGGCGAGGCGGTCTATCGCGCCCGGATCGTCTATCGCGGTGCCGAGTACGCCGACGCAGCGGCCGTTCGCCATGACGGCCCCGTGGGCCGCGGCGGCGTCCACGCCCCGCGTCAGGCCGGACACGACCATGCCGCCGCATTTGCATATCCCGTAGCCCATCTGCTGGGCCATCTTCAGGCCGTAAGGGGTAGCGCTGCGCGTGCCGACCACGGCCACGGCGCACAGTTCGTCTATATTGGGCAGCCTGCCGCGCACGTACAGCGCAAGCGGCGGGGCGTAGGTCTCGCGCAGGCGGCGCGGATAGGCCGCGTCCCGCAGCGTGACTATGCCTATGTCCCCGTCGGCGCAGGCATCCATAATGCGCATCGAGTCATTGAGGCTCTTCTGCCCGAGGGAGGCCAGCTCGGCCTCCGTCAGGAAGCCGAGGCGCTTATAGTCCCCGTCCCGCGCAAAATAAACCTCCTGCACGTCGCCCAACTGCTCCAGGAGCAGCAGCTTTGACCTTGCCCGCACGCCCTCGCGGCTCGCGAGCCAGAGCCAGAACCTGAGCTCAGACAAGTCCGTCCCCCCTCCTGGCCATCTCCCACATGAGCACCGCGCCCGCGGCCGCCGCATTCAGCGACTCGCTGCCCGGCCGCATCGGTATTATAAGCGTCCCGGCGCACTGGGCCAGCAGCTCCGCGCTCAGGCCGTGGCCCTCGTTGCCTATGGCGACGGCGCAGCGGCAGAGCGCTGCCTCGCGCAGGTCGAGCGCGTCCTCCCTGAGCGCCGCGCCATAGAGGCTCAGCCCGAGCCCGGCGCAGAGCGCGCCGAGCTCCGGCGTGCGGCACTCTAACACGTACTGCCTGAAGGCCGCGCCCATGCTCGCACGCACGGCGCGGGGCGAGCTGCGGTCGGCGCAGGCCCCCGCGAGGATTACGGCGTCTATGCCGAGGGCGTTCGCCGTGCGTATAAGCGTGCCTACGTTGCCCGGGTCCTGCATGTCCTCCAACACCACGGCGGTTTTCAGCTCCGCCGGGCGCGCAATGCGCGGCAGCTTCACCGAAAACACCGGCCCGGGGCTGTTCTTGACGGGCGAGGCATAGGCCGCGAGCTCCGCCGGCGCGCAGTACACCGGGCAGCTCAGCCCGGGCGGAAGCATGCCGGGGTCCGTGCACACGACGCCGGTCACCTCGGCCCCGGACGAGAGCGCCTCGCCCAAAAGCTTAACGCCGTCGAGCGCGGTCTCGCCGTGCTCACGGCGCGCCGCAGCGTCCGAGCCGAGCTGCCTGAGATGCATAATATATGGATTTTTCCGCGAGCTTATCCTCTCCATAAGCGCTCCATACTACTATAGTTATTAAAAGAATATGCGCAATCGCCGGATTTGTCAACTGTTTCATGGGCGCCGCCGCAAAGAACGCGGTTGCCAAGACGCGGCGGATAGGCTATAATTTGTAAGCAGATAAAGATAAGCCGCGCCTGTCCGGGCGTGGCCGGGAAGGAAGCGGCGCGCATGAAGCAAAGGCTGTCGGTAAACTTAATAAGCGGTATGCTCCTGCTGCTTGGGACCGCCGCGCTCTGCTGCCTTATACGGCCGGCGGCAGACGATTTTTACTACATGACCTTCTGCGACGGCGGCCTCGGCCAGTATATCGCGAACACCATTGACCACTACCGTACGCTGACGGGCAGGGTGTTCGTGCATTTTATCCTCTGCCCGCTGCTGCAGCTGGACATGTGGCCCTTCCGCATTTTCAACCTGCTGCTCATCTGCGCGCTCGGCTGCGTCTGCGTCAGGCTCTGCTCCGACGACGGCAGGCCCTCCGCCGCCGGCTGCGTGCTGTTCCTCTGCCTTTTCTGGCTCATGGGGAACAAGGCGCTCTCAGACGGGGCGCTCTGGGGCGCGGGCTCGCTCAACTACCTCTTCCCCGCGGCGCTCATCGTCCTGTACGCCTTCCTCTTCCGCAAATATCTCTGCCGCGCCGGCGAAGGCCGCCGGCTCTTCATCCTCGCGTTTTTATCCGCCGCCACCGTTGAGATGACAGGGATACTGACGGTTTTTGTCATCTGCTATTTCTGCCTCGCCGATTGGGGGCAGGCCCGCGCCAGGAGGGGCTTCGCGCTTTCAAACCTTGCCGCCGCGGCTTTGGGCTACGCCTCGCTTTTCACCTCGCCGGGCGTGGCGGCGCGGCTTGAACAAAACAGCTTCGGCTCGATTTCGCTCCTTGAGCGCATAAACGCCAATTTTGCGCTCTTCGACCGCAAAATCTGCGGCCCTGAGGGCCTGTGGGTGCTCGTACTGCTGACGCTGCTCAGCGCGGCGCTGCTGCTCTTCCGCCGGGGGAACAGGGCGCTCTGCGCCCTTTCGCTGCTGAGCTCGGCCATGGTCTGCCTCACTGGACTCGGCGTCATATACGACGGCGTCGCCCTCGCGCTTGTCTCCATAGCCGCCTTCCTCGTATTGTGCGCCTACGGCGTCTGGGCCCACTTGGCCGGCGAGCGCGTCATACCGCTCTTCATGCTCTGCCTTGCGGCCTCGCTCGGGGTCTGCATGGTCTCGCCCGTCGTGGGCGCGCGGATGGTGCTGCCGGGCGCGGTTTTCCTCATCGTCATATGCATGCGCGGCCTTTTCGCCGCCGCGCTGCCGCAGAAATGGCTCAGCGCCGCGGCCTGCGCCCTGAGCGTCCCGGCGCTCATACTGCTCGTCTTTTACGGCGTGATGTTCTCGGAAAACGCCGCGGTCATAGACGAAAACAGCGCCCGGGCCGGGAGCTGCGCTGCGGACGGCGTCCTCGAGCTCAGCTACGTCCCCGATGAGGCCTACGGCGCGGCGACCGTCCCCTCGGCGCAGAATTTCGGCTCCTATTACCTCGCGCACATGGGCATACCGGGCGCTGAAATAGTCTGCACCGACCCCGGCTCCGCGCAAATCTGTTACAACGGCCGCGAGCTTGGCCGCAGCGCCCTTTTGCGCGGCGGGCAGTATTACGTACCCGTCCGCACCGCCGCGGACGTGTTGGGCGCCGGGGTCAGCTGGGAGCTCGCCTCCGCCGTGGTCACATACGGCGGCGCTGCCTACTGCTTCCACAGCGGCGACCGCGCGGCCAACACGGGCCACGGCATATGCCGCTCGGTAAAGCTGCTCGACAGGGTGCGGACAATAGACGGCAGCGTCTACATCTCGCAGCGCGACTTTGAAGCGCTGTTCTCCGTAAGCCTGAGCATAGCATAGCCAAAGCCCCGCCCGCGATTTTCGCGGACGGGGCCGGTTTTTTAATAGAGCTTTGCGCCGGCGGGGATGCGGGGGTCCACCATCAGGAGGTGGAGCCGCTCCTCGCCCTCCTCGTGGTGCACGGCGCTTATCAGCATGCCGCAGGAGTCTATGCCCATCATCTTCCTCGGCGGGAGGTTGGTTATGGCGATGCAGGTCCTGCCCACAAGCTCCTCGGGCTCGTAGTATTCGTGTATGCCGCTCAGGATTACCCTGTCCTCGCCGCTGCCGTCGTCAAGCGTGAACTTGAGGAGCTTTTTGCTCTTCTTCACGGCCTCGCAGGCCTTGACCTTGACGGCGCGGAAATCGGAGCGGCTGAAGGTCTCAAAGTCCACAAAATCGGCGAAGAGCGGCTCTATCTCCACCTTGGAGAAGTCTGCCGGCGCCTCGTTCGCGGGCATACCCTTGAGCATGGCCTCCATGACCTCGCCGAGCTGGCCCATGGCCTCGTTTGCGGCGGGCCTGTCGTTCTTCTGAAGCTCGAGCGGCTTCATGGTCGGGAACAGGATTATATCGCGTATCGAATCTACGCCGGCCAGGAGCATGGCGCAGCGGTCTATGCCTATGCCGAGGCCGCCCGTGGGCGGCATGCCGTACTCGAGGGCGTTTATGTAGTCATAGTCCATCATTCCGGCCTCGTCGTCGCCCTTGGCGCGCAGCTCGACCTGCTTGAGGAAGCGCTCCTTCTGGTCTATGGGGTCGTTGAGCTCGGAGAAGGCGTTGCCCATCTCGCTGCGGCAGATAAAGAGCTCGAAGCGCTCGGTGAGGCGCTTGTCCTTCGGGCTGCGCTTGGCGAGGGGGCTGACGTCCACGGGGTGCATGGTTATAAAGGTCGGCTGCACCATGTGCTCCTCGACCTTCTGGTCGAAGCACTCATAGAGCGCGTTGCCCCAGGTGGGCTCCTTGCCGGACATGTCCACGCCGGCGGCCTCGGCCGCCTTTACGGCCTCGGCGTCGCCGGTGATAGCCATGAAGTCCACGCCGAGATACTTCTCAACAGCCTCGGCCATGGTCATGCGCGGCCAGCCGGGCGCGAGGCTTATATGCTCGCCCTGCCAGTCCAGCTCATAGCTGCCGAGTATCTCCATGGCGGCGCCGCTCAGCAGGTCCTCAAAGAGGTCCATCATGTCGTTGAAATCGGCGTAGGCCTGATAGAGCTCAACGGTGGTGAACTCGGGGTTGTGCCGCGTGTCCATGCCCTCGTTGCGGAATATGCGGCCGAGCTCGTAGACGCGCTCTATGCCGCCGACGATGAGACGCTTGAGGTTGAGCTCCGTAGCTATGCGCAGGTAGAGGTCCATGTCCAGCGCGTTGTGGTGCGTGATAAAGGGCCTCGCGGTCGCGCCGCCGGAGATGGTGTTCAGTACAGGGGTCTCGACCTCCATGTAGCCGCGCCCCTCGAGGAAGCGGCGGACATAGCTCACGAACTTAGAGCGTATCTCAAAGTTGCGGCGGCTCGCGTCGCTCATAATGAGGTCAACATAGCGCTGGCGGTACTTGAGCTCCACATTGGTCATGCCGTGGAACTTCTCGGGCAGCGGGCGCAGGCTCTTGGCGAGCAGGGTAACGGACTCGACGTGGACGGAGATCTCCCCGGTCTTGGTCTTGAACACATAGCCCCGGACGCCGATAATGTCGCCTATGTCGTACTTGCGGAAATCCCTGAACTCCTGCTCGCTCACCGCGTCGGCGCGGACGTAGAGCTGGAGCTGGCCGCGGTCGTCCTTGATGTGGCAGAAGATGGCCTTGCCCATGCCGCGCTTGGACATGATGCGCCCGGCGACGGCGGCGGTCTGATTCTCAAATTTGTCGTAATTGTCCCGGATGTCGCTTGTCCAGGCGGTGCGCTCGAACTTTGTAAGCTCAAACGGGTCGCGCCCGGCCTCGCGCAGTTCGGCAAGCTTATCGCGGCGGATCTGCAGGATCTCGCTGAGCTCCTGCTCCGGCGCGGCGTTCTCTCTCGTTATTCCCTCGCTCATGCTTCCCCGCTTTCTCAGTTGTTGATGACTTCCAGCACGGTAAAGCGCATCTCGCCGGCGGGAGCCTCAACGGTCACGGTCTCGCCCACGCGGCGGCCGAGCAGCGCGCGGCCTATCGGGCTCTCGTCGCTTATGCGGCCCTGCATGGGGTTCGCCTCCTGCGAGCCGACTATCTTGTACTCTACCTCTTCGTTTTCATCTATGTCCAGCAGCTTTACGCGGCTCGAGAGGTTGACAACGCCGGCGTCCATCTCGGTCTTTTCGATGATCTCGGCGTTTTCAATCAGGACCTTCATCTCCGCTATCTTGGAATAGAGCTTGCCCTGCTCGGTCTTGGCCTCGTCGTACTCGCTGTTCTCGCTGAGGTCGCCGAAGCTGCGGGCCTCCTTTATGAGCTCGCTGACCTCCTTCTCTCGGACGGTCTCGAGGTAGTGGAGCTCCTCGACCAGGGCGTCGTAGCGCTCCTGACTCATTTTGAACTTGCTGTCGGCACTCATTGCTATCTTCCTTCCGTTTATTGCGGGCGTCCCGCGTACTGGTTGATAATTATAGTTTGGTTGAATTTGCTTGTCAAGGCCGTACCGCCCTACATGTTCCACTGCACGGCCATAAGCGCGGCCGAAAGCTGGGAATCACCGCTCGAGGTTATCGCGACCTCCTGGTCCGGTATGACCCCGCCCTGCTCGGCAAGATCGACGCCCCGCGGGGTCAGGTACGTGGCGGTGGAGAGATGTATGGCGCTGCCGTCGCTGAGCTCCACGGTCTGCTGGCTGCGGCTCTTGCCCGTGGTGCGCACGCCGATTATCTCGGCCCAGTTGTAGTCCTGGAGCGCGGCGGCAAAGAACTCCGCGGCGGAGTAGGTGTACTCGTTGACGATGACGGCCATCGGCATGTCGAGGCAGACGCTGTCGGACTCTATCGCCGTCTGCTCGCCGGACTTGTCCACGCTTATGAATATCGTCCCGGAGGGCAGCAGGTAGTCAAGCAGCTCCGTGAGCTCGCTCAGCAGCCCGCCCGGGTTGGAGCGCAGGTCGAACACAAAGCCGAGCGCGCCCTGGCTGAGCAGCTTTTCTATGGCGTCCATGGCCGCGGCGGCGGAGCCGGAGTCAAAGTTGAGTATCTGCACATAACCCACGTTGCCGCTCTCGAGGCTGTAGGTCACGGGGCTCTGGTACACAAGGGCGCAGTTCACGTTCAGCTCCGTCTGGTCCCCGTCGGCGTTGAGCATGGTCACCTGGACGCTCTCGCTCACGTTCGCGTCAAGGAAGCTGCGCGCGTCACCCACGGTCATATCCGTGATGTCCGTGCCGTTTATGGAGAGTATCACGCAGCCTATCTCAATGCCCGCCGTCTCGGCCGGGGAGCCGGCGTAGACGCCCGTGACGCGCAGGCCGCCGGTCTCGACGTCCTTGTCCACGGAGACGCCGAGGCCCACGTACTGGTTTGAGGCGTAGAGCTTGTAGGCGCTGTACTCCGAGGGGCTCATGTAATAGCTCCACTCGTCGCCGAGGCCGCTGACCATGGCGGCAAAGGCGGCCGACGACACGGCCTCCTCGTCCACCGCGCCGACATAATAGGTGTCCAGCGCGTTTTTAATCTCGAGGTACTTCATCGCCTGCGTGTAGTTTTCCTCGGAGCCTATCCTGCCGCGCTCGCCCCTGACCGTAAGGCCATAGGTCAGCCCGAAGCAGAGCAGCAGGGCCAGTATAACCGCCCAGAGCCTGATTTTTATGCCGAAAACCGCCCTGAACGCGCGGCCGATCGAGTTCTTCATCCCATCACCTCGGTAAACAGCAGTATATGCGCCGGCAAGGGCTGCCGACGCATCTGTATTTGCTTTGGGGGGAAGGGCGCTGCCCTTCCCCCGGTTTTGTCTCAGGCGTCCGGCGCGTAGGTCAGGCCGGAGAAGTACTGGCTCGGGTCCACCGTGCCGCCGGAATTGCGTATCTCAAAATGGAGGTGCGGCCCGGTGCTCCAGCCGGTGGAGCCGACATAGCCTATCGTGTCGCCCTTCGTCACGTTCTGGCCCGCCGTCACGTTGAGGGAGCTCATGTGCGCGTAGAGCGTGTAGGTGCCGTTGGAGTGGTAAATCATAACATAGTTGCCGTAGCTCGAGGAGTAGGTGGCAACGGTGACGGTGCCGGAGTCCGCCGCGACGACGGTGGCGCCGGCCGCGGCGCCGATGTCAAGGCCGGAGTGCCAGCGCTCGGTGCCGAAGATGGGGTGGATGCGGTTGCCGTAGCCGCTGGTTATGTAGGTGCAGCTCGGGCAGGGCCACATGTAGCTGCCGGTGGCGGTGGAGCCGGTGCCGGTGTAGTTCTGGCCGCTCTGGGCCGCCTCCTGGCGCGCTGCCTCCTCCTCGGCGGCTATCTGCGCGGCAATGGCATCAAGCTGGGAGTTGAGCTCCTGCTCGGCCGCCTCGTTGGCGGCGTACTCCTGCTCGGCCTTTTCTATGTCGGCCTCGAGGTCGTTGATAAGCTTCAGGGCCTCGGCGATCTGCGTCTCCAAATCGGCCTTCTCGGTCTCCAACTCGTCCTGCTTGTCGCCTAACTCCGAGAGCGTGGCCTCATACTCCGCCTTGACGGCGGCGGTCTGCTCGCGGGCGGCGGCGTACTTGTCGTACAGGCGCTTGTCGGCATCCATTATCTCGCCGATATCGTCCATGGCGGAAAGCAGGTCGCTGAGGCTGCTGCACTGGAAGAGGATGTCGAGGTAGGTGTAGCTGCCGTTCTCCTCCATGGCTCGCACGCGCCTGCAATAGAGCTCGTACTGGTCGGCCTCGTCCTTTTCGGCCTGCTCCAGCTCAAGCGCCTTCTGGTCGATGAGCTGGGTATAGACGCCGATCTGCTCGTTTATTAGCTCTATCTCCTCCTGGGCGAGCAGGTTGCGCTCGTCAAGGACGGCCTTCTTCTCCAAAACGGTGTCCCGCTCGTCAAGCAGGCTGTTCAGGTTGGACTGCATCTCCTCGCGCTCGCTCTGGAGGGCCTCCTTCTGCTGCTCGATGGCGTCTATCTCGGCCTGATAGGCCTCCCCGGCGGCGTAGGCCGAGGTGGCGCTGAAGGCCGATATCAGCAGCGGCACCAGAAGCAGCGCGGCCAGCACGAGGGCAATGATGGAAATTGCGGTTTTTTTCATATGGTTCTCCCGGGTATCAGACCTTGAGGTAATTGCGTATCGCGCTCGAGCCGCCGACCACGCCCACGATGACGCCGATGCCTGTGAAGGCAATCAGCAGCGGCCACATAACGGCCGAGAAGGGCAGCAGCGAGATAAGCGCCGCGGCGACGCCGCCGACGACCTCATTGATGAGCAGCGAGTAGAGCGCCCACTCTATGCCGAAGGCCAGCAGGCTGCCGATAAGGCCGAGCACAAGGCCCTCGATGATGAAGGGGCAACGGATAAAGCCGTTGGACGCGCCGACCATGCGCATGATGGCTATCTCCTCGCGCCGCGTGAAGGTGGCGAGCTTTATCGTGTTGTTCATTATGAAGAGGCTCACGACAAGGAGGATGACTATGAGCGCGAGCGAGACTATGCTGACGACGTTCCTGACCGTTACAAAGGCCTCGGCATAGTCGAGATGCGCGTTTACCTTCGCAACGCCGTCCACGTCCTCGAGCGCGGCCTTGGTGCTCTCCATAAGGCTGATGTCGGTGAGGTGGATAATATAGCGGTGGCGGAAAACGCTCGGGTCGAGGGACTCAAAGAGGGCGGGGTCATAGTCGTCCTGGAAGTCCGACATCGCCTCCTCGCGGGTCACGAAGTCCGCGCCGGAAACATTGGCCACCGCCTCTATAAGCGGCTCCACCGCGCGGGCCTCCTCCTCCGTGAGGCTCTCGTCTATGAAGCAGACGACCTCATTTTCCTCCTCGAGGCTGGCTATCATCTCGTTTATGTTCACGACAAGCAGGCCGAAGGAGCCCATGATTATCAGGCAGGCCATGGTTATCGTAACCGTGGCGAAGCTCATGAGGCCGTGGCTGAAAATGCCGGTGAAGCCGGATTTTATGAGATATCCAAGTCTACTCAATTTCATAGCTGAAGTACCCGTCCATTCCGTCGGAGATGATCTTGCCGTCCTGTATGGCCACGACGCGCTTGGAGAAGGCGTTGACAAGCTCCTTCTCGTGCGTGACGACCAGCAGCGTGGTGCCGAGCTCGTTTATCTTCTCCAAAAGGAGCATGAGCTCAAGGCTGCGCACAGGGTCAAGGTTGCCGGTGGGCTCGTCCGCAATTATCATGCGCGGGGAGTTCACAAGCGCGCGGGCAATGGCCACGCGCTGCTGCTCGCCGCCGGAGAGCTCGCGCGGGTAGCGCTTTTCGCGCCCCTTGAGGCCGACAAGCTCAAGCACATAGGGCACGCGCTCCCTGATTTCGGAGTTGGACGCCCCGACCACCCTCATGGCAAAGGCCACGTTGTCGTACACCGTCATCTTGTCGATAAGGCGGAAGTCCTGGAAGATAACGCCCAGCGTCCTGCGCAGGAAGGGCAGCTTGCGCTGCTTTATGCGCATCATGTCAAAGCCGTTGACCGTTATCTCCCCGCTCGAGGCGTGCACCTCGCCGGTGAGGAGCTTGATGATGGTGGTCTTGCCGGAGCCCGAGGGGCCGACCAGGAACACGAACTCGCCGTCGTGTATGTCGAGGTCGACGCCGTGGAGCGCCTCCGTTCCGCTGCTGTCATAGACCATTTTGACAGAGTTCATCTGAACCATTGGTAACTATCCTCCGTTTGCTTGTCGGCAGCCGGGCCGGGCATCAGAACCGGGCGGAGTTCTGGCTGTCGAGGTATTTTTTGACCATCATGGCGACCTTGAATACAATGGCGTGGTCAAACTCGCGCAAATCGAGGCCGGTGAGCTTCTTTATCTTCTCGAGGCGGTACACAAGCGTGTTGCGGTGGACATAGAGCTTGCGGCTCGTCTCGGAGACGTTGAGGTTGTTCTCAAAGAACTTGTTGATGGTCTCTATGGTGTCGTCGTCGAGGGTCTCGATGGGGTTCTTCTTAAAGACCTCGGAGAGGAACATCTCGCAGAGCGTGGTCGGCAGCTGGTAGATTATGCGGCCGATGCCGAGATTTTCGTAATTGATGATGGTCTTTTCCGTGTCAAAGACCTTGCCGACCTCGATGGCGACCTGGGCCTCCTTGTAGCGGTCGGCCAGCTCGCGCAGGTGATAGGCGGTGGAGCCGATGCCTATCACGGTCTTGACGCCGAGCTCGCTCTTTATCGCGTTCTCTATCTGCTGGGCGAGCTTCATGACATCGTCCGCGCCGGGCTCGTCTATGAGCTCGCGTATGACCACGATGTCCGTCTCCGTGACCGAGAGGACAAAGTCCCTCGTCCGGTCGGGGAACATGTTCTGCACCACCTCAAGCGCCGCGACGTCGGTGCGGTCGGTCTGCCTTATCAGAAAGACCACGCGCGGCACGTCGGTTATGAAGTGGAGCTCCTTCGCCCTGACATATACGTCGCCGGGCAGGATATTGTCCGAGATGATGTTCTTGACGAAGGTGGCCTTGTTGTGCTTCTCCTCGTAGTTTATCCGCGCCTCGCTCATGGCGACGTGGGCGAGGATACAGATGCTGCGCGCGGCCTCGTCGTGCCCGGAGACGAACACGACATAGTCGAAGCGCGAGCCCACCGTGCCCAAAAGCTTATACGTTCTGACGTTGGAGGAAAACATATGTTCCCTCTCCTCCCCCATCGCGGGGAACAGGTCGTCGAGATGAGAGCCGACCATGGCCAGCTCGCTGCAGGCTATTACGAAGCCCTGGTCGTCCGTTACTCCTATGCACCTGTCCGTGGCGTCCTTCATCTGAATAATGACGCTCTGAAATACCCTGCTTGACATATAAATCCTCCCTGTTTTCTCGGTACGGCGAGCTTTTTGGCCCCCCGACGCGCCTCTCCCACAGCGCCCGGGAGCTTTGGTTATTATAGACAAGAGCACTTAAATATGCGTCTTACATCATAATACATATTTGTGCAAATTTCAATAGAAAAATGTGTAGCATTTGTGAATTTTTTAAATTCGTCTGTTGAAACAGCACAAAACCAACCCCCGCCGCTACAGCGATGAGCCGAAAATAAGCTCCTTTTCAAATTGACTAAGCTCTCTCCAGCCGCCCGGGCCGAGGGAGCCATCGATTTCCAGAGCGCCGATTTTTATCCTTCGCAGCGACACGCAGGGCTTGCCTATGGCCGCCAGCATACGCTTTACCTGGTGGTACTTCCCCTCGCCTATCGTGATGCGGCAGAGGCAGCCCCCGAGCGGCACAAGCTCCGCAGGGAGGCATTCCGTGCCGTCTGCGAGCACAAGCCCGCGCGCGAAGGCCGCGGCGTCGGCCTCGTCAAGCGGGGCGGCCGCCGTGGCGGCATAGGTCTTTAACACGCCGCACCTGGGCGATATTACCCGGTGGGCAAAGTCGCCGTCGTTTGTCATGAGCAGCAGCCCGGTCGTGTCCTTATCCAGGCGGCCGGCGGGGAAAAGCCCGAGCCGCCTGAGCTCGGGCGGGAAGAGCTCCAGAACCGTGCCCTGGCGGGCGTCCTCCGTGGCGCTGAGCAGCCCCGCCGGCTTGTCGAGCATGAACACGCGGTATTTTTCGCAGTTCACCGGCTCGCCGTCCACGGTGACGGCGGCGGACTCGGGGCATTTTTCCTCGGGCCGCGTCAGCGTTACGCCTCCGGCGGCGACACGTCCGGCGCGTATCAGCGCACGGGCCTCGCTGCGCGTGTACAGCCCGCTCTGGGCGAGCAGCCTGTCTATTCTTGTCATGGCGCGCCTCCTCGTAATAACCGCGCTGCGGCGGCAGTATACTTCCCCGGGAGGGATGTCTGTGAAGGGCAGGGAATTGACGCGCTCTCGCGCGATTTTTATCCTCATAGCCTGCGCTGCGCTGCTCGCGCTGATAGTCCTGCTGTGCTCCGAGCCGGAGGGCGGCGGGCTGGACAGCACGGAAAAGCGCGCCGCGTACCTCGCCTCGCTCGGCTGGGAGGTGGACGCCTCGAGCGAGGAGCACCGCGCCGTGCTGATACCGGAGGAGCTCGACAGCGTGCTCAGGCAGTATAACGCGCTGCAGAAGCAGCAGGGCTTCGACCTCGAGCGCTACTGCGGCCGCGAGCTCGACTGCTGGTGCTATGAGCTTGCGAGCTATCCGAGCGGCGAGGAAAACGTGACCGCCGTGCTTTACACCTGCAAGGGCAGGGCCGTTGCCGGGGACATACACTCGAACGCCCTCGGCGGCTTCATGCACGGGATAAAATAAGTCCAGGGGGGACGCGGTCCCCCCTGGATACGCGGCAAGGCCGCGCACATAGGGGGGAGGAATCCCCCCTAAGCTTTATTACTCGTTGATGGCGATGACGACGCCGGAGCCGACGGTACGGCCGCCCTCGCGGATAGCGAAGCGGAGGCCGGTCTCGATGGCGATCGGGGTGATGAGCTCAACGTCCATGTCGACGTTGTCGCCGGGCATGCACATCTCAACGCCCTCGGGCAGGGAGATGACGCCGGTCACGTCGGTGGTAC